>VGSF01000003.1 GCA_016875165.1 Deltaproteobacteria bacterium
AAATTCCCTCCCCCTTGATGGGGGAGGGACAGGGTGGGGGTGAAAATGGGATTTTTTCACACCTTCAAAATGGGGAAGGGGGGATTTATCGGCAGACATTTCCTTCTTACAAACGAGCCTCTTGCAAAAGTATTTTTTTGTGGTTCGACAAGCTCACCACGAACGGAAAAACTAAATAATTTCAACCTAAGCCCGTTCACCCTGAGCCTGTCGAAGGGTGAATTACGGACTTTTGCAAGAAGCTCAAACATGTTTGTATTAATGAGGCGCTAAGCGCCTAACCTTTAAACCAATCAGGATGGAGTAATATATGGATGCAATTCTTAAATTTCAGGGACTGCTTGAAAAGCTTTTTCAATTCGATGCGTCTGACCTGGATTTCGGTATTTATAGGATTCTGAATTTCAAAAGGAATCAGATAGGGAAATTCATTCGTGAGGATCTGAAAGATACCGTCGAGAACGTCTTTGCAGTACACAAAGATGAGAGGCTGGACAACATTGGGCTTCAATTGGAGGATGCAAAACAGAAGGTAATACAGACCCTTGGGATGGCCGCCATTCTTGCCACAGGGGAATTGAAGGACGATTTTAAGGGAACACCTGTCGGGAGGGACTATCTCGCTATTAAAGCTCAAAAGGAAGAAGCGGAAACCATTGACGAGATAAAGCTGCAGGTCTTCAACGATCTTTATAATTTCTTTGCTCGCTATTATGAGGAAGGAGATTTCGTTCCCCAATACCGCTATTCCATCAAGAATCACAAGTATGCCATTCCCTACAATGGCGAGGAAGTAAAGCTCTACTGGGCAAACTGCGACCAGTATTATACGAAGACAGGCATCCTCTTTCGCGACTATGCCTTTTTCACGGATGCCGGCAAGACCTTCAAGATCATCTTCCGCACTGTCACGGCAAAAGAGGAGCTGGGCTCAAACAAGGCAACGAAGGCCCGGTTCTTTGTTCTGAATGACGATAGCCCGTGGGAAATAAAAGATGAAAAGACCTTTATTATCCGCTTTCAATACCGTGAACTGAGTAGTGGCGAAGTCAAAAAATACGGGGTTGAGGGCGGCAGCAATACATCCAGGCAGGAAAAGATAAACGGCAAAATCCATGAATCCGTTATCGAAGGAATGAAGGATGCTAATCTCAAGGCTTTCCTGGGTGGACCATACAAGAATGATAAACCGCTTCTCCTTTATCAATTAGGGCGCTTTAGCGCAAAGAATACCAAGGATTATTTCATCCACAAGAACCTGACGAGATTCCTTTCTGAACAATTAGATTACTTCATCAAGGCCGAGGTAATTTCTCTTGAAACCCTGGAGAAGGAGCGGTTTTTCGATAAGCACATCACCAGGGCTAAAGTTGTCAGAGAAATCGGAGAGAAGATTATCGATTTTCTTTCCCAGATTGAGGATTTTCAGAAAAAGCTCTGGGAGAAGAAAAAGTTTGTTCTAAAGACGGAGTATGTCATTACCACGGATCTCGTCCCCGAGGAATTATATCCCGAAATTCTAAAAAATAAGGCACAGGCAAAGGAATGGAAGGAACTGGGATTTGAAGGGATCAAGTCGATGGCAAACCTGAAGGATAAGAAGCTCCCCATTGATACGAAACATTTCCCTGAGGAATTCAAGGAAAGGCTGTTGGAACGTCTCACGGAAAGCGCAGACCTGGACGACCTTCTCGACGGCCTGCTGATTAAAAGCGAGAACTGGCAAGCGTTGAATCTATTACAGGGGAAGTATAGAGAAAAAGTGAAATGCATTTATATTGATCCGCCCTATAACACAGGGAATGATGAGTTTCTTTATCGAGATCGTTATAAAGATTCCTCATGGATAGGTATGATTGAAAATCGGGTTAGCCTCGCTAAGAACCTCCTAAATGACGGAGGTTTTATATTCACTAGCATTGATGAGAATGAGATTAATAATCTTGCAAAGGTATTCGACATCATTCTCCCACATAAGGTAGGAATAGCTGTTATTCAAACAAATCCTAAAGGCAGAGGACAAGACAGATATTTGGCAACCTCTCACGACTATTTATTTATTGCCGCAAAAAGCGATAAAGCTGAATTCTTAGGGTTACCCAAAGGTGATGAACAACTTTCAGAATATAATCAGATAGACGAACATGGAAGTTATCGCTTACTCGAACTTCGCAACACTCATAGACAGTTTCACAGGGGGAACCGCCCCAATTTATGGTATCCTCTGTATGTTGATCCAGGAAGTGGCAGCGTGTCTTGTATAAATCAGAAATATTTCATAGAAGTTCTACCGATATGGAGCGATGGTTTTGAGGGCTGTTGGACCTGGGGAAGACCGCTTGCCGAAAAAAACGCAGATTTCCTTGTAGGTAGGATTGTTACCGGAAAGTGGAAAATCTATCGGAAAGATTATGCAAATAGAAATGGTGATATTGCCACGTACATTCCAAAGAGTATTTGGACTGAGAAAGAAATGCGTACCGATTATGCGCAGCAAGTTCTAGATCAAACAATGGGAAATAGAATATTCCAATCCCCAAAACCGACTGCATTGATCCAGAGAGCAATGCAACTTACCACGAATCCTGATGAATACATGTTAGACTTTTTTGCCGGTTCTGGTACAAGCGCACACGCAGTCATTAGCTTAAATACCTTAGAAGCAACCAGGCGAAGATATGTTCTGATAGAAATGGCAAATCATTTTGACTCAATTATCTTATCCCGCATTAAGAAAGTTGTATATACTTCGGACTGGGAAGATGGAAAACCACAAAATGCAAACGGAGTTAGCCATTTCCTCAAATACCAATACCTTGAACAATACGAAGATGCCCTTGACAACCTTGAACTCGTGCCTGATAAAACCGCCCAGAAACTCTTCGGTGATGATTATCTGCTCAAATACTTTCTGGATTTCGAGACCAAAGGCAACCCTAGTTTACTCAACATAGAGCATCTCAAGAAACCCTTCTCTTATAAGCTCAGGGTGAATCTGGAGGAGGTGGGTGAGCCACAGGAGGTGGTTGTGGATATACCCGAAACCTTCAATTATCTCCTTGGGCTGAAAGTGAATAAAGTGAAGGTTCGGAAGAATAGGGGAAAGAAATATCTTTTTACACTTGGCGAGAAAGAGAACCGGGCCGTTGCCGTTGTCTGGCGTGAATATGACGATGAGTGGACGCAGGCGGATTTCAAGAAAGATAAGGAATTCATCATGGAAGAGCTTGATCCCTGGTCGCCTCAGATTGTCTATGTGAACGGCCAGAGTGTTCTCACCCCGGCATTTGGCGATCATGTTGTCGAGATTCGTTCCATCGAACCAGAATTCAAGGCATTGATGGTAAATTCTTTATATTAACAGTCTCATAATTGAATTGACATGAGCATTGGAAAACCTTTCGTAACCCCCCTTACCCCCCCTTAAGGTAAGGGGGGAATGGGGGGGTATAAAAGGGGTAATCCCTCCCTTTAGCAAAGGGAGGTCAGGAGGGATTTTACAAATCGATGTCTTTTCTATTTTGAGACCGTTAATAAGTATCAAGTTCTTCCGGCTTTTGTGTGGGTGCTTTCTCCCTCTATTCCCCCCTTAAGTTAAGGGGGGATGAAGGGGGGTTATGGTGGAGTTATGAAATTCCTTCGGAATGATCCAGCATTAAAGCAACGGCGACGGGAACTGAGGCGTAATCAGACTGAGGCGGAGAAGGTCCTTTGGGCGCACCTCCGAAGCAAGCAGTTCTATGGAATGAAATTTTTCCGCCAATACAGCATCGGGCCTTATATTTTGGACTTTTACTGTCCGACCATAAAACTCGCAGTAGAGGTGGACGGCGGGCAGCATAACCAGTGCGAGCGTAAGGAGTATGATGCGGTTCGTTCAGAATATCTGAAGGCAAAGGGGATCGAGGTCATACGGTTTTGGGACAATGAGGTATTGCTTGATATGGAAAGCGTCCTGTCTGCACTGGGCCTGAAAGTAACCCCCCTTCATCCCCCCTTAATTTAAGGGGTGGAATAGAGGGGGTTTATACTTATGTTAAGGGGAGATTACGCATTAAATACCCGGAGGAACCAAGTATCAATTTTGCTGTTTGAAGTCATTTTGAAAAATCCCTCCCCACCTCCCTTTGCCAAAGGGAGGAGAAACATTTCCCCCTTTTGACAAAGGGGGATAATACTAAGCTCTCCCCTTTAGCAAAGGGGAGTTAGAGGGAATTTTGTCAAAATGTTTTCACTCAATTAGAGTTTTATTAAGAATCTCAAAATAGTCCATACATGGCGGCCATCAATACAAAGACTCATAACCCCACCTAACCTCCCCTTATCTTAAGGGGAGGTACATACCCCCTCTTAAATTAAGAGGAGGAAAGGGGGAGTTAACACCTCTATGAAGATTGAAAAATATCTTATCCTCAATAAATACCTTCTTTCCCTGTTTGGCGTTGTCGAAGTCAGGGATTTACAGAAAGAATTGGCCGAGAAGCCCGTGGGTGATGACTCAGATGGGCGGAGTTATTTTGTCAATGTGCTACGTTCTCTGCCCGATCTGCAAAGGGGCAAATTATCCGAAGAGATACTTCTCCACTACGATGGGAACATCCGTGGTTACGTGGCGAGAATCAATGCCAGACGGGAACCCAAGATTATCCTGAAATACTTCCAGTACCTGGCCGTCCTTTTCGCTGAGATTTATCTCGACGAACTAAAGAATAGAAAAAAGGGGTTATTGAGTGATCTGAATATATTCCTCGACAGTTATTGTCGTGAGAACGATCTTGGCGACCGAATAAGGAATTTCACCGAAGATGACCTGAAAAAACTTGCTTTCTGGATGGCAACGGGGTCCGGAAAGACCTTGCTGCTTCATATCAATTATTACCAGTTCCTTCGGTATAAACTTTTTTCTCCCGATAACATCATCATGATCACACCTAACGAAGGTCTTTCCAGGCAGCATGCTGAAGAGCTTCAGAAAAGCGGCATCCCGTACAGACTCTACGGCGGTAATTTGAGCAATGTGGGCCTCCTGCCGGGAGAGAAAGGGATGCTGATCCTGGAGATGACAAAACTGGTGGAAGAGAAAAAAGGAGGGGGCGTGACCCTTCCCGTAGAAGTTTTTGAGGGGCAGAACCTTCTTTTTGTGGATGAGGGGCATAAGGGGAAGAAATCAGAGGAGCAAAAGTGGGCAAAGCTGAGAAACAGAATCGCAGAGAACGGTTTTGTTTTCGAATACAGCGCCACCTTCGGACAGATACTGAATGAAAGCAATCAAGAAACACTTGAGGAATATGCGAAGGCCATCGTCTTTGATTATTCATACCGATACTTTTACCTCGACCGCTATGGGAAGGATTTTTCCGTGCTAAACGTCAAACCTGGCAATCTAAATCAGCAGCAGTTTCAGGAAACGATGTTCGTCGCCAATCCTGCGGTCTGCGGGGTCGGGCCAAGGTATGTTGTTGATTATTAAGTGTTAATGTCCCGGCGAGAGGTATTTTCAGGGCCTATATCGTCTTTTTAGGCCCCGAAAAACGCCTTATAGCCAGCAGGCCTCTTCTCTCCCAAAACAAATCCCTCAAAGCCTTCTATGACTTCTCTCCCTCTCGCCCGGAAGTCTAATAAGTTTTTCACTTTCTCAATTATGTTTGGACGTGACCAAATACTTCAGGATCGTCAAGCCATATCGCTTCCTGGCTTGATTAAACCACTGCAGCCATCGATGCCTATCCTTTTAAAATTTGAAGAAGAATTCTCGTTAATGGCAACGATCGGTGATATACCAGATGTACCCCGGAAGGTAATGTCGCTTTTCTCTCGCCCTAAAATCTTGGGGAATACAGCCTTTTTAGCCCCCCAAAAATTCGTTATAGGCCCATTTTAACTGGCAGAAATAGCTGTACCTGCTCATGATTCATAAGCCATTCAATTGGTTTATCAAAGTATTCCAGAGGAATCATATCGAGGTATTCTGGCGTGCCCGGGACTTTAAAGTAGGCTAAGGCGAGGACCGGAAAGCCTCTTGCGGCAATGGGCCTGGCTAAATACTCCGGTTTACCGCCTTCGGAGCCACCAATAACCAGCACTCCCAATTTCTTTGGTGCACCAACTGTATAGTAGAAATCAGCGATAAACCCGTATTCAGTAAGTTCTGTTTTCGCAGGACCTCCTGCATAGCTAGCACAGGTACATAAAATGCTAAATAGGACGAATACATAGCGCAAGACATTCATATTTTAGCTTTCAGCCTCCGGTACGATCGCCTAAGTCCTTATTTATAACGCAAGGGATACATGATACAAACTTGAACCTACCGGAACCCCGCCGTAATTCTTGAAAAGCGTATCAAAAAATGGAGGCTGAAACAAGAACTATTCAGAAGGATTTGGCCAAGATGATCGGGGTAACCATTACCTTGACTTACTCCCCTCAATTTCATACAATTTTACCGGAATAAGAGAAAAGTAGAATCCATTCGGGAAGCAGAAGAATTTTAATAGAAGAGGTCCCCCATGAATCAGCGCCGGCCATACCGGTCATTCGTGAGCTATATTGACCGCAGCCGGGAGTACTATGCTGCGCAGGGCTACTCCCAGCCGTATACCTGGGCCCACCACGACGACGCCCCCTTCACTCCTCTTAAGAAACCGCTCTCCGAGTGCCGGGTAGGGTTGGTGACGACCGCAGGCAAAATGGAGGCCGAAGCCGAAGGACAGGGCCGGCGGAAAATCAGGGAATTATACGCGCTGGCGGCAAATCCGGCCCCGAGGCGCATGTTCACTGCCGACCTGTTCTGGGACAAAGGCGCAACCCACACTGACGACGTCGATAGTTTCCTGCCACTGAACCGTCTATCCGAGTACGCTGCTGCCAGGCGAATCGGGTCGGTGTCGGCCCGCTTCTATGGGGTCCCCACCGACTACAGCCAGGGCAGGACGTCGTTGCGGGACGCCCCGCAGATCCTTGAGTGGTGCCGTGAGGATGGTGTAGACGCCCTGCTCCTCTCGGCACTCTGACCGGTATGCCACCAGACCGTGAGTCTGGTCGCCCGACACCTCGAAGAAAACGGCATGCCTACGGTGGTATTGGGCTCGGCTCGCGACATCGTCGAGGAATGCGGCGTCGCCCGCTTCGTCTTCACCGACTTCCCGCTGGGAAACCCCTGCGGGAAGCCCTGGGACACAAAGATGCAGCACTCGATCGTAGGAACTGCTCTTGATCTGCTGGCAAGGGCCTGGATGCCCCGCACCACGGTTCAGACGCCGTTTCGCTGGGGCAACGAGGAGTGGCGAGTCGCTTTCATGCGGGTCGACGACAGTAACCGCGAAGCGCTCGCCCGGGCGGGAGAAGAGCGCCGCCACCAGCAGGCCGAAGCAAAGAAAGGTGATGGCTACCGCCAGGGCAAGTCTTAAAATCCTTCAGAAATCATTGCTGGGTATTTGCCTAAGGGGGTGGATAGGAAAGTTGATCGGGGAAGGAGGTCTTTCATGAATAAAATCACTATTCTTGATAACACCTTTCATTTCATTTTGCGGCGTATGATTGCAAGGGGGTACCGGACACCTTTTATTTTCCAACCTTTCGAATGTGTTCAGGTAGAAGAATGATTCCTTGTCTCCTGCCTCATGGATGATGGGGTTTTAAGAACTCGGGGCTGCCTACGGCACGCTGGCTCGTCCACCGATTTCAAACTCCCCTCGTGCGGCGAAGTAGAACTCGCGATTGTTGCACCGAGCCACCACATGCCTCGTCCCCCAACCCCCTGCCCTTACATCTAATAAGATTTGCTAACCGCATTCAATAAAAACAAAGCCTTCCACCTTCTAAGGCGTCCGGTACCTCGGCCCTGCCTCGGCCCTGACCAAAGATATCTTCCCAAGAGGCAGCCCCAGGGAAGTTAAGGTTGGTTGGGGGCGCCGGGGAAGGGAAGAAGCAAGTTTCCGGATAACGCGCCGGGGGGAACTTCTTCTGTTCCCTCCTTCTATCCGACTCCCTTTTTCCCGTCGCATCTCCAGTTAATAGGCGACTTTGTCCAGGCCCTTCAATCCGAGAATCTTCCGCGCCTCCGCTGGCGTAGCGGGCTCAAGCCCGAACTCCCGGGCGATGCGCACGATTTTTTCCACTAATTCGGCATTATTCTTGGCCAGTACGCCCTTGCTCACCCGCAGAGCATCCTCCATCCCCACGCGGGCGTTGCCCCCCATGAGCAGGGCCGTTGTGCACATGGGCATTTGGTTTATTCCGGCAGCGCAGACCGACCAGACGAAATTCTTTTCTCCAATCTGCCTGCATGCGGATTCATGCAGGAAGACTAAATTTTGAATATTGGCGGCCATGCCTCCCAGGATGCCCAGAACGAATTGAAGGTAAACCGGGGTTTTCAAAAGGCCGCTTTGGATCATAAAAGCAACGTTGTCGACCATCCCAGCGTCGTAAACCTCCAACTCCGGTTTGGTCCCATTTTCATTGAAGACCTTGAGAAAAATTCTCATTGATTTAAAGGTATTCGGAAAAATCAGATCCTCGGTAAATTCCAAATACTGTTTCTCCCAGGGGAACTTGAAATCCTTCATCCGCTCCAGGATGGGGAAAAGGCCGAAATTCATCGATCCCATGTTAAAGGAGGCCAACTCCGGCTTGAAAGTGGAGACCACTGTCAGCCTTTGTTCCGGAGTCATGCCCAACCCTCCGCCGGTAGTAGTGCAGATGATCATGTCGCATTTGCTTTTCACTTGGCTGAGAACTTCTTTGAAGAGCTCCGGGTCAGGTGAGGGCTGCCCCGTTTGCGGGTTGCGCACATGAATATGCGCCACTGCTGCTCCTGCCTCGTAAGCTTGAATGGCATTATCGGCTATCTGGTCCGGCGTGATGGGAAGGTAAGGACTCATTGTGGGGGTGTGGATGGACCCGGTAATGGCCGCTGTGATGACTGCCTTGCTCATGAAACACTCCTCTTGTTAAGAAATGGTTTTGGGGCAACTTGATTATAGTTGATTATAATGAAAGAGCCGGCAAGGGGGCAATTTGACCCCTTGCCGGCCAAAGGAAGGTAGCTTCCGGATGGTCCTCTCCATATATCCCCACTGTAAAGCTTAAGGTTACAGTTGATTCGAGTTATGGGGCAAGCAAAGTTGCATCACGTTCGCTGGTTTGAAAAAGCTATCAACAAAAACGGGTATGAACCCGCTTTAGGAGTATCAAGAACGGATCTGTATGTCAAGGAAAAAATTACCACCAATCACCTGCCCTGTCCGCCTGTAATTATGGTGGGTAATAGGGCATGGCAATGGCGGCACTTCATCAAATGTCAATTTACCAAGGGTGTTTTTTAGCGCCTTTTTCTTACCTTCTTCACGGTAAATCTCACGATTAGAGTGAGGAGGAGCAATACGGCGACAATGGCGGAAAAGGCCGCCCAGGTTACTATTGTTCCCCTTGACAAGAGAGAGACCGGATTCAAACTGGCTTCCTTTACGATCCTTCCCAGTTGGCCCTTGTATTTTTCCGGAACATCGGGAAGGCCATCACCGTTTGTATCGGGGAAGCTCTTGATATATTCCATAACGCCGATCCACTCTTTGAGTTCTTGAATCCCGTCCTTGTTTTTATCTCCATCAACCCGGAAGGCGGCCAGATCAGCCACCGGCGTCCCATTCCGGTCCTTGGGAACGATATTCAAAATCTGGTAGGTATACTTGCCCACGATCTTGAGGAACGTGGTGTTGTAGATATTGGCAGCGATCCGGTAGAGGTTTTGGTTGGATGCGGAATAATCCAAAGTTACGTATCCTTCCTCCTCGCTTCCCAGCCAGATATTGGTCACCCGGTCAAAAATAACCCGCCGGGGGTTGTAGGTGAATTTCAGCCCCGACACCTGCAGAAAATAAGAGCTTCCCTTGCTCGGATATACGCTGGTCAGGACCTCTAAAGCCTTCTTGATCTCTGAGGCGTAAAGATAGCAGCTAATCAGTGGATAGCCCATGGTATCGTCCATGCCGATACCCAGAGGGATGGAGCGGAAAACATCGCTTACGGCTAAGGCCCCTGTTTTGCCCTTAAGGAGATCATCACGGATGACGCCATTGGACTCAATGGCTACGACCACCTTGGTCTTCGGATCTTTGGGGTCGAAGTCATACTTGTTCACATACCAGCGAATGGAGTCAGCGATTAAGTTGCCGAGAGGAGACTCCTCCTCGATGATCTTGAGGTCAAAAGCGGTCTTGCCGATTATCTTGTTCGAGCTGAGATGAACCTCTTTCAGGACACGCTGATCAATGGCGTCTATAAAAGAATCAATCTTTTTCTGAAGGGCCATATCGCCGGGGATTGCGCTGTCGATGTCGATGAGTCGGTAATCTTTCAGTTTGGCCTTTCCCTGATCCCGGAGAAGATCCAGTACGCCTACGCACTTCCCATAAGCTGACGCCTGAAGGATAAGCGTAGAATTTACGGTGAGGGGTTTGTCCAGCCGGGTATGGCTGTGTCCTCCTACGATGACATCGATGCCCTGCACTTCCCTCGCCAGGATCTCGTCTTCCGAGCGGGCTTTGTTCTTACTCAAACCGCTGTGGGAGAGGCAAATCACCATGTCCGCCTTTTCTTTCTCCCGCAAAACTTTCACCATCTCTTTGGCTGTCTCCACTGGGTTCTTAAACTTTACGGGCGAGGCGAATGGGGCCTTTTCAGCAGCGTCTTTTCCCATCAGACCAAAAATTCCTATCTTCATCCCGCCCTTCTCCACGACCATATAAGGCTTTACCAGGCCCTTTTTAAACGCTCCCTCAAGGGTATCATCCCGGTCGCTCTCCTTGCTGAAGATGGCGTTGGAGAAAACAATGCTCGGCATTCCTCCTTTGGCCTCTGCCGATTGAAGGATCTGGGCCAGGCCTCTTGGTTTGAGATCAAACTCATGGTTGCCTAAGGTAACGGCGTCATATCCCATCTCCTTCATCAAGCGGAGTTCCACGGCTTCCTCACGGGAAATCATATGGAAGAGGGACCCCATAAGAAAATCCCCCCCATCGAGAACGAGTACGGGGTTCTTTCTCTTCTCCCTCTCCTGTTTTAAAATCGTGGCGATCCTGGCCCATCCTCCCCGGGTGTCATCACCCCCGGTAACATCAGGGCGGTAATCAATGTTGGGGGAAAATCCCAGGAGGTGGGAATGCAGGTCATTGGTATGAATGATGGTGAGAACCTTCTCCCCGGCAAAAAGATTGGCAGACCAAAAAAGAATAACCAACAAAACCGAAAATCGCAGAATTTTCATGATCGTCCTCCCGACTCAAAGATAAGGTTGATGATCTCTTAAAAAGTATTTAAATGCTGTTTTCCGTCATTCCGGCGAAAGCTGGAATCCAGTCTTTTCAAATAGTTATCAATTCTCTGGACTCCGGTTTTCACCGAGTGACGACTTTTTACGAAACCATCAAGGTTGACTTTTTTATGAAACCGCCATCGGTAATCTTCTCTCAACAGGTTCCCTTTGATTTCATCGAGTTTATGGTCAATGGTCAATTATCAATATTCAATGATCATTGCTAATTGCTAATTGATCTTTCTTGTCCAACCACCCCAGGAGGTTGGAAAGGACCTGGTCTTTTTCGGGTTCATTATGGAGCTCATGATATAAGCCAGGCCAGATTTTTAAAGTGCAACAGTTTCCCGCCCTTAAAGCAAATTCGGCGCTCGCCCCTGCAGATACAATGGAATCAGCATCGCCATGCATTAATAAAAGGGGGGGTAAACTCGTTGGCGCGCTCCAGGGCCCACAATCCTCCCCGGAGAATGTCTATCTCCAAACGGGGGGTAGGGCGGTCATGCACCAGGGGGTCATTTTTATAGGCATGGACAACTTCAGGATCCCGCGAGATACCCTGGCAATCCAGCTCATTGGCCAGGGAAAGGGTGGGCCACAGGTAATACATGATCCTGCCCATAACTACTTTCCAGAGCGGAGGCGCAAAGGCCGTCCGCAAGAGGGGACTGGTGACTATCACCCCGGCCAGCTTTGGGTGATGGCGCAGGAAATAATTAAGGACCAGCATCCCGCCCATGCTGTGGCCGTAAAGAAAAAGAGGGCGTTCCGGGTAGAGCTTTTGGCCTTCCTTAAGGGAGAGGGAGATATCTTGCAGCAGAGCCCGGAATTTTGGGGCATAGCCCCGTTGCCCCTGAGAGCGGCCGTGGCCGCGGAGATCGAAGGCCAGGAGGGCATAGCCGGCCCTTTTTAGAAAACCCCCCAGATGATGATAGCGTCCGCCGTGCTCGCCCAGGCCGTGAACCAAACAGATGACCGCTTTGGGATCTCTTTCCGGCTGCCATCTTCTCACGGCCAACGTCAGCCCGTCTTCTGTCTGCCATTGCAGAGTGAAATCTTCCATGTCCGCCCTCTCTAAGAAAATCTAATTTTTTTTGGACCATCCAATTTCGTTTTTACTGGCCTTCTTGACGCTGCCCATTAAAGGTATTCCCTAAATGCAAGAATTCAAAAATAGCCTGAGCATCCTTTGGAGTCAAGGGGTGGACCTGGCTCAATTCTTCCACGGAAGCTTCCTGGATTTTTTGCGGGCTGGCAAAACTCTTGAGCAGGGTCTTCTTCTTGACAGCCCCGATTCCCGGGACTTCGTCGAGGATCGTTTGCAGGCCCTGCTTCCCTCGCAGCTTCTTGTGATAGGCGATGGCAAACCGGTGGGCCTCATCGCGGATCTTTTGCAGGTAACGCAGGGATGCTGAATAAGAAGGGATGAGGATGGGGTCTTTTACATTGGGCAGGTAAATCCTATCCGAAACTTTCCCTGCATTTTTCTTAAGGCCCCGATCCTTTTCTTTGGCCAGGCCAATGGCCGGGATGCCCTGCAGCTTAAGCTCGGATAGAACCGTCAAGGCCACGTTTAGCTGCCCTTTGCCCCCGTCCACGATGAGGAGATCCGGTTTTTCTTTCTCGGCATCCAGTTTACTGTACCGGCGTTTTAAGACTTCATACATCATGGCATAATCATCCGGAAAAGAAGGGGCATGAACCCTAAAATGCCTGTACCCGGATCGATCAGGACTCCCTTCCAGGAAGGTCACCATCGATCCCACGGCCAGCGTGCCCAGGAGATTGGAAATGTCGAAACACTCCACCCGCCGCGGTAAATTTTTTAATCTGAGTTTTTCCTGCAGTTCCTTAAGTGTCAAGGCAAGAGTTTCTTCTTCGCTAACCTTCTTATTAAAGGCGTTCTCGGCATTCTTCCGGGCCATCTCCAGCAGATGTTTCTTCTCACCCCTCTGCGGGGTGAAAATTTTCACCTTTTCTCCTTTTTTTTCAGAGAGCCATTCGGAAAGCAGCCGGTCATTTTCTATAGGCAGGGGAAGGAGGACTTCCTGGGGCATGGATGCGTCCTGGGCGTAATACTGCTGGATAAAGGCGGAGAGGGCTTCTTCAGCAGGCAGGTTCAGACGGGAAAAATGAAATGATTTGTTCCCGATCAGCAAGCCCCGGCGGAAGAAGAGAACCTGAAATTCCCAGGCGTTGCCCTGGCGGTGGAAGGCGAACACATCCTGATCGGTCCAGGTCTGGGAGACGGCTTTCTGTTTCTCCAGGGTTTGTTCGACGGAAAGGATCTGGTCGCGAATACGGGCAGCTTCCTCGAAATGCAAGGCTTCTGCAGCCGCCATCATTCTGACGCGTAAAAGTTTGACCAACTGGGAGTTCTTGCCTTCGAGGAAGAGAAGGACTTCCTGGACCAGGTCCGCGTATTTCTCCTGGGAGATAAACCCGCAGCAAGGTCCCAGGCATTTTTTTATCTGGAAATTAAGACAGGGACGGGAACGGTTGCGGAAGCTGGTCTCACGGCAGGTGCGCAAAGGGAACATTACCTGCATGAGTCTAAGGGTTTCCTTGACCGCGGCGCTGGAGGAGAAGGGGCCGAAATAACGGGCTCCATCCCGCTTCACTTTCCGCACTAAAGAGAGCCTGGGAAATTCTTCGGTGGGGCTGAACTTGAGGCTGAAAAAAGTCTTGTCATCTTTAAAATTGATATTGTAGCGGGGCCGGTGTTTCTTGATCAGAGTGTTTTCCAGGACCAGGGCTTCTTTCTCTGTATCGGTGAGCAGCGTTTCCACTTGATGAACTTTGGGCATAAGGAAGCGCAAAGAGTAACGGGCATCTCCGGACTTGCCGAAGTACGTCCTCACCCGGTGGCGCAGGTTTTTGGCCTTGCCCACATAAATGACATTTCCTTCTTTGTCTTTCATCAGGTAAACGCCGGGACTTGGGGGCAGGCCCTGGATATGTTCTTCTAAAGACGTAAGTTCCATAACGATAATTTTAGATTTCAGGTTTGAGATTTCAGATTTCAAATCTTCACTCATCAGTTGCATAAATTGATACGGATGAACCATGAGAATCGTTTGTAGTATTGCATTGGCGGTTCATGAGCATGCGTTCACTGGATATCACTACCAGAGAAGTTTAGCTTCTGTCATTCCGGGCTTGACCCGGAATCCAGTCTTTCGTTCTGGATTCCCGCTTTCGCGGGAATGACGAACCTGCGATATGCGAATATTTAGGCAACGTTTGGGTTCACTCTGATATCTGATCTCTTATATCTTCAATCTGCAATCTATCTATATTCCATCTCCCTTTCTTCCAGGGATTTTATCCGGTCCCGCAGGCCCGCTGCTTTTTCAAAATCAAGCTGGGCTGCGGCTTCGCGCATCTCTTTTTTCAGGCGGGACACCAGTTTGGGAATCTCAAAGAGGGAGACATAATCGCCGGGCTGCTCGGCAGTTAGGGGAACAGTAACATAGTCGGCCTCGTAGATGGATTGCAAGATATCCGGGATGGCCTTCTTGACGGTCTCGGGCGTGATCCGCTGCTTGCGGTTATAGGCCTCCTGGATTTTCCGCCGCCGGAAAGTTTCCTCGATGGCCCTCCTCATTGAATTCGTGACCTGGTCGGCATAGAGAATCACCTGCCCGGAGACATTCCGGGCAGTCCTCCCGAAGGTCTGGATAAGGGAAGTTTCCGAACGTAAAAAGCCTTCTTTATCCGCGTCCAGAATAGCTACCAGGGAGACTTCCGGCAGGTCCAGCCCTTCGCGCAGCAGATTGATGCCGATGAGAACGTCGAATTTTCCCAGGCGCAGGTCGCGGATAATCTCCATCCGTTCCAGGGTGTGCACGTCGGAATGCAAATACTTGACCTTTAAGCCGAGTTCGGCATAGTACGCAGTGAGGTCTTCGGCCATCCGCTTGGTCAGGGTGGTAACCAAAACGCGCTCTCCTCTGGCCGCGCGGGCGCGGATCTCGCCCAGGAGATCATCCACCTGATAGCGGGCCGGTTTAACTTCCACCTTAGGGTCTATAAGTCCGGTGGGGCGGATGATCTGTTCAACGATGCGGCCCTGCGCCTTCTCAAGTTCGTAACCTGCCGGCGTAGCCGAAACATAGATCACCCGGGGCACGCGAGGCTGGAATTCTGCAAATGAAAGGGGGCGGTTGTCCAGGGCCGAAGGCAGGCGGAACCCGTAATCTACCAGGGTCTCCTTGCGCGTGCGGTCACCCCAGTACATGCCATTGAGCTGCGGGACAGTGATGTGACTCTCATCGATGAAAACCAGGATGTCTTTGGGAAAATAGTCCAGAAGCGTGTATGGGGGATCTCCGGGTTTCCGCCCATCCAGGTGCCGGGAATAATTCTCAATCCCCGTGCAGTAACCCATCTCCTTAAGCATCTCGATGTCAAAGTTGGTGCGCTGTTCCAGCCTCTGGGCTTCCAGGAGCTTCCGCTGGGAATGTAGCTGTTCCAGGCGCTCGGCCAGCTCCTGCCGGATGGACTGGATGGACTGGCGCAACCGGTCCTGCGGGGTGACGTAGTGGCTTCCGGGAAAGATGTACACATGCCGCAGTTTGCGCAAAACTTTTCCTCGCAGCGGGTCGATCTCCGAGATGGACTCCACCAGGTCCCCGAAAAATTCTACCCGGATGGCCTTGTCCTCTTCGTAGGCCGGAAATATTTCCAGCACGTCGCCGCGCACGCGGAAGGCGCCGCGGTGAAAGTCATAATCGTTACGCTGGTACTGGATTTGCACCAGACGGGCCAGGACGTCATCCCGGGAGACTTCCTTTTGATCTTCGACCAGGACGATCATCCCCTGGTAGGCTTCTGGCGAGCCTAATCCGTAGATGCAGGATACCGAAGCCACCACAATGACATCCCGCCGGGTAAGGACGGAGTGTGTGGCTGAATGGCGCATCTTGTCGATCAGGTCATTAATGGATGCGTCCTTCTCGATGTAGGTGTCGGTTGTGGGGAGGTAGGCTTCCGGCTGGTAGTAATCGTAGTAGCTGACGAAGTATTCCACGGCGCTTTCGGGGAAAAGAGCGCGAAACTCCTGGAAGAGTTGGGCCGCCAGTGTTTTGTTAGGGGCGATGACCAGCGTGGGTTTCTGGACTTGCTCGATGACATTGGCCATGGTGAAAGTTTTGCCGGAGCCGGTAACGCCGAGAAGGACTTGATGGGGCTGACCCTGATTCACGCCCTGGGTGAGCTTCTTGATGGCCTGGGGCTGGTCGCCTTTGGGGGTGAATTCACAGATGATCTTGAAATCGGGCATAGATTATTTTTTACAGCAGCGTGCCCTCGACGGGGCCGGAAATTTTAAGAAGGCCGGGGAATGCTCTGTGTTAAGCGATACCCCAACCACAGCAATCCTGTCGGGATAAAAGAGCTTATGGAGGCTCGCATTCTGCGAATTGGGCGAAAGGGGGGCGGGAATCCTCATTTTTCCTTTGGAGCAGCAGCCAATTCCTGGGCTCGTTTGCGGAATTTTTCAGCCTCTTCAGGTTTTCCTAAAGTTTCGTAGATGGCCGCAATTTTAGAAAGGTCCTGGAGGATCCGTTCTTTCCAGCCGAGATACTCATTCACCCGCCAGGCCCGCAGGTAATGATCCAGCGCCTTCTCCCGCTCTCCCAGGGCCTCATACAATCTTCCCAGGTTGGCCAGGTCTGTGGAGATGCCCCTGGAGTTTTCCACTTTTTTATCCATTTCCAGAGCGCCTTGAAAGGCCTCGAGGGCTTTTGGCCAGTCTTTCCGGGATTCATAGAGGGCTCCGAGATTGGCCAGGTTGTCAGCGATTCCCGGGAAATGTCTTATTCCTTCGTTGATTTTTTTAGCCCGGAGATAGCAATCCAGAGCCTGATTATCCTGCCCCAGCCCCCGGTAGGCCAGCCCCATGTTATTCCAGCGTATGGCCTGACCCTGGACTTTTCCTTTTTTCTCCTCGATAGCCAGTGATTTCTGAAAAAATTCCAGAGCTGCCTGGGGCTTCCCCAGAGATAGGGTGACAATGCCGATATGATTCAGGTTCAATGATTGGCCTTCTTCATTCCCGATCCCGGAGTTGATGGCAAAAGCCCGCTGGAAGAAATCGAGGGCGCGAAGGTGCTCTCCGGTTGACTGGTAGACTGTGCCCAGATTATTAAGGCTGAGGGCGACGTCTTCGCGGTGGTCTATGGACTCGTACGCTTGCAGGGCTTTCTGGAAGAAACTTATGGCCCTTTCGTATTGTCCTTGATGAAAATGCTCTGCCCCCTTGCGATCAAGCTCGATGGCCCGCGCCCTCTGTTGGGGAATCGGCTGCCGGCTGGCGCAACCGCTCACAAACAACAATAGAATCACGTTGAGCAAAATTATTATGCGGAAAGCAGAAGCGATTCTTTTTCGATCCATAATCCTGGGGCCGGGAATTCATCAAGAACTTGATTAGACTACGCTTGCCAGTGTAGCAAGGAGGGAAAAAATAATCAAGCTGCCCCGTTGCCTTGCTCACCTTCACTTTTCAATAAATTGATGAATTCATGGTAATAGACGAAGCCCGGACGGGAGGGGGATGAAAGAGGGAGCACCGGCGGGAAAAAGATTGGACAATAGCCGTACTTTTCTTCCGCAAAGAAAAGGCGGGATCGAAGGAGGGCAGGGCATCTTCGGCGGAAGCCCCGCCCTTACCCATGAAAGGAATACTGCTTTGTGCTCCTGAGAGATTCCCCCTCCCGTCCGGGCCGGGTTCTGACCATCATCCTGAAATCATGAACCAAAATGGAAAGTGAAGGTGGGCGCCCATTAAAGATTGGTAACACTTTAGTTCTTTGAAGAAAGGTGTGTCATTAGGGCCAAGGGAATCCAGGGCCCGGGGGCCAAACAGAGACCTTGCCGCCATTTTTTCAAAACTCTAAACTGATACAAAGATTGGCAACCGGGGATCTGCCAAAAACCTCCGGGATGACCCAAACAACAACGGAAATTTTAGAAACAAAACAAATGGATGCTTTACAGGATGGTCAATCTTTGGGGGGGAAGGTGGCTCTGCCTACGGGAAAAGCAGGGGAGGCTCCCATGAGCGTGGCCAGGAAATCAAAGAGAGATTTAAAAAAACGTGTTGGAAAAGAGGCGGAAGGGAGATTTTCGAATTTTTCATTCAGCGCCTGGTTTCTTTTAGCCTCCATCTGGTTTTGGTAGGCGGCGATGACATCGGTTGGATCCAGGTGGATGAACCTGGCATAGTTGCGCAGAAAGCCGCGGATAAAAGCCTCCGCCGGCAGAAGATGGAATTGGTCTTTTTCTAAGGCTTGCAGGGTTGAAAGCCGAATCCGGGTGATGCTGGCCACAGATTCAAGGGAAATGTTCTTTGCTTCCCTCTGACTCTTAAGGTATTGACCGACTGTCAACCTTCCATCTTTCATACCTTCCTCCGCTTGCGGATTCAAGCTTAACAGTTGATGGTTCATCTTTTTTTGCATAAAACGGGCCAGCGTTGTTATTAAGATTCGATGAAAACGTGTTTTTAAAATTTAATTTTGATTACAGGGAGTTATATGCAATTAGGCGATGACCAATTTTAATTTAAAGACCACTCCTTTTCCTGCAGTGTTCAAAAATGTGAAAGTCCCCTTCCCTCCGCTCCCTCTTTCCTCCCCCTCCCGTCCGGGCTTCGCCTATCACTGTGAATTCATCAATCTGCTTTTCCATTTGAATCATGATGTTGTTAAACACAGCTAATATCGGGGCTCGGGGGCCAGGGGGCTGAGCGCCGGCAGCATCGGCTGGGGGAAACCCTTGAAGGAAGGGAGTGGCTGGGTTTCCGCATATTGAAGCGGGGGCTCCTTCCCGCCTAATCCATGGAAAGCCGAGCGCCTCATGATGCCAAGCCCGCCGAGGCGGGACATGGCCCCCGAGTCTGAGAAAGACACCGGTAACGATAACTCTCAAACAAACTGATTCCTAAACAACAGGTTAACATGAGTCAAATGGGAAAGCCTATTCATCAATTTATTGCAAAGTGAAGGGGGCGAAGTCAACTAACAAGGCAAAAATTTAGCTTGACAACCCCCAGGTTATATGATAGTCCATTATCGGTTCTCAAATTCTTGAGAATAAGAAGAAACGATTTTAACCACACCTGCTTTTCTCATTGGGCATTCATATAAGCCAGGATTCCGAATTTACAAAACCCAAATTTGATGATCTCGTAAAAAGTCGTCACTCCGGTGAAAACCGGAGTCCAGGGTATTTATAAGTATTTGAAAATACTATAGGGGTAGGAACGATGCATTGAATTGCATCGCCCCTCCCTCCGAACCGGACTGGCGGATTTCCCGCATCCGGCTCTCCAGTCGGTGGTTTTACCTCGTTGAGGGCTGGAGCAATTTGTGATGGGCTTCCACAAGGCTGAAAAGCCCATTTTCCCGAAAGAATTTGTTTGGCCAGCGAATATGATCCATATTGCCACTGATACCTTTCAACCCTTTGCTGCGCTTCCGCAAGATGCTGCGCAGTCGACGCCTGATCCATCCGTCGAGCGCCGGAAACGTCCACTTATGGCTGTGTTTGAAATACTCAAACCACCCCTTAAGCGTTTGATTCACGTTCGCCGTGATGACAGACAGACTGTGTCCATTGCTGCGCCCGGTCTTGGAACGGATGGCGTCTTTGAGCTTCTTCAGGCTCTTCTTACGCGGCCGACGTGTACCGCCCTCGAAGTGATACCCGAGAAAATCAAATCCTTGCCCAGGCTCAGCAGTGTCCACCACGCGGGTCTTTTCAGGGTGCAATGCCAGACCCCTTTCTGTAATCAGTTGCTGCACCAGATGCAGGGCGTTGTGCGCCTCCGACTCGTCACGACACATGATGACAAAATCATCGGCATAGCGGATCATTTGAAAACCCGCCGCCTCCATCGCCTCATCAACAGGATGGAGGTAAAGGTTTGCCAACAGAGGGCTGATGACCGCTCCCTGGGGAGTTCCTTGCTCGGGACTCCATCGAGACAACCCTTCCAGGATGTCCTGCCCGAGAAATCTCTCCGTCAAGTCCAGCAGGCGTCCGTCGGCGATATACCGGCCGACTTCCCCCATCAGTCCCTCATGGGGAATGCTGTCAAAATATGCCTTCAGATCGGCATCCACCACTTGGGTGTACCCGGCCTTCAACAGCCGGTCCACCTCCCGCAAGGCATCCTTGCATCCCCTTTTTGGCCTGAAACCATAGCTGTTTGGTCGAAACCGTATCTCGAAAATGGGCTCGATAACGAGTCGCATCGCCGCCTGCACCACCCGATCCCGCACGGCGGGTATACCCAGAGGCCGCTTCTCCGTACTGCCAAGCTTGTCGATGTAAACGCGCTTGATCGGTCGCGGTCGGTAGTTCCCGGTGCGAAGCTCCTCTTCCAGTCTGGCCATGTTCTCCTTAAGGTTCTTCCCAAACTGCTCCACGCTTTCATGATCCGTCCCTGCACTGCCTCCGTTCCTTCTCACTGCCTGCCAGGCGGCTTGAAGGGTCGTTGGCCGGTACACCTTATCGATCAGACTGAGCCAAACTCCTCCTTTCACCCCCTTGTCGAGGGCCTCCAGCATGCGATCCGTCCATATGGAGTGTTCCACCCAGCCCCAAGACCGAGCTTCTCCCGTTTGTTTAGCCGTCTCCGGCACTGCCACGGGTTTCGTTTCCCTTTCTATGGTCGGCACGCATCCACCTTCCTGCGCCCCTTCGCTCCACGGCCGTTACACCGCTTCTTCACTACTACGGACGCTCTGACTCCTGCCCGGCCGGCTCTTCGTACCCTTATCAGGGGCAGTGAACACCCTTCTTGTTCCGGACAGGTCTCCCTGGTTCACATCGCACGACCTTCCATACATCCCGTCATCAAACACCTGACGCGCCCTGCCATCGCTTCTCCGCTGCCCACCCAGCGTGACAGGCTTCCCGGGGTCTTTTCCCCGGGTCTGGACTTCGCCCTGAATCCGCAGGCTCGTCGCTACGCACGGCCGAATCATGTTCGTTATCCTACGGGCTGCATGTTCGCCTCTGGTTGCTCTCCACCCCGCCTCACGGCGACGCAGTTGCCGTCGGCTACCGGGGGTGGGCATCCCCCGAGAGAGGACTTGCACCTCTCAAATCGCGCCTGCTCCCAGGCGCACGGATTCCGGCTTCCGCCGGAATGACGGAAAAGGGCATTTTCAGACTTTTTACGAGTTCATCAAATTTAGAGGCAATTTAAAAATCCCCAAGATTGCAAATCATGAAATGCCTTTAAAATCAACTACTTATTCATTTTGGACTTCGTGATCAACCCAAAATCATTGGGTTGATCGAACTGAAAAGGATTTTTCGAAAGGCTGTATTTATGTATAATTACAAGGAGTTAGGGGGCATTCCATAATTCTTAAATTGCCTCAATTTAATTTACGTAACAAAAAACAGAAAGAATCCGATGCTTCCCATCCTGCTAAAAATACATCATAAGAAGGAGGTGATAAAAAAATTTACCAAGGGAAGTACTATGGGAATAGTACAATTCGGATAAAAACCCAAAAAATTAATAGCGAGGAGGTATTGCCCAATGAGACCAGTAAGAGCGATTACATGTGCGGTTCATGTTTTTTTAATTTTGTGTCTTATCTTCGCAATTACCACAGCTTTTCCACCACCTACTTTAGCACAACCTGCCGTAAAACCAATCGTTTGGAAGGTGCAGGGCTTTGTCCCCGCCGGCCTCTTTTTTCATGATCTGCTGGTTCGTTTGGCCGCCGACATCGAAAAACTAAGCGGGGGCCGTTTGGTTTGGAGAGTCCATCCGGCGGGGGCATTGGCTCCGCCTTTCGAAGCCTTGGATGCAGTTAGCAAAGGGGTTTTCGAAGCCAATTACGGCTACGCCGCCCAATGGGTAGGGAAAATCCCTGTTGGACCCCTTTTTACTTCGGTGCCTGGCGGGTTTTCCACCTTCGACCATGTCATGTGGGTCAACTATGGCGGAGGGAAAGAATTGTGGCAGGAAATGTATGACCGCTATAAATTCAATGTAAAAATTATCCAGGCCGGGACCATCAGCATGGAAATATTGATGTGGGCGAAAAAGCCTCTGCGCACAGTCGATGACTTTCGAGGAATAAAGTTGCGCATGATGCCGCTGATGGGGCATGTATTGCAGGCCAAAGGTATGTCCGTGGTGTTTTTACCGGCGGCAGAAATATTACCGGCCCTGGAAAGGGGTGTTATCGATGCCGCGGAATACAGTGTTCCGATCTTCGACCTGAAAGCCGGGTACGGTGATGTCTGCAAATATTACCATTACCCCGGATTCCACCAGCCCACAGGACAAGTGGAATTGGTGGTAAATAACGAAGCCTGGAAAAAGCTGCCGGATGATCTGAAATTGATAGTGGAAAAAGTCTGCCAGCTGCATGTGCTTGATAGCTGGATTTATGGGGATGACCAGAATATTAAAGCCCTGGCCGAGTTCGAAAAGAAAGGCAATATCAGAGTGGTTTTGGATCCTAAGACGGTGGATACCTTCACAACCTGGGCCTGGGAATATCTCGACGCCCAGGCGGCCAAAGACGCCTTTTTCAAAAAGGTATGGGACTCCCAGAAGGCCTGGATGAATCGGTGGTATCCCTACGTGCATGCTATCCGGATGCCTTACGATAAGATGCCCAAATAAAAAAGCACGCCCAAATCAGCCCAAAATATTGGGGGAGAGCGACAGGCGATTTTTAAAAATACGCTCTCTCCCATCCGGGGGTTCTATGAAAAGTTTTTTACGGGCCATTGATTCCATCTGTGAGTGGATCGGGAAGAGTTTTAGCTGGTTGGTTCTGGCCTTGACTGGCGTTCTGGTTTTTGAAGTAATCGCCAGATATGTCTTTAAGGATCCCACCAGCTTTGCCTTTGACCTGACCTGGATGTTCTTCGGAGTTTATATCATATTAGGCGCCGCTTATACCCATTTAGGCGGAGGACATGTCAGAATCGATTTCCTATACAATCGTCTGCCCTTAAGGAAAAGAGCGGTTCTGGAGATGGTTCTTTATCTGATTTTCTTCTTTCCGCTTATCCTGGTATTGGCGATTTCCTGCACCGAATTTGCCTTCCTTTCTTGGGCCGGTGATGAAAGGTCTTCAGCCAGTCTCTGGAAACCCCCGGTCTATCCCTTCAAGACCGCCATGATGATAGGCTTTTATTTATTAGCCTTTCAGGGTTTGGCCCAGTTTATCAAAAACCTGCAAATAGCGATCAGAGGTAAAGAATGATATCTCCCGAGTTGGCCGTTATATTGATGTTTGGCGGTGTCATGGTTGGAGTTTTAAGCGGGTTCCCCGTTGCTTTTGTCTTTGGGAGCCTCGGTTTGATATTCGGCCTTTTAAACTGGGGGGTGCTTCAGGTTTGGCACCTATTTCCTATTCGCGCTTATGGAATTTTATCCGAATATATTTTCGCCTGCGTTCCCCTCTTCGTTTTTATGGGGTGTATGATAGAAAAGGCCGGAATCGCCGAGTCGGCTTATGGCATTATGCATAAATGGTTCGGACCGGTAAGGGGTGGTCTGGCCATAGCCACAGTGGTTATCTGTACCCTCTTTGCGGCGACAACAGGGATTATCGGCGCTTCCGTAGTTACCATGGGAATGCTGGCCCTGCCGGCCATGGTCAGCAGAGGCTACAACAAACCATTGGCCACGGGATGCGTATGCGCCGGGGGCACTCTGGGGATTCTCATTCCGCCGAGTATCATGCTGATTATTTACGCCCCGATGGCCGGAGTATCCGTAGCCAAGATGCTGTTTGGCGCGTTTATGCCGGGCTTAACTCTCTCCGCTTTGTATGTTATTTATATTCTCATCGCCTGCGCCATCAAGCCAGAATGGGGGCCGGCGCTTGCCAAAGAAGAGCGGCCGAAAATGCAATTTTGGCCAACCCTGCGCGAGGGAATTGTAGGTCTCTTTCCTTTTATTTTTCTTATCCTGGCGGTTCTGGGCACTATCTTTTTTGGCCTGGCCGCCCCTACGGAAGCAGCGGCCATGGGCTCTGCCGGTTCCTTAATCATCACCGCTATATACCGAAAACTAACCCTGAAAAATCTCCAGGAGGCAGTCTTCGCCACCCTAAAAATCAGCGCTATGGTTATTTTCGTGGCCCTCGGTGCCAATCTGTTCACCGGAACCTTCCTCGGTTTGGGAGGAGGAGATGTGGTAGCCAATTTCATGGAGGGAATAGGATTAGGGCCCTGGGGTATTTTCACCCTGATATTAGCTATAATTTTTATCCTGGGCATGTTGATGGACTGGATTGGCATACTTTTTATAATGGTGCCCATATTTAGTCCTATTCTTACCAAGCTTGGCTTTGATCCTTTGTGGGCAGGTATTGCCATTTGCGTGCTCCTGCAAACCTCCTTTTTAACTCCCCCCTTTGCCTTCTCCATATTCTACCTAAAGGGAGTCGCCCCCCCTGGGGTAACCCTCAGCGATATATACAAGGGGGTAATCCCCTTTGTCGGCCTGCAAATCGTCGGAGTAACTCTGGTATTGGCCTATAAGCCCCTGGTTCTGTGGCTTCCCGGATTGATATTCAAGTAAATTGTTTTTAAAAGGGTGGCTTGAAGCCATATGCCGGGGAATGAACCACAAGGAGGAAAATATATGAACAAGATGATTATTACCGCAGCCATCACCGGCAGTATTCATACACCCACCATGAGCGATTACCTTCCTATTACCCCGGACCAGATTGTGGAAGATGCCGTGGGGGCCTGGAAAGCTGGCGCGGCAATTGCCCATATTCATGTCCGTAACCCTGAAACAGGTCAACCCATTACCGATCTGAACCTGTTCCGGGAAGTGGGTGCCAAGATCAAGAAACAGTGTAACCTCATTCTTTGCCCCACGACCGGGGGTGGGCTGGGCATGACCACCGAGGAAAGGGTTGCTCAGGTGCCTTTTTTAAAGCCGGAATTGGCCTCTTTGAACATGGGTTCGCTTTCCATCGGCATCTTTAAGCTGGCCGAAAAGTACGACAAGTTCAAATTCTCCTGGGAACCAGAATACATCAAGTTTACCTATGACTATTCCTTCCCCAACACCTTTAAGACCCTGGAAGTATTCAGCAAGGCCATGCTGGATGCAGGAACGAAACCGGAGTGTGAAATTTACGAAGTGGGCATGATCAACCATGTCGCTTGGCTGGTAGAGCGAGGGCTTATCAAGAGACCGCCCCATATGCAGTTTGTTCTCGGGCTTTTCGGCGGCATGCCAGCCACAGCGCAAAACCTCGTCTTCCTTTATGATACAGCCAAGCGGCAGTTCGATGATTTCACCTGGTCGGTTGCGGCGGCCGGAAAGGATCAAATACGCATAGGGGCGATGGCCATGGCCATGGGGGGCCATGTCCGGGTAGGATTGGAGGACTCCCTCTATGCCGGCAAAGGAATAATGGCAAAGAGCAGTGCTGAACAAGTGGAAATGGTGGTTCGTATGGCTAATGTCTTGAGCATCGATGTGGCCACTCCGGACGAGGCCAGAGAAATGCTTGGATTAAAGGGATTGGACAAGGTCAATTATTAAAAATGCGGCGAGGAATTTTAACCCCGTATTTAATAAAGGGAGTTTAATCATGAAGATAGAAGAAATAAAAACTATTTCGGTCCTCGGGGCGGGAATCATGGGGCACGGGATCGCCCAGAGTTTTTTAATGGGTGGTTTTTTCGTAAAACTTTTTGACATACAAGAAGCAATCGTAGAAACGGCGAAAGCCCATATCAGGCGCAATCTCGAGCTTTTCCACCAAAGCAATTTTATCAAACGCCCTGAAATCGAATCGGCCATGTCGAGGCTGGTCACCACCGTTGAATTAAGGCAAGCAGTAGAGGAGAGCGATTTCATCGTGGAGGCGGCCCCAGAAAACTTAGAGCTCAAGCAGACGCTTTTCCAGCAGGTGGAATCGTTTTGCCGGACAGATGCGATCATAACCAGCAACACCTCTTCTCTGACCTTGAAAGAAATCGGCGTAAGGGTAAAGAATAAAGAGAGGTTAGTGATCACCCATTGGTTCAATCCCCCCCATATCGTTCCCACGGTGGAAGTGGTTAAGGGGGATACGACCAGCGACGAGACCGTGGAGATTGCCTATCAGCTTCTAACCAAGATCAAGAAGGCTCCGGTCAAGATCAATTGGGAGCTACCCGGTTTTCTGATCAACCGCATTCAGATCGCCATGGCCAGGGAGGTTTTTGATCTCTATGAAAAGGGTGTGGCCAGCGCCGCCGACATTGATAGGGCTGTGAAAGGAAGCTTTGGTTTTCGCCTGGCGAGCATTGGCCCCTTACTCACGGCCGACCTGGGAGGGTTGGATCTATGGCTGAAGGTCTGCGAGAACCTGCTCCCGCATATTCAGAGTTCCATAGAGCCTTCCAAGACCCTAAAGCGTTTGGTTTCTCAAGGCCACACAGGGATTAAAAGTGGTAAGGGATTTTATGATTATAATTTAGATTTTTCCCAAAAAGAGCTTGATGAGGCCGTCCAAAGAAGAGATCGAGAATTTTTGGATCGACTTAAAACCCTTTATTGGTATGAAGATACCAAAGAATAGGACATTCCCTGTATCCAAATAAAAAAACGTCAGGCCAGGCAAGATTATGGAGGTCCAAAAACTTAGATAGGCCTCACGGACAATTCCAAGGGGGGGGGTATGAACATATTAATAACTGGCGGCACCGGTTTTATTGGGGCTCAGGTGGCCAGGGTTTTAGCCGAACGTGGAGAACGCCCCATTATTTTTGATATCAACGACAGAAAAACCCCCTTGAAAGGTCTGGAAAGTAAAGTAACCATCGTGAGGGGAGATGTATCCAACTATTCTCATGTTTTCAATGTAGTGAAGCAACATGAAATAGATATAATCTATCACCTCGGTTCTATGCTTTCTGTCGCTTCCGATGCTGACCCATGGAGTGCTTTTCGGGTCAATGCCCAGGGCAGCTTTCATATATTGGAGGCAGCCAGGATCCTGGGAGTAAAACAGGTAATTTTTAGCAGTACTTTGGCGACCTATGGTCTGGATATTCGAGAAGAATTGATCGATGATTATACCTTGCAGCGTCCAACACTCTTCTATGGTTGCACTAAGGTTTTCGTAGAATTGATGGGCCGGTTTTACAAAAGAAAGTTTGGTCTGGATTTCAGAGGAATCCGTTATCCGGCCATCATCGGGCCGGGGGTCAAAACACCGGGAATCGTCCAATATTACTCGTGGGCCATTGAACAAGCCTTTAAAGAGAATCCCTTTAAAATCTGGGTGACTCCCGAAACCAGATGCGCGGCCATGTATTATAAAGATGCTGCCTTGAGTATTATCCAGTGCGGGGAAACACCCCGGAGTAGCATCAAAATGGGCGTCTATGTGTTGGGAGGAATGTTTCTTTCCGCTCAGGAGCTTGTAGACAACATCAAGAAATTTTTACCGGGTGCGCGGTTGGAATTTGTCCCGGATATGGAAAAGGTAGAAATCATCAAAGGGCTTTCGAAACCGGTTGATGAGCGGTGTGCCCGGGAGGAATTTGGTTGGGTGAATCAATATCCTATCGAAAGAACCATTGAAGATTTCGTAAAAGAGCTTAAGGAGAATCCGGAGATGTACGAATAAAAAGATGCTTCGATCCTCCACAGTTTCCCCCTTTGGAAGATCAGGGTTATAATTTCATTGATTCCTAAAACAATAATACCCCCCCTTTATTGGCCCCTACACCCATTCACCTAAGCCTTTGCGTGGATGAAATTGCCCGCATGATCTTAAGAATAAAGTGATCGACGGCCAGCAACCTCAATCTTGCCACCCCTCAGTTTTTAGTTAGGTCCCAGGCTCTGGCCCAGGGGCGCATAATAAACTGGGGGGGGTGGCGAGCAACCTTAATCTCTTGACAGCTCCCCCTCATTTATTTATCATAAAATGGCTTGGGTGGCCGGGCAGCTCTTTCCAAGGAGGGGGGAAAAATGCAGAACAAAAAAAAGAAGGTGAAGCAGGAATTCCGCAAAGTGAAGGTCTGGGTGAAGACAGGGGTTTCGACTTACACCGGCACCATCTATCTTCCAGCGAAGCGTACCCGGGTCTCGGACGTTATAAACGACGACCGGAAATTCTTAAGTATGACTAATGTAGAATCGAAGGATTTTGCCCAGCCCAAATCTTTTTTGGCCATCAACAAAAATCTCATTGAACTGCTGGAGATACTGGAACCCAATAAGGGAGAATGAACATGAGCTACAAGGACCGCCTTAATTTCAATTTTCACATCCCCACCCGGATTGTCTTTGGTGAAGGAGCGCTCAAGGAAACAGTTAAGGAGATGGATAGTCTGGGGATGCGCCAAGCCCTGGTGGTCACGGATGTAACGCTCAAAGATACGCCGATGGTTAAGTCTCTATTGGATCACTTGGGCAATAAGGCCGCTTCGCTCTACGCCGAAGCCATCCCGGATTCTTCCGTCGAGGTGGTCAACCGGGGAGCCCAGGTTTTTTGCGAGGCCCGCGCCGACGGGCTGATCTCCATCGGTGGGGGTTCCACCATGGACACAACCAAGGCCATCGGCGTATTAGCCAAAAAAGGGAAGAATGACTTAAAAGAATTCCTGGGGTTTTCTAAAGTCGGCGAACCGATCGTTCCCCATATCGCCATCCCCACAACTTCGGGTACAGCCAGTGAAGTTACCATGTTCGCCACTATCAAAGACCACGAGACCAAAATAAAAAACCTGATGTCCGATCCTTTTCTCATTCCTCGCGTAGCTATCCTCGACCCTTTGCTCACGGTCGGCCTTCCCCCCGTGATGACCGCTGCCACGGGAATGGATGCCATGTCCCATGCGGTCGAGAGTTTTCATGCCCGGGGCTATGAACCCATCGCTGATGGTCTTGCCCTGCAAGCCATCCGCTTGATAGTTCAGTACCTTCCCCGCTGCCTGGAAAAAGGGGATGATGTCGAGGCTCGGGGCATGCAAGCCATTGCTTCCACTATGGCCGGAATGGCTTTCCAGAATGCTCTGGTAGGTTGCGTGCACGGCATGGCCCACGCTCTGGGAGGCATGTATGGGCTTCATCACGGGCTGGCCAACGCCATCCTGCTTTCTCATGGAATACGGTTCAATATGCCGGTCAGCGCTCACCGTTACCGGCAGGTAGGCGAAGCCTTAGGCCTGGACCCCGGAGGAAAGAACGATGCCGAAATCGGGGAGATGGCAGCCAGGGCTATCGAAAACTTCACCAGGCAGCTTGGGCTTCCGCAAAGACTTTCCCAGGTGAATATTCCCAAGGACAACCTGGGAGAAGTGGCTAAGCTGGCTGTGGTTGACCCGGGTATGCGTTCCAACATCCGCAAAGTCACTGACCCCCAGGAAATCACTGCCGTCCTGCTGGCTGCCTGGTAAGCGCCAAAGAATTATGGAACCTGAGGATAGACAACGCTACTTAAAAAACCTTCCCGCGGTTGACGAACTTCTGCGCCATCCCCAAATTCAATCTCACTTAAAAATTTTTTCCAGGGAGTGGATCATTGGATCCATCCGCAGAACACTTAACAAGAAGCGTCAGGCCATCATGATAAGTAATGATCCACACGAGGCTGCCTCAGTCAGTCTGCTCCCGGAGGAATTGCTCGCTGCCGTGGAGGAAGAAATCAGTAAGGCCTCCCGTCCTTCCCTCCGCCGGGTGATCAATGCCACGGGCGTGGTCTTGCATACCAACCTGGGCAGGGCTCCCCTGGCAGCGGAAGTTTGTAAGCGCCTCTCCGAGATTGCCGGCGGGTATTCCAACCTGGAATTCGATCTGGTCTCGGGCGAGCGCGGCTCACGGTATGAGCATGTGGAAGAGATCCTCCGCCAGCTTTCCGGCGCGGAATCGGCCATGGTCGTTAATAACAACGCCGGAGCCGTCCTGTTAGCTCTGAACAGCCTGGCCGAAGGAAAAGAAGTAATTGTTTCGCGGGGTCAATTGGTGGAGATTGGCGGCTCTTTCCGCATTCCGGACGTGATGAAAAAAAGCGGGGTTAGATTAGCTGAAGTAGGAACCACCAACCGCACCCGCCTTGAGGATTATGAACGAGCCATCAACCAGGAGACGGCCCTGTTACTCAAAGTGCATACCAGCAACTTTCGCATCCTGGGTTTTACGGCCGAGGTTTCTTTGAAGGACTTGGTCGCCCTGGGGCGGGCCAAAGGCTTGCCGGTGATGGAAGACCTGGGAAGCGGATGCTTCGTAGACCTCTCCCAGTACGGGATAGAAAAGGAGCCAACGGTCCAAGACGCTATAGAGGCCGGGGCGGGCATAATCACCTTCAGTGGAGATAAACTATTGGGCGGGCCTCAAGCGGGGATCATTCTGGGGCAAAAAAAACATCTTGACATAATAAAAAAGAATCCATTAACTCGAGCCTTGAGGATCGACAAACTCACTCTGGCCGGGTTGGAATATACTCTCCGCTTATATTTCAACAGAGCCTCGGCCATCGAAAAAATTCCGGTTATGCGCATGCTTTCCTGTCCGGCAGAAAAACTAAAAAGCCGGGTCAAGCGTCTCCAGCGCAAGTTGACCGGGGACCTGTCCCATGCCTTCCAGGTGAGCCTGAGGGAAGAAATCTCCCAGGTGGGGGGGGGAGCCTTGCCTTTGCAGGGTCTGCCCACGCAGGTTATTGCCCTTCGCCCCCTGAAAATATCCGCAGCCAGCATGGAGGAACGATTGAGAAAGCTCAACCCGGCGGTGATTGCCCGCGTGCAAGAAGGAGAGATTCTCCTGGACTTGAGGACAGTGGCCGAAAGCGAGGAAAGGGAACTGATCGAAGGAGTGCGCCAGGTTTTGGAATAAGAGGTTGCCCATGATCCATTCCAACGTTTTAGTCCTGAATAAATCATTTTTACCCGTGCAGATCACCACTGTTCGCCGGGCTTTTTGCCTGCTTTACGGCGGAATTGCCAAAGCTGTGAATGCCCAGTATGAAACCTTCGACTATGAGAGCTGGCGCCAGATAAGTATTGAGCTAAACGATGAAACGATCGGCCTGGTCGATCGCGTCATCAAAGTGCCCCGGGTGATTCTGCTCATCGCTTACGATCGGGTCCCCAAACGCCGTGTCCGTTTCAGTCGCCACAATATTTTTTCCCGGGACAAGAACACCTGCCAGTATTGCGGAAAAAAATTCTCCCCCAGCGAACTCAACCTTGACCATATCATCCCCCGCTCCCAGGGCGGGACTTCCACATGGGGAAACGTAGTCTGTAGTTGCCATCAATGCAACCGGAAAAAAGGCGGGAAGACCCCGGAACAAGCCAGAATGAAGCTGATCATTGAGCCCAAGAGACCTGCTTGGACCCCACCCCTCAACGTATCCCTTCAGGAAGTCATGCGCAAAGAATGGGTTCCTTTCCTGGACTTCATGGTGGACGTTTCTTACTGGAATGTAGAATTGTTGGAAGAATAAACTCCTTGCTAAATGCGGAATGCCGAATTCCCATTGCCAATTTCATTCCGCATTCACCATTCCGAACTCCGCATTAGGAAGATGATCACTTCCAAAGGAAACCTCAGAATAAAAGAAATTCGTCTGCTCAAGCAGGCCAAACACAGGCATGCCCGCGGAGAATACTTCATCGAAGGGATGCGGTTGGTGGAAGATGCCTTACAACACCCGGAACAGTTCCGCAAGATAATCTACAGCTCCCGGCTGGAAGAAAAAGCACGGGGAGCCGCCTTACTATCTGCCGCCCGGAAAAAAATCCAAGAGGCCGAATGGCTATACGTTAATGATGAAGTGATGGGCAGTGTCTGCGACACCCAAAACCATCAAGGAATTTTAGCCGTTTTAAAGATGAAGGAAGGAAGCTTCGCAGAAATCTGCCAAAGGGAAGGAATCATCGTCCTCCTTGCGGGACTCCAGGACCCGGGGAACCTGGGGACGATCCTCAGGGTGGCCGAGGCTGGAGCAGCCGCTGGAGTAATTTTAAGCAAAGAGACTATCGACCCTTACAACCCAAAGGTAGTGCGTGCTTCCATGGGCAGTTTCTTCCGGCTGCCTTTTCTGCCTGATCAGGATATGGGGAATAGCCTGAAAAATCTGCGTTCCCGGGGCTGGCGCATTTTGGCCACTGCCGTTCATGGCGGGCCTTCATTCTGGGAGGTTGATTTTTCCAAACCCACGGCCGTGCTTTTCGGCCAGGAAGGAACAGGACTACCCTCCCGTTTGCTCGAGGGAGCCGATGGATTGTTGACCATTCCGATGACCCCGGGCGTCGACTCCCTGAATGTGGGCATGGCTGCGGGATTGATAATTTATGAGGCCTGGCGACAGAAAAAAATTGACAAACAATTTGATTTATGACTAAATACATCCATTATTCAGATAATGGTCCTAAAAAAGGCTGCTTTATGGCCAAGGAAAATGGAGGTGCAAGATGAAAAAAAGATTGGTCAGCTTAATTCTAATCGGTTTTTTTATGGTCAGCCTTGCGGGGGTCGCTCTGGCCCAGACCCCTGCTGCCGGCAAAGTGATCAAATGGAAATTCCAATCGCACTGGCCGGCGGGTAGCGCATCCTTCAAGCCGCTTAAGGACTTTTTTGACACCAAAATTACCCAGCTAACCGGCGGCCAACTGCAGATTACCCTCTATCCGGCCGCGGCTTTGGTGCCCACCAAGGAGATATTTGATTCCACCCGCCGGGGAACCGTTGACGGGGCAACAGCCAGCCCGGCCTACTGGATGACTATCATTCCCATTGCGGCGGTGGCCGGCAATTGCCCGATGACCTTCCGGGACGCCAAGGAAGGGCTGCACTTTCATCTCAATTTAGGTTTTGAAGAGATGCTCAGGGCAGCGCACCTCAAGCATAACTTTTACTATTATACGGAGAAGGTTTATCCCACGGCCATGATTGGGAAGAAACCCATAACCAGGATTGAGGATTTCAAGGGCTACAAGATTCGTTCTTCCGGGGCCATCGCCGATATGTTGAGGGATCTGGGAGCTGCTCCCAGCCTGATTCCCGGGGAAGAGCTCTATTTGGCCCTGCAAACCGGCGTTGTGGAAGGAGCGCACTGGGGAGCAGCGCTGGGAGCGCTGACCATGAAACTCTGCGAGGTGGCCAAATACTACATCCAGCCCGACCTGGCCATGGCCGGCACCGACGTGATCATCATCAATAAAGACTCCTATGATGCTCTGCCCAAAGACCTGCAAACTAAGCTGGACGCGGCTTTAAAAGAGAGGATCACTCACCGATCATTAGAATACGCCAACGACGAGATTAAAGCCCTGGATACCATGAGGAAGGATTATAAAGTGCTGGTTTCCACCCTGCCGCCCGACGACCAGAAAAAAATGAGGGCGGTGGCCATGAGGCAGTGGGACAAGGTGGCGGCCAAGGATGCCGACGCCGCCAAAGCTGTGGGCATGCTAAAGGATTATCTGAGGAAGCTGGGGCAAATCGATTGATCTTATCCTGAAGAAAGAAGGGGACTGTTTCATTTCGTCGCCGGGGGGTTAAAACGCAGATGGAGAAATTTTTAAAAACCATCGACCGCCTCAACGAGAACATAGGCAAAGCAGTCAGCTATTTGATTCTCTTGCTGGTGGGCGTGATCCTTTACGAGATCTTTGTCCGCTACCTGTTAAATAACCCGACTATCTGGGCCCACGAGACCTCCCAGATGATCTATGGGGCCTACGTCATTCTCCTGGGAGGTTATGTCCTGCAACGCGGAGGACATGTGAACGTGGATATTCTTTTCAACCGCTTCAAACCCCGCACCCGGGCGATCATAAATCTCTTCACCTGGCTCCTCTTCTTCTACTTCTGCGGGATGCTTTTTTTGAAGGGAGGGGAGATGGCCTGGGATTCCTTCAAGCTGCGGGAGACCGAGCCTACTACCTTTGGCCCACCGGTTTACCCCATTAAAATGATGATCCCCCTGGGCGCCCTCCTCATCCTGCTGCAGGGCCTGGCCAAATTCATCCGGGATTTTAACCTGGCCATTACCGGCAAGGAGGGGGCGCCATGAGCATTGAAGTCATCACCCTCCTTCTCTTCGGCGCCCTCATCCTCTTCCTCGTTCTGGGGCTTCCGCTCGCTTTTGTCCTGGGAGGGGTCGGACTGGTGGGCTGTTATTTTCTCTGGGGAAGCAAAGGTCTTTTTATAGTTGCCGCCCAGACCTATGGGGCCATGGGCAAGTTCACTCTTTTGGCCATCCCCCTCTTTATTTTTATGGCTATGATTCTGGAACGAGCCGGCGTGGCTGACGATCTCTATACCATGATGCACCGCTGGATGGGCCCCTTGCGCGGAGGATTAGCCATCGGCACGGTGTTAATCTGCACCATCTTCGCGGCCATGGCCGGAATCAGCGGGGCGGCCACCGTATCCATGGGAGTCATTGCCCTTCCGGCCATGCTCAAGCGGGGGTACGATAAAACTATTGCCATGGGCTGCATCTCCGGCGGAGGCGCCCTGGGGATCCTCATCCCTCCCAGCGTGCCCATGATTCTGTATGCCACCCTAACAGGGGAATCCATCGGCGGATTGTTTGCCGGGGGTATATTCCCGGGTCTTCTCCTGGCTTTTTTGTTCATCCTCTATATCGGCATCCGCTGTTTCTTCCAGCCCTACCTGGGGCCGGCGCTTCCCAGGGAAGAAAGGGCCACCTGGCAGGAGAAATTGATCTCCCTCAAGGCCGTGGCCCTGCCGGTCATGATCATCATCATGGTTTTGGGGTCCATTTATGCGGGGGTCTGTACGGCCACTGAAGCAGCCGCTTTAGGGTGCCTGGGAGCCTTAATTTCGGCAATCGTTTACCGCAAGCTGAAATGGGATTTGGTCAAGGAGGCTTGTTACAGAACGGCCAGCCTCACGGCCATGATCATCTGGATTCTAATCGGGGCTTATTGTTTCACATCGGTCTACACCGGCACGGGAGCCCATGAATTGATGGAAAAAATTCTCCTGTCCATTCCTGGCGGGCGCTATGCCATTCTGATTACCATGCAGCTCGTCTTTTTCATCTTAGGGTGCATCCTGGACCCGGTGGGGATCATCATGATTTGCACGCCTGTTTTTGTTCCAGTGATCAAGTCCCTGGGATTCGATCCCCTGTGGTTCGGTGTGCTCTTTATCATGAACATGGAGATGGGGTATTTAACTCCCCCCTTTGGTTTTAACCTGTTTTATATGAAAGCCATTGTCCCGCCCGGCATAACCATGAGCGATATCTACCGATCCATTGTTCCCTTTGTTATTCTGCAAGGGATTGGGCTGATCATCGTTGTCATTTTTCCGGAGATCGCCCTCTGGCTCCCCAAAAGCATGATCCGGTAAAAAGCCTTATGCGCGCCGCGATGAGCGGCGCGTATAAATAAGGAAAAGTGTATCAATTTCGCGGTTTGAAAAAGTGGGTTGACCACCTTTGTTAAGGCCCGGGGGCCTGGGCGGAACGCGCCGGAAGCATCGGCCGGGGTGCCCCTTGCCCACGAAGAACCCCGCGCGTTTCCGCCGGAGGAGGCGGGGGGACTTTTTCCCCGCCCCACTCGCGAAGAAATCAGCGCCTTATGATTCCAAGCGGGCCGTCCAGGCCTCCGGGCCACGGATTCCCCCGGCCCTTACGCCCCACCTCTTTTCAAAGGGCTAAAGTGTTACGGAAAAGTTAAAAGAAGGTTTTTACCGCCCGATAAATTCCTTGGGCATCGATGCCGTATTTTTGCCTCAAAAAATCCTGAGGCCCATGTTCCACGAAAGTGTCCGGAATTCCCAGTCGTTTAACTTGCACAGAATGAATCCCCGTTCTTTCCAGAAGCTCTAATACCGCGCTGCCGAATCCTCCTTGCAGGGCATTCTCTTCTACCGTAATAACCTTCTGAATCCCGGAGGTGAGGGAGCAGATGAGCTCTTCATCCAGAGGTTTGACAAATCTGGCATTAACCACCGTAGCCTTCACGCCAAGTTTTTCCAACCGGAGGGCAGCCTCCAATGCCGGCCGAACTGTGGAGCCGATGGCCAGGATAACAACATCTCCCCCGCGCTCCAGAACCTCAGCCTTACCGATAGGCAATTCTTTTAATTCCGCATCCAGATGTCCGCTCCAGCCATTTCCCCGGGGATAACGTAAAGACACGGGCTGGCCGCAATTTACCGCGGCCTTGAGCATGTGCTGCAGCTCATTTTCATCTTTGGGGGCCATAACAATGAGATGGGGAATATGGCGCAGATAGGAAAAATCGAAAAGGCCATGATGGGTCGGCCCATCCGACCCGACGATTCCACCGCGGTCCATGGCCAGGACCACAGGAAGTTTCTGCAGGCAGACATCGTGCAGGATTTGATCGTAGGCCCGCTGCATGAAAGTCGAGTAAACCGCAACCACCGGAATGAATCCTTCAGCCGCCAAACCTGCGGCAAAGGTAATGCCGTGCTGCTCGGCGATCCCCACGTCGAAGAACCGATCGGGAAATTCCGTGGCAAAAATTTCCAGGCCTGTACCCTGGGGCATGGCGGCCGTGATGCCGACCAACCGGGGATTCTCCCTGGCCAGCTTTACCATGGTTTGCCCGAAGACCTGCGTGTAGGAAAGGGATTCACCCTCGGGCTGGAGGATTTCCCCTGATTCAGGATGGAAAGGTCCGACCCCGTGAAAAGTTACGGGATCCTTTTCCGCAGGTGGGTACCCTTTGCCCTTGGTCGTAATGACATGGACCAGAATCGGGCCGTGGAGTTTCTTGATGTTGCGAAAGTTTTCGACGAGCGCCTCGATCTTGTGGCCGGGCAAAGGGCCAACGTACTTGAACCCCAGCTCTTCAAAAAGCAATCCCGGAAGAAAGAATCCCTTGAGGGACTCCTCGGCGTATTTTGCCCATTTCAAGGCTGCGTCCCCTATGCCGGGCAGGTTTTTGAGAAAGCCCTTGATCTCGTCCCGGAAGCGGGTGGCGAATTGTCCGGTCAACAAGCGGTTCAGGTAGGAAGAGAGCGCGCCGACATTGGGAGAAATGGAATGTTCATTATCGTTTAGGATAACGGTCAAGTCCTTATCCATTGCTCCGGCCTGGTTTAATCCTTCAAAGGCTAAGCCGGCGGTCATGGACCCATCGCCGATGACGGCGATGACTTTACGGCTCTCGCCCTTAAGACAGCGGGCCTGAACCATTCCCAGGGCCGCTGAGATGGATGTGCTGGAATGCCCTGTCCCGAAAGCATCGTAAGGGCTCTCCTCCCGGCGCGGAAACCCGCAGATTCCCCCGCACTGCCGCAAGGTATGAAAATTTTTCCTCCGGCCGGTGATGAGCTTGTGGGCGTAGGTTTGGTGGCCGACGTCCCAGATCAGGCGGTCGTCCGGAGTGTCGAAAACATAATGAAGGACCAGGGTCAGCTCCACCACCCCCAGGCTGGAAGCCAAGTGTCCGCCTGTTTGGGAAACCGTGCTGAGGATTTCCTCGCGGATCTCCTGGGCCAACATTGGCAGGTCCGCAAGGCGCATCTTACGCAGGTCCGCCGGGCTATCGATCAGGTTGAGCAAGCGTCCCATTCAGTTCGTTCTCTTCAAGATGAATTGGGCGATCTCTCGCAAGGGGTTAGCCCGCTGGTTGAAGGATTCTATGCAGGCCAGGGCTTCTTCCACCAGGCTCTCAGCCAGGCGGTGGGAGCTGGAGATGCCCAGGAGAGCCGGGTAAGTGGCCTTTTTTTGAATATTATCTTTGCGGACGGCCTTACCGAGCTTACTTACGTCTCCCTGGACATCGAGGAGGTCATCGATGATTTGAAAAGCCAATCCCAGTTTTTCCCCGTACCCGTTTAAAGCCTTGTATTGCCGCGCCGCAGCCCCGCCGGCAATGGCTCCGGCGCACACGGAAGCAGTAATTAAAGCGCCGGTCTTGTGGCTGTGGATATATTCAAGGAGATGCCTTTCCATCTCTTTTCCCTCTGAGAGAATGTCCATAACCTGCCCGCCAACCATTCCCAGGGAACCCGCGGCCCGGGCGATCTGGCAGGTGGCCTGTAACCGGCGACGGGGAGAAACATTTTTCATCAGGTCAGCCCGGGTCAGGAGATGGAAGGCCTCGGTCAGGAGGGCATCTCCGGCCAAAATGGCCAAAGCCTCCCCAAAGATTTTATGGCTGGTGGGTTTTCCCCGGCGCAGGTCATCATTATCCATGGCCGGGAGGTCATCATGGATCAACGAGTAGGTGTGGATAAGCTCCAGGGAGCAAGCCGCGGGAAGAACATCAGCCGCCCGCCCGCCAACTGCCTCGGCGGCAGCCAACGTCAGAATGGGCCGGATCCTTTTTCCTCCGGCGAACAGGCTGTAACGCATGGCCTTATGCACCTCACGGGGGAACTCATTTTCGCCGGGAATCCATCGCTTAAGCGCCCGATCTACCATGGAGCGGCGGCGCTCGAGGTATTTTAGCAGGTTCAAATCAATCCTCTTCTGCATCCAGGGAGAAGGGTTGGGAAACGAGGCGTCCGCTTTGGTCTTTCAGCAGAATTTCCACTTTCTTCTCGGCCTCATCCAGTTTTTTGGAACAAAAGCGGGATAGGCGCACGCCCTCTTCAAAAGCCTTGAGGGACTCTTCCAGGCTGAGGTTGCCATCCTCCATTTTTTTGACAATTCCTTCCAGTTTCTGGAAGGCGTCTTCGAATTTCTGTTCGGCCACTTCTCCCCCCTTCATAGAATGCGGAATGTGGCATAAGAACTCCAAATCGAAATTCCACATTCCGAATTCCGCAATCCCCAATAATTTATTATACACCTCTCGACCTAAGCGTCAAGAATGGTCTTGGCCGCCTTCCTTCACCTCTTCCACTCTGGCCTTGAATTCGCCCCGATGCACCCTCACCTGCACCCGGTCTCCTGTCTTTACATTCGCAGCCTGACGGATGATCTCACGGGATGGAAGGATCCGGGCGATACTGTACCCTCTGGCCAAAATAGCCAGGGGATTTAAGGTCTGGAGTTTTTCTGTGCACCCCCGGGCCTTTTGGCGAAACAGGCGAAGGTAGGCCATCTGGGCCGCGTTCATCTGCCGGGACATTTGGCTGAGGGAGCGGAAATATTCGGCCACCCGCCGTCCGGGATTAAGGGAAATGAGGGTATCTGCTCTCAGTCTGAGCCATTCGCTTTTGCGGGAGAGTCCTGACTGGATGGCCTGGGAGAGCCGGAAGTAATTGTCATCCAGACGCAGACGTTGGTCTGAAAGTTTTTTCCGCGGGTCGGCCAGACGGTGCAGCAGGAATTGGAGTCGCTCCCGTTTTGCCGCCCAAACGGATCGGCTGGCATGAACCAGGCGATATTCCAGATTTTCCAGGGAATGGACCAGTTCCACTTTATTCCGAACCACGAGCTCGGCTGCTGCCGAAGGGGTGGGAGCGCGCAGGTCGGCGACGAAGTCCGCAATGGTAAAGTCAATTTCATGGCCGACGGCCGAGATGATGGGAATCCGGGAATGGAAGATGGCCCGGGCCACGACCTCTTCATTGAAGGCCCACAGGTCTTCAATGGAACCGCCTCCCCGCCCCACGATGATGACGTCGATCTTCGGCCGCTGGTTGAGCTCCCTTATGGCCTTAGCAATCTCCTCCGCGGCGCCTGGCCCCTGCACGCGAACGGGATGAATAAGGATGGGCACGTTGGCAAAACGGCGGTCGATGATCTTAAGAATATCCCTGATGGCCGCGCCAGTTGGTGAGGTTACAATTCCAATCTTGCGGGGAAGGTGGGGTAAAGGTTTTTTATGCGCCGGGTCGAAGAGGCCTTCCTTGGAAAGTTTCGCTTTCAGTTGTTCGAAGGCCAACTGCAACGCCCCCAGTCCTTTAGGTTCCATGTAATCCACGATGATTTGATATTCTCCCCGCGGTTCATAAACCGAAAGCCGCCCGTAGCATACTACCTGCAGGCCATCCACGGGATCGAATTTCAGCATCCGGTTTTGTAACTTAAACATCACCCCTCTTACTTGAGCGGACGCGTCTTTCAAGGTGAAGTAAAGATGACCCGAGCCGGGCAGGCGAAGATTGGAAATTTCCCCTTCCACCCAGAGGTGTCCAAAGTTTCGCTCTAAGAGCGTTTTGACTTCGCTCGTAAGCTGGGAGACGGTGTAGATGGAACGGAAGGAGTTTAAAGTGGACATAAAAAAATTAGGAATACAGAATTAAAAAATAGACGTCCTTTCTTCTGAATTCTGTATTCTTTCTTTGTAACACTTTAGCTCTTTGAAAAAAGGTGTGTCACCAGGACCAAGGGATTCCAGGGCCCGGGGGCCAGACCGGCCCGCTTGGAATCATAAGGCGCGAAATAATTCGCTCTGCGCAAAGCGCTTGGCGCTAAGCGTCTTTATTGTTCAACCGATGCTTCCGGCGCGTTCCGGCCTGGCCCCCGGGCCCAAACAGAGGTGTTGCCGCCATTTTTTCAAAACTCTAAACTGATACCTTTCTTTTTGTTTCATGGGACAAGCACTCGCAAAGCCTGAGGGATGACCCGCAGGGTGAAAGGGGTCGGGCAGAGAAATTCCCCATCTCCATACAGGTCCATCGGGACCGAAGATTCCACCCGGGCCCTGGTGGTGCGGTAGTAATGGACTTCAGGCATTTCTATGTGTTTCCCGGCGAATACAGTAGGGAAAACGCGGTAGAGGCGAAATGTGCTGACCGGATCAATCCAGCAGATATCCAGGAGACCATCGTCTGATTCGGCGAGGGGTGTAATCTGCATGCCTTTCCCGTAACTTTTGATATTCCCAAAGGCCACCATTAACACCGGTCCCCGTAGATTTTCGTTGTCCAGGCGCAAGGCTATCTCTTTCGCCCGATAGGTAATGGTCTTTAAGAGCACCGGGAAGACGTAAGCAGCTTTTCCTTTTAGAAAACATTTGAGTTTGTTGGCTATGGCATTCACTTCGGAATCAAAACCCACACCGCCGACTCCGGCCATGTACGCCGCGGAATTTATCTGGATCACATCCATCTGGCGAACCTGGCCTTTCAGGAGGAGGTCGCAGGCAGAATCCAGGTTTTCCGGAATACCCAAATTCACTGGAATATCATTTCCCGTACCCATGGGAATAATCCCCAGGGCGCAACGGCTTCCCACCATTGACTGCAGAGCATAGTGAACCGTGCCATCGCCCCCGCAGGCCACGATCAGGTTGCAGCCTTCACCCTCAGCCTGGCGGGCCAGGTGGGTTACATGCTCGGCGCTCTCGGAGAATTGCAGATGAAAGGGGATATGCCGATCCAGGAGTTTCTGGCGGAGCAGGGGGAACAGTCTCCGGCCTTTTCCTCCGCCGGCAGTTGGATTGACGATAATTTTAATCTTTCTAAAACTTTCTTCCACCAAGGGAAACTCCTTTTTAGGCTGAACAATTCGTTCTCTCTTCCTATCAAATAATCCCTTTTTTTACAAGGTTTTTTACTTGAAAAAGAAGCGCGGTTGCGTTACCGTTTTTAAAAGAATAGGTAAAACTTTAACCCTTTGAAAAGAGATGGGACGTAAGGGCCGAGGGAATCCGTGGCCCGGAGGCCTGGACGGCCCGCTTGGAATCATAAGGCGCTGATTTCTTCGCGAGTGGGGCGGAGAAAATGCCCCCCGCCTCCTCCGGCGGAAGCACGCGGGGTTCTTCGTGGCAAACAGAAACCCGGCCGATGCTTCCGGCGCGTTCTGCCCAGGCCCCCGGGCCTTAAGAAAGGTGGTCAAACCACTTTTTCAAACCGCTAAATTTGATGGCTTCTTAAAAAGTCGTCACTCTGGCCTGCCTGTGCCTGGCAGACAGGTGAAAACCAGAGTCCAGAGGTTTGATAACTCCTTGAAATAACTGGATTCCGGCTGGAGTTTATCCCGATGAAAATCGGGGCCGGAATGACGGGGAAAGGGGCTTTCAGACTTTTTACGAGTTCATCAAATTTTACAAGAATTGAAAGCAGGAGATAAAATGGAGAAATGGGGAGGAAAGAAAATCAGCCATGCAAAATTGGCCCTGCTCATTGGTATATCCCTTTTCATTTTATCCACGGTGTTTTCCCCGGGATGCGACAAGGCAGGAGAAAAGCCTTTTCACGCTGAGGTTAAACTGGACACTTCAGATCAGGGACAACCGGCCTACGGGGACCTTTTGATCCAGGGCTCCATCGGGGATGCCAGCAACCTCATCCCCATGCTGGCTTCGGACAGCGCCTCCCACGAAATATCCTCCAAGATATTCAATGGCCTTTTAAAATACGACAAAGATTTGAACCTGGTTGGCGACCTGGCCGAATCCTGGGAGGTTTCTCCGGATGGCCTAACAATCACCTTTAAGCTGCGCAAAGGGGTAAAATGGCAGGATGGAGTGGAGTTTACGGCAGAAGATGTAATGTTCGGCTTTAAGACCATCATTAACCCTAATACGCGCACTGCCTATGGCGGAGACTTCAAGGAAGTTGAGGAGGCCGTCGTCGTCGATCGGCATACCTTCCGGGTAACCTACAAGCGCCCTTTTGCCCCAGGATTATCAAGTTGGGGTTCCCTGGTCGTGCTGCCCAAGCACCTGCTGGAGGGGAAGGACATCAATACCACGCCCTTCAGCCGGAAGCCGATCGGATTGGGCCCATACCTTTTTAAGGAATGGAGGACAGGCGAAAAGATCGTTCTTCAGGCCAATCCGAATTATTTTGATGGCCGTCCTTACATCGACGGATTCATCTACCGAATCATCCCGGACCTGGCTACCATGTTTTTGGAGCTGATGGCCGGCGGCCTTGACTACATGGGCCTTACGCCCTTGCAGTATAATCGCCAGACCGATACCTATAAGATGCGCCGGGATTTTCGCAAGTATAAGTTTCTGGCTTTCGCCTATACCTATTTGGGTTACAACCTGAAGGACTGGAAGTTCCAGGACCAGCGCGTCCGCCAGGCCATAACGTACGCCATCGATAAGGAAGAAATAATCGAGGGAGTGCTCCTCGGCCTGGGTTTGATCGCCACTGGCCCGTATAAGCCGGACACGCCGTGGTATAATCCAAACGTGCGCAAATATCCCTACAATGTGGAAAAAGCCAAGAGGCTGTTAACCGAGGCCGGGTGGAAAGATACAGGGAAAGACGGCATCTTGCGGAAAGAGGGGAAACCTTTTGAGTTTACCATCCTGACCAATCAGGGCAATGAAACCCGGGCCAAATGCGCTGAAATAATCCAGAGGCGCTTGGGAATGATCGGGATCAAAGTGAAGATCCGCACGGTTGAGTGGGCGGCCTTCATCAACGACTTCATCGACAAGAAAAATTTTGAGGCTGTTATCCTGGGATGGACTCTGGGACAGGACCCGGACATCTATGACATCTGGCATTCCAGCAAGGTGGGCGTTAAGGAATTGAACTTCATCTCCTACCAGAAGAAAGAGGTCGATGCCCTGCTGGAAAAAGGCCGGTATACCTTCGACCTGAAAGTGCGTAAGGCCTGTTACGATCGAATCCAGGAGATCCTGGCCGAAGACCAGCCCTACACATTTCTTTTCGTCCCTTACGCTCTGCCCGTTATTAGTTCGCGCTTTAAGGGCATTTCGCCTGCGCCGGCCGGGATTGCCCACAATATACCGAAGTGGTATGTACCCGGGCCACAGCAACGGTACATGCTGAAACCATGAGTTCAAGGATGGGGAGATGGGGAGAAAGAAGTTCTCGGGTAACCTGACGTTTTAATTCTCCATCCCCCTATCTCCCCATCTCCCCAACATTGTCATCCTTTTCAAGATACCGCTCTCAGGAGAAGGCAAATGTCCCTGACTCAAACTATAAAAGAAAAGGCTATGGAACTGGGGTTCGCGGCTGTGGGGGTGGCCACGGCGGAACCTTTCGCCCTTTATGCGGAAGAGCTGAATCGTCGTCCAGAGATGTATGAGTGGGGTAAAACGCTCAGCCAGAAGGCTTCGGTCAAAGACCTTAACCTTCTCCGTTTTATCGATCCTGCCGGGTTCCTTCCCGATGTCAAATCTCTCATAGTGGTCACAGATAGCTATTTTGAGGAGGATTTCCCCCTTTCCTTGGCGGGCAAGATCGGCCGCTGTTACTTGAAAGGGCTTTTTTGTCCGGAAGAATCCGCGCATAGCCTGCGCAGAAAGGAGTTTAAAAAATTTCTCCAGGGATTAAGCATGAAAGTTTTATACGGCCCTGCCCCGGCAAGGATGGCCGGAGCCAGGGCCGGGGTGACGAATTATGGGAAAAACTGCTTTGCCTTTGCCAACGAAGCCGCCGGGAAAAGTTCCTGGGTGGTGAACGAACCTTTTTTGGTGGACCGTGAACTTGACCCGGACCCGCCCACCCTTAAGGTCGGTTGCCCGGAAAATTGCCAGAAGTGCCTGGAAGCCTGCCCGACTGGCGCATTATATTCTCCCCTGAAGATGGACCCGCGAAAATGTATCGCCTTTCATACGTACTTCAACGACGGAGAAATACCCCGCGAAGTAAGGGACAAGATGGGAACCTGGGTTTATGGGTGCGACCTTTGCCAGGAAGCTTGCCCGCGCAATAAGAGATGGTTGGAGAAGGAAAAACCCATGAACCAGGCGCTCGCGGTCAGAACCGAGCATTTAAAGATTACCACTCTCCTGACCATGTCCCAGGAGCATTACGAACAGAATGTCTGGCCGTTACTCTATTACATCCGCAAGGATAATCGCCGCCTTTGGCAGAGGAATGCGGCCATCGCCCTGGGCAATCAAGGAGACCCGGATACGGTCCCTTTTTTAATAAAGGCCTTGAGCGATCCTGAACCCTTAGTCAGAAGCCATGTTGCCTGGGCCCTGGGAAAAATCGGGGGAAGCAAGGGGCGGGATGCTTTGGAAAAATGGCGGAGGCAGGAACAAGAAGATAAAGTCCGCCAAGAGATTGAAGCCGTGCTCGGGCATTGAAAAAAAACTTTTCTATTTAAGTTTTTTTCCGGTTTTGACGATAGAAAAATTGAGGAAACAAAAAAAACCTTAAATAACCATTAAATTATATCAAAATGATTGCCAGTGATATTTTAAACATCAAAGAAGTTTCTGATTATTTAAAAATCCCGGTCTCAACAATATACAAGTTGGCCCAGGATGGGAAGGTCCCGGCTGTCAAAGTTGGTAAGCACTGGAGATTCATGAAAAAGGATCTTGACCACCTTTTCGAGCAAAAAAAAGGAACTTTGCCCAAATCATAATTAAATTGTATAGGAAACTCCTTTTTTCAGCTTTAGTCCGCCTCAGGCGGATCGCTTTAGACACTTGACACTTATCCTTTATTTTTACAGTTTTAAGAACTCTGTGGTCTCTGTGCCCTCTGTGGCTAATTTAAGTCTCCATCCCCTTTTATTCAGAACTCCTATTTACATCCCTAAAAGCTTCCAACCTGCTTTAGCACAACCTTATAAGAAAATCCCCCTGTCATGGCAACATGGCCTGTTTCCCCTGCAAGAACCCCCTGACGGATTTTAACCCATTAAAAATATTAATGTTCTTTGAGAAAGAAAGTATTGACAGTGGGAAATACTTATTTTAAAATACTTCTCGGTTAAAGCTGATGGAGTCGTAAAAAGTCAAAATTCCTTTCTGTTTGTCATTCCCGCGAAGGCGGGAATCCAGTAAATTCAAGCCGTTCTGTCCGCCTGAGGCGGACTGCTTTCGCAGGAGTGACGGCTTTTCAGACTTTTTACGAGATCATCATAGCTAAAGGGATGAAAAATGGGTAACGAAAAAATTCTGATCATAGATGATTCGCCGGAAATCTTAACTCTCTTTTCCGGATTTCTAAAAGAGGAAGGGTTTGAGGTAGACATATCACCCGATGGGGCCAGTGGAATCTCCAAAATAGAGAAAAAATTCTATGATATTATTCTAACCGATCTCCGGATGCCTGGCACAGATGGAATGGAGGTTTTGAAATACGTTCTGGAAAATTCCCCGGATTCTATCTGCATAATCCTGACGGGTTACGGGACTGTTAAAAATGCCGTCGAAGCCATAAAATTAGGCGCTTTTGATTACTTAACCAAACCCGTCAAGACGGATGAAATCTTGCTTACGTTTAAGCGGGCTTTAGAATACCGGAATCTTAAGCGAGAAAATATTAATCTGCGGAAGCAACTGAAGAAAAAATACCGCTTTGAAAATATTATCGGTGATAACGAAAAAATGCAGAAAATATTCGAAATCATCGAGAAGGTCGCTGATTCCGACAGTACCATCTTGATCCTGGGAGAAAGCGGGACCGGCAAAGAGTTGATCGCCAAAGCGATCCATTACAACAGTTATCGCCGGGAGGGGCCGTTTGTCCCCGTGAACTGCGCAGCTATCCCGAGCGAACTTTTGGAAAGCGAGTTGTTCGGGCATGAAAAAGGAGCGTTCACCAACGCCATCCGCACCCGTATCGGACGGTTTGAACTGGCCAATGGCGGGACGATGTTTTTGGATGAGATCGGGGACATGAGCCCTGGTTTACAGAGTAAATTGCTGAGAGTCCTTCAGGAAAGACAGTTTGAAAGAATTGGGGGAATCAAAACGATTAGGACGGACATCCGCATCATTGCCGCAACCCACCAGGATTTAAAATTGGCGGTGCAGCAAAAAAGGTTCCGGGAAGACCTGTACTATCGCCTAAATGTCATTCCCGTTCATGTTCCTCCCCTAAGGGAAAGGAAATCAGATATACCCCTTCTCTTTCATCATTTTTTGGACCATTTTAATAAAAGTAAAAAGAAAAAAATTAAGGGGATGAATGATGAGGCCATGAATCTTTTGTGGCAATATGACTGGCCTGGGAATGTCCGGGAACTCGAAAATACGATCGAACGGCTGGTCATTCTCGTAGATAATGACATTATTACTCCGCCAGATCTCCCCGAAAAATTCCAGACTCTTTTTGAAGTGGATCATCCCAAGGAAGCGGAATTCCCCGCAGAAGGAATGTCTTTGGATACAGCCGTGAATGAATTCGAGAAAAAATTGATCCTGCAAGCGCTGGCCAAAAGTGGCTGGGTAAAGAATAAGGCTGCGCGATTGTTAAACCTTAATCGGACGACCCTGATCGAAAAAATCAAGCGGCAAAACCTGCAACGCACGGAATCATCATAGATCTTTCGCTGAAGAAAAAACAAAAACCATCTTTCAACTGCTTTCTTTTTTGATGAACTCGTAAAAAGTCCGAAAGCCCCTTTTCCCGTCATTCCGGCCCCGATTTTCATCGGGATAAACTCCAGCCGTAATCCAGTTATTTCAATTAGTTATAAATTTCCTGGACTCCGGTTTCCACCTGTCTGCCAGGCACAGGCAGGTCGGAGTGACGACCTTTTTCTAGATCATCATAAAGGCCTCAGGTTGTTTTTTTGAAGGTCTACTCTATAATTTATTATGATGGGAAGTTGGAAATCCTTTCGCGGAGACTGCTGCCCAACTCAGGAAGGAGCCGGCCACGATTAATAGGCAGCCCAGCCACAGAGCAACTCCACCTGCAATTCCAAGATAGATACAGCTCAACAAGGTCGAAAAAAACGGGGTAAAGTAGGAAAAGGCAGCGACGAAAACCAGATTGCCTTTTCTCATGGCGATGTCCCAGAGAACATAACCCAGGGCAGTGGCCAGACCCATAAAGATTACTTCTCCCACCACGCGCCAATTCCATAGGCTTTCTTCAATACTCCCTAAGCGGAGAAGGAGGAGAATAATACCTGCGGCCGGTAAAAAAAGAACCACCCCGCCGCTGCTCTCCGGGCCGGCCCAGCGCCGGGTTAGATTTGAGTAGAGGGCCCAGGAGACGGCGGCAATCATAGCCAGGCTATAAGATAAGGGGTTGCTGGCAATGTTTGTAAAGATGGAAGTTAAGGAAGTCGGATTATCGGGCCGGAGGACAAGAAAAATCCCTAAAAGAGCAAGTAAAGTTCCCGGGGCCAGGAGCAGATTAGCCTTCAGCTTTAATAAAAACAAGGAGAATATTATGGTGAGCGCCGGCCAGAGGTAATTGATGAGACCGATCTCCAATACCTGGCGACGATCCGCAGCGGAGCCGATGGCCAAAAATAGAGCGAGCATGTAAAGAACGAAAAGCGTTCCGCACCCGAACAAGTATTTCGAGGAGAGCCGGCGGACCTGATGCAAGGAGTTTTGGCCGAAAAAGAAGTGGTGGCCCAAGCAAAATGTTCCCCCGACCAGATGGACGGCCGCTGCAGCGGTAAGAGCTCCGATTTGTTCGGTTATGCTTCGGGCCAGGGCAATCGAAGTGCTCCAAATCAAAATGGCCCCCAGGCCGCAGAGAGTATGGCGATCAAGTAAAAAAATCCTTCTTACAAACATGTTTGTATTAATGAGGCGCTAAGCGCCTAAGAGGTTGGGGCTGCGATTCAGGCATTATTTGGCTTAATAATATTGCATTATACTTCCGGTTTCACATTTTTTAATCATTTTTTTAATAAATGTGATAAATTGAAAACCATTTTCGAAAAAAGAACGAGGAGAAGCAATATGCGCAAAGAAGTTATCAAGGCGGTGCTCGTGGTTTTCATCGCCAGTTTTTGTACAATGGTCATAGAGCTGGTGGCCGGCAGAATCATGGCCCCTTACGTGGGGGTCTCGCTATACACCTGGACTTCCATCATCGGGGTGGTCCTGGCCGGGATCAGCATTGGGGCTTTTGTGGGAGGGATTATTGCGGATCGTTTTCCCACGCCGCGCACCCTGGGCTGGCTGCTTTTCCTGTCCGGATTAGGAGCTCTTTCCATATCGCCTTTGACCGATTTAGTGGCCCGCTGGCCACTGCAGACCTCCCTGATGCTGCGCATCCTGGTCATCACCACGGTGATCTTTTTCGTCCCGGCCTGCATCCTGGGGATGATCTCCCCGGTGGTGGTGCGCCTTTCTTTGGACCGCCTGGAACGGTCTGGAAACGTGGTGGGAAAAATCTACGCCTTCTCCACTCTGGGTTCGATCCTGGGGACGTTCGCCACGGGATTTTTCTTCATATCCTGGATGGGGACCCGGAACATCCTCTTACTCATGGCCTTGATTCTGATCGTTTCTTCCCCCTTCTTTGGAGGAGCTTTTCTGAAGCGGCGCGTCCTTCTGATCATCTTCCCCCTGCTTTCTGTCTTCCTCTGGGCCATACATGATAAGGCCTTCACCAAGCAGCGGGATGAAAATTCCTATTATTTCAAGGAGACCGATTATTTTACGATCGAGCTAAAGAAGCAGGAGAAAGACGGGAGAACTCTGGAAACCGTGGTTCTGGACAACTTGATTCATTCCTACGTAGATCTGAATGACCCTCTCCACCTGCAATACGGATACGAAAGGACCTATTCGGATCTGGTGGCCTGGAAAGCCAAGGGCAATCCAAAATTTCGGGCCCTGATCATCGGCGGCGGAGGTTATACTTTCCCCCGCTATCTGGAGGCAAAATATCCCGAAGCCCAGATAGACGTCATCGAGATCGAACCCCACCTGACCAAATTAGCCCACGAGTACCTGGGTCTCTCCCGCAACACCCGCATCCGCTCCTTCAATGACGATGCCCGCTGGGTTCTGATGAACTTTCCGGAGCGGAGCGTCTATGACTTCATCTTCGGAGACGCCTTTAATGACCTGAGCATTCCCTACCACCTGACCACCAAAGAATTCTCCTCCATGATCCGTTCCCTGCTTAAACCGGAGGGGATGTTCATTGCCAATGTGATCGACCATTTTCATACCGGCCTTTTCATGCCCTCTTACGTGCGCACGCTAAAAGAGGTCTTCGGCCAGGGGAAGGTGGCTCTGGCAGGGGATACGCCTTTCGAAGAGATGGGCATCAGCACCATGATCGTGGTCGCCAGCTTAAGTGATCACCCCTGGAAGGAAGCGGAAAAGGAGAATGAAGGGAACTGTTATGTCCTTGATCCGCAGGAACTGGAGGAGAAGTTGAAAAACCGATTTGCGGTTGTTCTGACAGATTCCTACGCCCCGGTCGACAACCTGACTGCGCCCATCTTCGAAGAAAGGTTCGGCAGGGGAAGAAGAGGATAAATCTAATAAATCTCAAATTCCAAATTCCAAATAAATCTCAATTACCAAAATTTCAAATTCAAAACAAAAGATATGGGGTTTGGAAAGTTGGATATTGGATTTTGATATTTGTTTGGGATTTGGTGCTTGTGATTTGGAATTTGATGTTTGAAGAAGTTTTCTCGGTTAAGAATCTTCTTTTTTCCCTTCCCTTTCCTCTTCCACCTTAATCCCGTATTTGCGGATTTTCTGCTGCAGGTTCTGGCGAAACATCTGGGCTTTGCGCGAGGCTTCAGAGATGTTCCAGTTGCTCTCTTTGAGGACATGGGTGATGTAGAACTTCTCGAACTCATCCTTGGCCTGGCTAAAAGGAGAGCTCACCCAGCTCTCCCGGGCCGTGGCCCGGTCGGCCACCCGCGTTAAAAATTCGGGGGGAAGGTCGGTTATTTTAATCGTTTCTTCCTCGGCCATGGAAAGGGCGTATTCGATGACATTCTCCAGCTCGCGGATGTTTCCCGGCCATTTGTAGGCCTGGAGGGCCTTGAGGGCCTGCGGATCAAGGCGCTCCACTTTTCGTTGACTCCGGTATTTTTCCAGGAAATGTAAGGCTAAGAGAGGGATGTCGTTGGGGCGTTCCCTAAGCGGCGGCAGGTGAATGGCAATTCCCTTCAGGCGATAATAAAGGTCCTGGCGGAACTCCTTGCGCTCCACGGCTTTTTCCAGATCCCGGTTGGTGGCGGCGATGACCCGGATGTCCACGTGAATGGGGCTGGTGTCCCCCACGCGCATAAACTCCCTCTCTTGGATGACCCGGAGCAACTTTACCTGAAAGGCCGGGCTGGTCTCGGTGATCTCATCTAAGAAAATCGTGCCCCCATCAGCCACTTCGATTAAACCCTTGCGGGTGGATACGGCCCCGGTAAAAGCTCCCTTCATGTGTCCAAACAGTTCGCTCTCTAAAACTCCTTCGGCCAGGGAGCCGCAGTTGATGGGCTGAAAGAGCTTCTCGCGCCGGCGGCTGAGATCGTGGATGGCTTTGGCCATCAGCTCTTTGCCCGTGCCGGTTTGCCCGGTGAGCAGGATGTTGCTGTCTCCTCCGGCTACCTTCTGGACCATTTCGAAGACGCGCTGCAGGGGAGCGCTGTTTCCGATGATGTTTTCGAAGGATCTTTGAGATTGCAGTTGCCGGCGCAGCAAGATGTTTTCAGACTCCAAACGGCTGTGTTCGGAAGCTCGCTCGATGATCACGCGGACTTCATCGGGGGTGAAGGGTTTGGGCAGATAATCATAGGCGCCTTTTTGAATCGATTCGACGGCGCTCTTGATGGTGGCATAGCCGGTGATCATAATGACCACCAGGTGGGGCTGGGTTTTTTTCAGTTCTTCCAGGAGTTGAATCCCGTCCATTCCCGGCATTCTTATATCGGTGATAACGATGTCGAAATGCTCGGCCTGCACCTGTTTCAGGGCGTCCTCGGCCCGCAGGGTGTAGTCAGATAGGTATCCGCTTTTCTTCAGGATGGCCTGGAGGGATTTGCAGGTGTTCACCTGGTCATCGACGATCAAAATTTTACTGGGATTTTCCATTTCAATTTTTTCCGCTTTCGAAGAGGGGGAAATCGACGGTGAAAGTAGTCCCTTTACCTTCCTGGCTATCCAGGCTGTATGGAGCTCCATAGTTTTTCAGAAGGCCCGAGACGATGTACAGGCCCAATCCGGTGCCATCTCCGGTGCGCTTGGTCGTGAAAAAGGGATCGAAGACCTTAGTCAGATTTTCCGGGGCAATGCCGCTTCCGTTGTCTTCGATGACCACGCGGATAAAGGGCCCGGCAAGGGGATTAGGGACAGAAAGGATTTCTTCCCGGCCTTCAAAGAATTGGGAGATTATGACAAGTTTTTTCTCGCGGGAAGGCGCTCCGTAATTTTTAGCCGGCTCATGCAAAGTTTCCAGACTCTGTACGGCATTCAGGAGGATGTTCGTAAAAACCTGTTGCAACTGACCTGCATCCGCCCGAACCAGGGGGAGCTCCTTGGCCAGGTTGATTTGGACGGCAATCTTCTCCAGGGTTCCTTGTTTTTCCAGCAGAAGGAGGCTCATGTTGAGCGCATCATTAAGATCAATCCATTCCAGAGCCGGCTTGGCTTCCCTGGAGAAGGAAAGAAGATCCGCGATGATCCTCCGGGCTCGTGTGGCCTCTTTAATAATGATGTCCAGGCTCTCCCGGCTGGCATCCCCTTCCTTTGTTTCTTCCCGGAGGAGGTTAGAAAAAGTCAGGACCGAAGTTAACGGATCGTTCATTTCGTGGGCAACACCCGAAGCCAGCCTTCCTATGGCTGCCAGCTTTTCCTTGTGTACCAGTTCGGCCTGGGCCTGTTTCAGGTCTTCCTCGAGTTTCTTCTTTTCGGTAAGGTCCTTTATCACACCAAGGGTGCCGAGCACCGCTCCCCTTTCGTCTTTGAGCAGCGAAGCCGAGGTGAGAATGGGAATCAACCGTCCATTGCTGACGAGGGTCGTTTCATAATTCAGCAGCCTCCCCCGTTCCTTTAAGATGGCCATGATCTTTTTCGCCTCGGGCAGCCCTCCGGAATACAGCCGGGCCATCGGGACTCCTAAAAGTTTTTCCTCCTGACCGGCCTGGCCGAAAAGCATCTCCTGCATGCTGCGGTTGGCAAAGGTGATTCGACCTTTCGGGTCAGTGGCCAAGATGGCGTCCACCGTACTCTGCACTATATTCTCCAGAGTCTCTTTAGTATTGCGGAGTTCCTGACTGGATTGCTGCAACCGGGCCTGCCCCTGCTCCAGGGAGATAACCATCCGGTTGAAAGATTCAGCCAGCTCCCCGATTTCGTCACGGGAGCGCGCTCGAACACGCTCCGTGAAGTCTCCGTCAGCTACTTTCTTGGTGCCGCGGACAAGCTGCTGGATGGGTTTGACTAAAAGCTGCGAGAGGTAGAACGCTAAAACAGCTCCGATCAGGGCTGCCTGAATGGCGAAGATCAGGGAATAGGTCCGGGCTTTCTGGGAGCCCACCTGAATGGGGATCCAGGCCACGTTGGCCATCTGCTCAGCCAGACGTTCCAGTTGACGGCCAAGGTTGGTCATCTCGGTAAGGCTTTGTTCGGCCTTCGGCCCTTCGCCGGAAGTTAGGAACTGGTCGATTAAACCCTGATAACGGGAGAGGACCTCCCGGGCGTTATCGAAGCCCCGAATCATTTCCGTTTCCCCGCTCATCTGTCTCTGTTTGGAGAAAAATTCGCTTATTCGCCCGGAGAGATCCTTGAGGCGGTAGAGGTAGAATTTTTCCCGGTAAAAAAAGTAATTCTTCTCATGCTGGCGCATCTCCAGGATATGGCCATAGTTCTGGTAAACCTCCCTGACCATCTGTGAACTTTCACTGATCCATCTGGAGTTGATGTACAAAACTTGGGCGACCATAGCCGTAAGGATGGCCAATGGGATGAAACCCATGATGAGTTTGGTGCCGATGCGCATGGTTTTTACCGGGCATTCAAGAATCACATAATATGGTGAAACCTTTAAAAAATTATAGGGGAAAACCGCGATGGGAGGCAAGTAAAAAGAATATCGCCTTCTTTGACATAGGGAAGCATCTTCGGTATAATAAAAAATCATTGAAAAATGTTCAATGAGAAATTAGCAATAAACCGTTCCCGTAACAAAGCCTTTTTTCATTGCTAATTTTCCATTGACCATTGATAATTTTGCAATGATAGCCGGATGTTAAAATGGATTATCGGCCCAAAGTAACAAAGAAAGATTTTTATAATTTCCTAACAGTTAAAAAATGGCCAAAGGTTCCCTGATTCATTTTTTAGAAGAGCGGATGAAGCGCTACCATCTTCCCCTTATGCCCGTAATCTGGGGGGTTACCTGCCTGATCATCGGCGGCCTGGTGGCCATTGGCGTCTATAGCTATCATTCTGCGGAGAAGGCCATTGCCGCTCAGTTTAACAAACAGCAGTTGATGCTGGCCAGACAGGCAGCCCGGGGAATAGAAAATTTCCTGGCAGACATCCGGGAGATAACCACTCTTCTGGCCCACCTTCCTGAGGTCAAAAACCTTAAAGAAGGAAAGCCGGGGGCAGTCCGAGAGGAAACCCTGAAGTCGCTTTATGAAAGCTTTGGGGATAAAGTCAATTTCCTTTTTCTCGGGAGCCGCCTGGGAACGGTGATTTCCGCCTATCCCCCGCAAATTTTAAGTAAATTGTCGGCGAAAGATTTTAGGGCAAGTTCCTACGTTCAAGAAGCCCGGCGTACGGGCAAACCGGTAATGACTGACTTGGCGCTGAAGGGGGGGGAAAGGAGCGCCCCTGATCAATTGTATTCAGGGTCCATTTTGATCGCGGCCCCGGTCTTCCGAGATGCAGAATTCGTGGGGATTTTGGGCTGCGGCCTGGATTTGGACAAAATCACTGAACAATATCTGAGTCCCATCCGCTCGGGGACCTCGGGCGGATCATGGATGATCAATCAGGAAGGAAGATTCATCGCCCACTATGATCCAGAACTTCAGGGCAAGAATGCTTTTACCGCCCGGAAGGAGCGGGATCCCAACATAAACTATAATCGTATCAACCAGATCATGAAAGAAGAGATGCTCCGGGGCAAATCGGGGATGGATGAGTATGTTTCCGGCTGGCACCGGGAAGAACGGGGAAAGATCAGAAAACTAATTGCCTACGCCCCTGTTCAAATAGATGCCAAGATATGGTCTGTGGCCATCGTAGCTCCTTATTCGGACGTAACCCAGGTGGTCTGGGCCAGCTTTAAAAATTCGGCTCTGCTGCTGGTCATTATGGCTTGCACCCTGCTGGCCGGAACCTACGTGGGTCACAAGATCAATCAGGGGCGCATCCGGGCAGAGGAAAAAGTTAAGTGGGGAGAGGAGATTGTCAAAAGCCAGAACCGCCTGCAAACCCTATTCGACGGAGCCCCAGATGCCATCATTATCGTGGATCGGAATTTCCGCATCTCCATGGTTAACAAAACCAGCTTGAACTGGTACAAAAGAACCGCGGAGGACTTTATCGGGAAAACCTGTTACCAGGAGTTCCAGGGGCGCTCTGACCTCTGCCCAAACTGCCCGGCGGAGGAATCTTTCCGGACAGGCCAGGCGGCTTTTCGGGAAAAGGCCAGCCTAATCGCTGATGGAACCAAGCGCAACTTGCAGCTCTACACCTTTCCCCTGGTTGACCGGAATGGAGGAGTGGTTGAGGTTGTAGAATACGTCAAGGATGTCACCGCGGAAAAAAGGCTGCAACAGCAGATCATCCAGGCGGAGCGATTGGCAGTTGTGGGCAGGATGTCGGCGAACGTGGCCCATGAGATCAGGAATCCCCTGGGAACGATCGTCTTGAACGCCGAGCTTCTGGATGAAGAATTAGGGCGGTTTGCCGGAGAGAATACAGCGGAAGCCCGGAATCTCCTGGGAGTGATTAAAAAGGAGATCGACCGCTTGCTCGAAGTGGTCGAAGAATACCTGCAATTCGCCCGTCTGCCCAAGGTGAAGGTGGAGAAGGGAAATATAAATGAAGTGATTGCCGATCTGTTTTTTTTCCTCAGGGAAGAAGCCTCTGGCCGCAACGTGGAGATTGTCGAGGATTTAAAAACCGTTCTTCCCCCATTGCAGATTGACGCCAAACAGCTCCGCCAGGCCTTATTGAACATCGTCAAAAATGCCTTCGAGGCCATGCCGGATGGCGGCAAGCTGACCGTCTCTACAGCATGCCGAGATGGACAGGTTGAAGTTTCCATTGCCGACACGGGGAAGGGCATTGCCGAAGAAAATCTGGACCAGGTTTTCACCCCATTTTTCAGCACAAAGCATGGGGGCACAGGATTGGGTCTGGCCATCACGTCCCACATAATTCAGGAGCATCGAGGGACCATTAGCCTTAAAAGCTATTTAGATTTAGGGACGATCTTTACCATCCGCCTGCCGGCTCTGTCTGGCGGTTCATCCGAATCCAAGGGGAAGGGGCTGGTGTGATTAAATGCGCCGCAGACAGCCGCGGGAATAAAAAACCAATGCAACTATGATGATCTCGTAAAAAGTCAAAATTGGGATGGCCAAGTAAAAAGCTCTCCGCCTCAGGCGGACAAGGCGCGCAAAACCTGAGGAGTGAGGCGTACTACAAGATACGCCGCAACGATTCACCCTGTTAGATAAACCCCAAGATGAATCTTCCTCTTGGAATTTAGATCCCCGCCCTATACCTTCAATGCGGAGTTTCTGATCTAACAGGGCGGGGATGCAGCGCAATCCGCCTTAGGCGGACAGATGGACTTTTTACGAAGCCATCAACTCTGAGGTAAGGAAAGTGGAAACAGCAGACAGAAAGAATATTCTATTAGTTGACGACCATAAGCCTTTCCGCGATTCCTTGGCCAAGATTTTGGAAGGTGAGGGATTCCTGGTTTTTCCGGCCAACGATGGGGAGGAGGCCTTAGACATCCTGCGGGGAAAGTTTATTCACCTGGTTCTTACGGATCTGAAAATGCCCAGGATGGACGGAGTGGAATTGCTAAAGGTGGCCAAGACCATCCGTCCGGAGGTGGAAGTAATCCTGATTACGGGTTACGGAACCGTGGACACGGCTGTGACGGCCATGAAAGACGGAGCCTTTGATTACATTCAGAAACCATTCAAGCCCCGGGAGATCCTCAAGCTGGTGCGCAAGGCTATCGAGAAACAATCACTGGTCCTGGAAAATCGCCTGCTCCAGGAGCGGATTAAGGATTTCCAGAAGTTCGAAAAAATCGTCGGCCGGAGTCCGGCCATGAAGGAAACCCTGGAGATAGTCGCTCAGGTTGCCCCCAGCTCGGCTACGGTGCTCATCCAGGGGGAAAGCGGAACGGGGAAAGAAGTCATTGCCCAGGCCATCCATGATTTAAGCCCCAGGGCAAATCACCCTTTCGTCAAGGTGAGCTGCGCGGCTCTGCCTGAGACCCTGCTGGAGGCGGAACTGTTTGGGTACGAGCGAGGGGCTTTTACCGGCGCCATTGCCCGTAAGGAAGGAAGGTTCGAACTGGCCAACGAAGGCACGCTTTTTCTGGACGAAATCGGGGAAGTCAGCCCGACCGTCCAGGTCAAACTCTTACGGGTCCTGCAGGTAGGTGAATTCGAACGTCTGGGGGGCACGAAAACCATCCGGGCCGATGTTCGCCTGGTTGCCGCCACAAACATTAACCTGCTGGAGGCCGTAGAGAGGAAAATTTTTCGGGAAGACCTCTATTCGCGTCTGAATGTTATCACCCTTACTCTCCCGCCCCTCAGGGAAAGGGACGGAGATATTCCCCTGCTTGCCCACCACTTTCTGGACATATTCAAAAAGAAAAACAATAAGGAGGTGAAAGGTTTTACCCAGGAAACTTTAGAGGTTATGCTCCGGTATCCCTGGCCCAGGAACGTGCGTCAGTTGGAGAACGCCATAGAGCGTGCGGTGGTTTTGACCAAAGGAGAAATGATTGTTCCCGGAGATCTACCCCCCGAGATCCTCAAAGCCGTCGAATCGCCTGCGGGTGAAAAGGGCGGCTTGATGGATGACAAAACAATTTCCATTTCTCTGGGTACACCTCTCGAGGACATCGAGAAGCGGGTTATCGAAGAAACCCTGCGCCATGCGCGGGGAGATAAAAACGTGGCCTCTAAAATTCTGGGGATCTCGTCCCGGACGATTTACCGGAAAATCGAAGAGGAAAAGAAAGGAGAAGGGCAGAATAAGTAAAAATTGACAATTTGTCGATAAGATGTCTAAAAAAATATTTATAATGCCATTTTATCAGCAAATCATTTATTTATTGACAATTTGTCGTTATTTTTGAAATAAAGGCGGGCTGATAGCAAACGGGCATCCTTTCTGTTTAAAAAATCATTTAATATTAATGTGTTATGGATTTAAAAGGAGCCCCCTTGAACGAGGTTCTGGCATATATATTGCTTTTTATGCTATTGAACTTTGGAATACTCCGAAGGGGCTCGGTTTTCACAGGCTACGAACGAGCGAAATCCTCTGCTCATCTGTGACTGGCAACCGAAACAACAACCCTCCTCATTAAATCGGGCCCCTTCGAGTTTTTTGAATCACCTTAATGGGTGTTATTTTTTTGCTTCTCGGGTCCAAGGGAGTTGGGAGGAAGCGTGGAAAAGAAAACAATTTTAGTAGTGGACAATGAGGAGACCATTCGTGAAACAATTCTTAAGATATTAGAAAGGGAAGGATATAAGGTATTAACCGCGGCCGACGGGCAGGTGGCCTTGCAAATTATTAGAGAACGAAAGGTCAACCTGATCATATCTGATATTTGCATGCCCCGGATGGACGGGAATCGGTTGTTAAAAATGGCCAAATCAATCCTCCCGGCTGTAGAAATCATTTTAATGACTGGACATGGCCAGGTGGATATGGGGCTGGAGGCTCTGAAAGAAGGCGCCTACGATTTTATCCACAAACCTTTTACTAAGCTGACCCTGAACAAGACCGTTAAACAGGCCCTGGAAAAGCAGGCCTTAGCCCAGGAGATGCTCATCCTCAAGGAGAAGGTGCGGGAGTTGATTGCCGAGATAATGGATTTAGTCAGAGATCCCGCGATGCCTCAATTGGAATATTCCCGAACGCTGGGAGCTAACTCCTCGCATTAAAATTCCCGGACACTGATCAACTGTTAGGCGCTTAACCTGCCCCAAATTTAATGATCTAAAGGTCGAAAGGTTTCCCTAAATCAGAAGCCGGGCAAGGAGCTTATGTTGGTGGATGATCGATGGAGGTACCCGAAAAATGGTCACCGGGATGCAGGGGTTATACCTTGTCGATTCCGGGAAACCGGTTTATCTCCAAAAGTTCTTCCGTTTTATTCCTTCCCCGCGGACTTCCTTTATAATCTGATATAATCTGAAGTTTCAAGAATTTTTTTTATACAGTTAGATTTAAGCGCTTCTTGCCGCCTTTTGCTTTTTAATTGGCTGTGAAGAAAAAAGCGATATAATCAAACATGGCAAGAAAATATTTTAGCGGAGGTAAATTGATGGCCGAGGACAAAAAAACGATCACCAGCATGATGGAGGAAAACAGAAAATTTCCTCCCCCGCAGGAGTTTAGCGCAAAGGCCCATATTAAGAGCCTGGAAGACTACAGAAAATTATATAAGAGGTCCATCGAGGAACCGGAAGGATTCTGGAATGAACAGGCCCAAAATCTGGAATGGTTTCAGAAATGGGATAAAGTGCTGGATTACAGCTTCAAAGATAATATTTATGTCAAGTGGTTCCAGGGAGGAAAACTGAATGTCACGGTCAATTGCCTGGACCGCCACCTGAAAACAGCGCGGAAGAACAAAGCCGCCATCATATGGGAAGGGGAACCGGGAGAGACGCGGACTTTCACGTATCAGCAGCTTTACACCGAGGTCTGCAAATTCGCCAACGTCCTAAAAAAGAAGGGCGTCAAAAAAGGCGACAGGGTAACCATCTACATGCCCATGATTCCAGAACTGGCCATAACCATGCTGGCCTGCGCCCGCATCGGGGCCATCCACAGCATTGTTTTTGGCGGGTTTAGCGCCGATGCCCTCAAGGACCGCATCCAGGATTCCAGCGCCTCAGCGCTGATCACAACCGATGCCAGCTTCCGCAGCGGCAAAGTCATCGGCCTCAAGAACAACGCTGATGCCGCCCTGGTAAATTGCCCTTCGATTAAAACCGTCATCGTTTGCAACCGCACGAATACCAAGGTGGACATGAAGTCTGGAAGGGATTTCTGGTGGCATGAAGAGATGGCCGCGTACGACATTAAGCCGGTTTGCCAACCGGAGGTGATGGACGCCGAAGATCCCCTGTTCCTTCTTTATACCAGCGGCTCTACCGGAAAACCCAAGGGCGTTCTGCACAGCACAGCCGGATACCTGCTTTACGTCATGACCACGTTCAAGTGGGTTTTTGATTACAAAGACGAAGACGTTTTCTGGTGCACGGCTGATATCGGCTGGGTAACCGGACACAGCTACATCGTCTATGGTCCGCTGGCAGCGGGGGCCACCACCATGATGTTTGAAGGCGTTCCCAATTATCCCAAACCAGACCGTTTCTGGGAGGTTGTGGAAAAATATAGAGTCAACATTTTCTACACAGCCCCGACCGCCCTGCGGGCCATGATGCGCGACGGAGACAAGTGGCCCTTAGGACGGGATCTGTCCTCTCTCCGGCTTTTGGGCAGCGTGGGGGAGCCCATAAATCCCGAGGCCTGGATGTGGTATTACAGGGTTATCGGCAAAGAGAAATGCCCCATCGTGGACACCTGGTGGCAGACGGAAACCGGCGGGATGCTGATTACTCCTATTCCGGGAGCCATTGCCATCAAACCTGGTTCAGCTACCAAGCCTTTCCCCGGAATTGCCGCGGCAGTCATTCGCGAAGACGGCTCACCGGCTGAGGTAAACGAGGGCGGGTACCTGGTGATCCAGAAACCTTGGCCGGGAATAATGCGCACTGTGTACGGCCAACACGAGCGTTTCAAAGAGACCTACTTTGTGCAATTTCCGGGGATGTATTTCACCGGCGACGGCGCCCGGGTGGATGAGGATGGCGATTTTTGGCTGATGGGCCGGGTGGATGACGTTATCAACGTCTCGGGCCATCGTATCGGGACGGCCGAAGTGGAAAGCGCCCTGGTCAGCCATTCCTTGGTGGCCGAAGCAGCGGTTGTGGGCATGCCCCATGAGATTAAAGGGCAGGGAATTTATGCTTTCGTCACCCTGAAAGCTGGGGAAGTCAAATCGGACGATTTGAAAAAGGTTTTGGTGGCTCATGTGCGTAAAGAAATTGGGCCGATCGCCACTCCCGACAAAATCCAGTTCACTGACTCCCTCCCCAAGACCCGCAGCGGCAAGATCATGCGCCGCATCCTGAAGAAGATCGCTTCCGGCGATGTCCGCGACCTGGGCGATACTACCACCCTGGCCGACCCCTCCGTGGTCCAATCGTTGGTATCCGAAAGGCAGTAAAATTCAAACATAAAAGTGCCTTAATAGAGACGTCCCAGAGGGGACGTCTCTACCAGAACTTTTGTAACAGTTTAGCGATTTGAAAAAATGGTATTAAAGCCTTTGTTGAGGGCCGGGGGTTAGAGCGGAACGCGCCGGAAGCATCGGTTGGGGTTCCGCTTGGCCACGAGGACAGAAGATCTTTTCCTCCGGAGGAGGCGGGGTTCTTGTCCGCCCCTTATGCGGAGATATAAGCGCCTTATGATTCCAAGCGTTCCGCTCTGGCCCCAGGCCCCTGGAATCCCTTGGCCTTTACAACACACCTTTTTTCAAAGAGAAAAAGTGTTACGAACTTTTTAATTTTTTTTAGGAGGCTAAATTTCATGTCCAATCGTAATGCCAGTTCCCCTCACCCGGTTAGTCACCAGAGTTACGGGTGGACCGTAACTTTTGCCGGCACCGGAATCAACTTGGCTTTGGGAGTTCTCTACGCCTGGTCCATTATCTCGAAGCAGATCAACAAGGAGTGGGGGTGGAATGAGACTCAAACCGCTCTTCCTTATTCCGTGGCCATCGCTGTTTTTGCCTTAATGATGGTCCCGGCCGGAAGGCTGCAGGATAAGTTCGGCCCTCGCCTGGTAGCAACCCTGGGAGGGATTTTTTGCGGCGCAGGTTTTATCGTGGCTGGTTTAGGCCAATCCCTCATGGGGATGATTATCGGCTTTGGTATTCTGGCCGGAACCGGAATCGGGTGCGGTTATGCTTCGGCGACACCTGCGGCCGTAAAATGGTTTCCCCCTGCCCGGACAGGCTTGATTGCCGGGCTGGTCGTGGCCGGGTTTGGCCTGGCCTCGGTTTATATTGCTCCCCTGGCCAACTACCTCCTGGGCAGTTTTGGAATTCAGAAAAGCTTCATGATCCTGGGAGGCTCTTTCCTGGTCGTGGTCGTGCTTCTGTCCCAGTTGCTAAAAAATCCCCCGGCCGGTTATAAGGCCCGGGGTAACCCCGGCAACCCTCACTCGGGAGTGAAGAAGAAGGGGGCCACACCCGCGCCAGTGGCAGCGGATTACGATTGGCACGAAATGATTCGCACCCCCCAGTTCTACCTCCTATGGGTTATGTTTGTTTTTGCCTCGGGCGCCGGGTTGATGATCATCGGAAAACTGGCCAAGATCGTTGATCTTCAGGCAGGCATTAAAGCAGGATTCATATTCGTGGCCCTTCTGGCAGTGGGCAATGCGGGCGGGCGAATTGTGGCCGGGGTTCTTTCAGACAAGATAGGCCGCACCTGGACGATGTTCATCGTCTTTGTTTTTCAGGCAGTCCTTATGTTCATGCTCCGGGGGCTGGACACGTATGGCGCTCTCTTTCTGGCTTCGGTACTCATCGGATTTAATTACGGGGCCAACTTATCGGTTTTCCCTTCTGCCGTAAAAGATTATTTTGGCATGAAAAATTTCGGGCTCAATTATGGGTTGGTTTTTACGGCCTGGGGGGTTGGGGGAATTCTCGGCCCGGTTCTCAGCGGCTGGATTTTCGACACTTCTAAAAACTTCAACAACGCCTATTTGATTGCTTCGTTATGCCTGCTTATTGCTGCCGGGCTTACCTTTATGACCGGCGCTCCCAAAGAGAAGGCCGAAGGAAAAATTCTGCACAAGGCGGCAAACAAGGCGACATAACAAATGTTGCTGATAATCTCTGCGGCTATTTGAGAGGTCTGCCCCTAACCCTCTTTGATGATCTCGTAAAAAGTTAGAAGGCCCCTTTCCCCGTCATTCCGGCCCCGATTTTCATCGGGATAAACTCCAGTCTGAATCCAGTTATTTCAAGGAGTTATCAAACCACTGGACTCCGGTTTTCACCTGTCTGCCAGGCACAGGCAGGCCGGAGTGACGACTTTTTACGAGATCATCAAAATTTCTGAACAATAAAAAACCCCTTCTCTACATTTGCGGGAAGGGGTTTTAATTTTTTATTTAAATCACTTGGCCGACTGTGCAGATGCAGCCAGGTGACCCCCGAAGGTTCTTAATCCACTATTTAAAGCAGGTTTGGCAGCAACTACCCGCTGCTTCTTTTTTAGGTCAACCAACCAAAGGGAAACATATGTGGCGGCGACCATGGCCATGGAAACCCCGATCACGCTTAAAATAATGATGTAAAACCTGGCCTGCTTGGGGACGATCGGATAACCCAAAATTTCAGCGGCATATGTGCTGGAAACCCAGCAAAGCAGGATAGCGGAGGTCAGTATCAAAACTTTTATTTTTTTCATTTTCCCCGCTCCTTTCATTTGCGATTATTTATTCCCTGCCTTTTAAAAGAGCAAACGGCATACCACCCCAAAAAAGCTCTGACCATTTTTTCCCAACACCTTTTTAATATTTTGATATTATTCAACTTTTTACGTAAAGACTTTCTTTTGAACAATGAATCACTATTCATTTATTAAAAGGTATACCTTGGCAAATTGGCAAAGAAATATTAATCTCTCAGGTCAATGAGGAAATTATGACAAAATATGTCTCGCAAAGAAAAACTATGTGACAATTTGTCAGGATAGTTTTTCGAAAGATCCTAAAACAACCGCAAAAGGCTCACCAGAGCAAAAAGTTTGAGATTTTTCCATAGGTCTGATATATTGCCAATCTAAGGAAAAGGCCATTCCTGTGAAACCATTTAGAGACTGGAAAATCCGCACCAAGCTGATCAGCTTCACCCTGGTCCTGGCTCTCATGCCCCTCGGGGTGGCAGCCACGCTTTCGCTTAGAAAATTCACCGAAGATCTGAAGCAGGCTTACGAGTCGGACTTGGCCCACATCGTGACCAACATTCAAGCCATGTGCAAAGCCCAGCAGGAGCTCTTACAGAGCAAGCTAACCTCCGACTTAAGAATCGCCCATTATGCCCTTTTCCCGCAGGGACAGCACGTTACAATTTCCTCCAATCGTTTCGTTGAGTTCATGGCCGAGGACCAATTCACCAACGAGAAAACTCCGGTGCGCATTCCCTTATGGTCAATTGGCGGGAAAGCGATCACGGGGGATCACACAGTTGTGGATAGGGTGCAAAAATTGGTGGGGGGAACCTGCACTGTTTTTCAACTTATAGAAGGGGACCGGCTCCTGCGCATTGCCACCAACGTTCTGCGGGCGGATGGGACGCGGGCTGTGGGCACTTATCTTCCAGCTTCCAGCGATGTGGCCAGGAAGATTCTGCGGGGAGAGAACTACCGGGGCCGGGCTTTTGTGGTGAATGCCTGGTACATCACGGTTTATGAACCAATCCTGAACAAGCGCGGGGAGGTCATCGGCGCCCTCTACGTAGGCATACCGGAGCAGAGCGCCATTTCCCTTAAAAGCGCCATCAAATCCATCAAGATCGGTAAGACAGGGTATGCTTACATCATGGACGGTTCGGGGAATTTGGTGGTGCACCCGGCTAAAGAAGGGGAAAACATCCTGAGAGCCAGGGATTCCACCGGCTTTGAACATATGCAGGAGATTGCCCGCAAAGCTCCCCTTTTAAAAGAGGATGAAGTGGGCACCATCCACTATCCCTGGGTCAACGTAGAATTGGGCGAAACTACCCCCCGGATGAAAATCAACAAGTACCAATATTTTCGGGATTGGGACTGGATTATCGTTGCCGGCAGTTATGAAGAAGAAGTTTTCGAGGGTGTGGCCCGGACGAAGCTTTTCATCACCCTGGTAGCGGTGGGCAGCGTGGCCCTGGCCATCCTGCTGGCCGTGGGGCTAACGCGCGTGCTCACCCGTCCGGTTATGGAATTGACCGAGGTTACGACCCGGATGGCCGCTGGAGACTTGACCCAAAAAGTGCGCATCACCACGGGGGACGAGATCGGCACAATGGCCAGCTCGTTCAATCGCATGGCCGGCCAGATTCTTACCTACACCCGAAACCTGGAAGAAGTCGTGCGGACACGCACAAAGGAGATCCAGGAGAAAGAAGAAAAATACCGCAATCTATCCAGCATGCTGAATATCGTCCTGGAAAGTTCGACGGAGTACTCCATCATCGCCCTGGATCCCAACGGAGTGATTTTAGAATACAACAGCGGTTCGGCAAACCTTTTCAGATGGACCAAAGAAGAAGTAATCGGAAAAATGTGGATCGGCAAGACCTTCCGCAAGGAAGACCGTACCCGGGGAATCCTGTGGGAGATTTCCAAGAAGGTGGAAGCTCTCGGCATGACCGAATATGAGCTGGAGCGCGTTCGTAAAGACGGCAGCCATTTTCAGGCCCACGCCATCGTTACCACCCTCAAGGATACCTCGGGCAAGATCCTGGGATTTTTAGAAATCGCCAGGGACATCACCGAGAAATTGGCCCTGGAGAAGGAGTTATGGGAAACTAAGGATTTTTTGGAGAATATCGTGCAAAGCTCCGTGGACGCCATCGTGACCACCGACCCCAAAGGACGGATCACCTTTGCCAACCGGGCCATGGAGGAGATGGTGGGATTGCCCCGGGACCAAATCATGGAAGTCCCCATATCCCGCTTTTACGTAGAAGGCCTCCCCGAAGCCCGAAAAATCATGTCCATTCTGCGGGAAAAGGGCAGATTGCAGAACTACGAAATGAGCTTGCGCCGGAAGGGAAAAGCGGTTCCCATTCTAACCTCGGCCTCTTTGCTCAGGGATGAGACCGGCAAGATCATCGGCACCCTGGGAGTGTTCAAGGACCTGACCGAAAAGAAAAAATTAGAGGAAGAATTGAAGAAGACCCAGGCCCACCTTTTCCAGGCCGGGAAGATGCGCGCCCTGGGCGAGTTGGTGGCCGGTGTGGCCCATGAGCTGAATAACCCGCTGATGGCTGCGGATACCTTCCTGCACGTCGTCCGGGAAAGCCTTCCGGAAAAGGATGAAAACCAGCGTCGCCTGGGGCTAATCCAGCAGTGCCATATACGCATCGCCAAGATCATAGACCATCTCCGGGATTTCTCCAGGCAGTCCAAGTTTGACTTTCGCCCCGTGGATATTGACGAACCCATCGAGAATGCCCTGATGATAACCGGGCAGCAGCTTCTCAACCACGGGATTCGCCTCGTCAAGAATTTCCAGCCGGACTTACCCAAGATTCGGGGCGATGCCAATCAGTTAGAGCAGGTTTTTCTCAACCTTATAACCAACGCCAAAGACGCCATGGAAGGAGTTACCAGAAAACGGGAATTAACCATCGCCACAGCCTTAATCCGGCACAACGGGTGGAACGATGTGGAAGCCTCGGTCAGGGATACAGGCAAAGGAATTCCCGAGGAGATTGTGGAAAAAATTTTTGAGCCTTTCTTCAGCACCAAAGAAGTGGGTAAAGGCACTGGCCTGGGGCTCTCTATCTGTTACGGGATCATCGAAGCTCATGGCGGCAGGATCGAGGTGGAGAGCAAGGTCAACGAAGGAACAATTTTTCGGGTAATCCTGCCTGTGCTGTCCACTCCCCTGCAGACGGCCCTGGAATGGATGGAGAAATGAGATAATGGAAAAAATACCTGGACCGCTCATCCCTGCCTATGCCTATAAAAAAGGTTTCAGGGGAGCCTCTTGCAAAAGTATTTTTTTGTGGTTCGACAAGCTCACCACGAACGGAAAAACTAAATAATTTCAACCTAAGCCCGTTCACCCTGAGCCTGTCGAAGGGTAAATTACGGACTTTTGCAAGAAGCTCAGGGGTATTGCGATAATCATTCCTCTCTTGGTAAAGTGTAAGAGCTCTAAAGGAGTATGAACCTATGGCCCCAAAAATCTTAGTCGTGGACGATGATGAACTGGTATTAACCGCCATCCAGGAGCTGCTTTCTCCTTTGGGGTTTTTAGTGACCACCGTTCCCAACGGATCGGAAGCTCTGGAAAAAATTTTAAGCGAACGTTTTAACCTGGTTATCTTGGATGTGATCATGCCGGAGATGAACGGTTTCGAAGTCTGCCAGAAAATTCGCCAGGTGGATTCCTACGCCGAGACGCCGATCATGATGCTTACGGCCAAAAGCGGCGAAGAAGACAAACAACGGGGTATGGAAGCCGGGGCTAACCTTTACCTGCCCAAACCGATTTCGCCCAAGAGACTGATCGTTCTGGTGGAAGAAGCCATAAAATAAAAAATTCGGAATACGTAACAGTTTAGCGCTTTGAAAAAATGGTATTAAAGCCTTTGTTGAGGGCCGGGGGTTAGAGCGGAACGCGCCGGAAGCATCGGTTGGGTTTCCGCTTGGCCACGAGGACAGAAGATCTTTTCCTCCGGAGGAGGCGGGGGTTCTTGCCCGCCCCATATGCGGAGATATAAGCGCCTTATGATTCCAAGCGTTCCGCTCTGGCCCGCGGCCCCTGGAACCCCTTGGCCTTTACAACACACCTTTTTTCAAAGAGCTAAAGTGTTACCGGAATGCGGAATTGATCATTAAGACCTTATTCCGCACTCCGCATTCATCAATCCGCAATTTAAGAGGGAGGCAGCGATGGAAAGGTATGTAGAAAATGCCCGGAAGATGTTATTCGATTGGACAGGAAACTCCTATAGCTTCGGCTTTGATGTCCTTAGCAAAGTGGGCGAATTGGCCGGCCAGTACGGGAAGAAGGCCTTGTTGATAGTCGCTGACCTGGAGGAAGCCTGGACGGCCGGAATCCAGAAATCCGTAAGCGACTCCCTGAAAGAGAAAGAGGTGGCTTATGAGGCCGTTACGGGAGCCAGGCCCAATGCCCCGCGGGAAGATGTATACCGCCTGGCCCTGCATGTGGCCCGTTCCCGGCCCGAGGTGATCATCTCCGTGGGGGGGGGGCAGCACCATCGACGCCGCCAAGGCAGCGAATGTTCTATCAACCTATTCTCCCGCGGATGCGCAGAATTCTCTTGCTGTTTCCGCGGCCATGGCCGGCACTGTCGATCCTTATTTCGGCGTTGGGAACGTGAGCAAAGTTAAGAACCAGACGAATCGGCCTCTCCTGCCGCTGGTGGCGGTGCAAACCGCGGCCAGCTCGGGCGCCCATTTAACAAAGTATTCAAATATCACCGACCTGGTCACCGGGCAGAAGAAGCTTATCGTCGATGAGGCGATCGTACCCCAGGCCGCGGTCTTTGATTACGGAGTGACCTTAGACTCTCCGCTGGAACTCACTCTGGATGGGGGCCTGGACGGCATCGCTCATGCCTGGGAGGTTTTCATGGGAGCAACGGGCCAGTCCTATTATACCAAGATGAAAGAAGTAGCCAGAGCCTGCCTGAGGCTGATCGTTTCCGGGCTTCCGAAAGTGAAAAAAGATGCCCGAGACCGGCAGGCCAGGCTATGCCTGGGATTGGGCACTGACCTGGGGGGCTATTCCATCATGCTCGGAGGAACGAGCGGACCCCATCTCGGAAGTTTTTCCTTGATCGACGTTTTAAGCCACGGACGGGCCTGCGCAATTTTGAACCCGTACTACACCGTCCTTTTTGCCCCGAGGATTCAGGATCAATTAACTGTCTTCGCCGAAATCCTGAAAGAAGGAGGATTTATCAAAGCCAGGACCGAAGGCAAAAAAGGAAGAGCCTTGGCCATGCTTGTGGCCAGGGGGATGATCCAGTTTTCCAAGTCCCTGGGTTTCCCGGCGACGCTTTCGGAAGCGGGCGTGTCCAAAGCCCATTTGAAACAGATGATCCAGGCCGCCAAGGATCCGCAGCTTAAGATGAAGTTACAGAACATGCCCACGCCCATGGAAACGGAACGGGGAGACTTGGACCGGTTGATGAAACCTACGTTGGAAGCGGCCTTCACCGGGAACCTGGAATTGATTCCCCAGGAATAAAAAGATTTCGGATTAAGGCGTTATAACATTATGCTTTGGCCAGGCCCGGGGCCACGATATAAGCTGGGCATGCGGTTGAATCATGAAACGAATAAATCAGGCAGGACACTTTGCGCTCTGCGCTCAGCATATTTTAGAGGTGGCCTTCCGCATTTAATATGGGGGGATTAAAAAGATGAGACCCGATCTACTGCCTGTCCTGAAAAATACCAATATCAAAGGTTGGAAGAAGATAAAAGTGGAATTTTCCGGCGGGCCGCTTATTATTTATGTGCCGCCAGATTGCCTGGAAATGACCATGAAAAAGGCTGAGGTTCTCAAAAACCCGGCCAGGGAGATCAAGAGGGCTATCGAAGAACCTTTGGGGAGCCGGAGCCTGGATAACGTTATCAAGGGCAAAGGGAAACCAGCAGATGTGCTGCAAGTGGCCATTACTGTTTCCGATATCACCCGTCCGGTTCCGTACAAAGGGAAAAAGGGGATTCTTTTGCCTCTTCTGAAAAAACTAAAGGCGCAGGGGATTCGTAAGGAGAACATTCGGATCATCGTGGGAACCGGCACACACCGGGCCAGCACACCCCAAGAAAAAATCGAGATGATGGGGGAAGAGATTGTCTCCGCCTATGAGATTCAGGACCATGATTGCGAGGATAAAGCCTCTCTGGTTTACGCGGGTAAGACGCCGGCAGGCACCGAAGTTTTCTTGAATAAAAGTTTCGCTGAGGCCGACCTGAAAATCGCCACTGGCTTGACGGAAAGTCACTTCATGGCCGGAGTTTCCGGGGGAAGGAAAGCAGTTTGCCCCGGACTGGTGGATTTGCGGACGATTCAAAAATTTCACAGCCCGGATTTTCTGGAATCCCCCAGGGCCGCCAACCTGATCCTTGACGGAAATCCCTGCCACGAGGAGGCGGCTGCGGTTGCCCAAGCTGTGGGGGTGGATTTCACCATAACAGTTACCCTGGACAAGGACATGCGCTTGACCGGGGTTTTCGCCGGGGACCTGGAAAAAGTTATCGCAGAGGCCGTGCGTAAGATCAAAACCTATATAGCCATTCCGGTGGAAGAAGAGTTTGACATTGTTCTCACCCATGGCGGATACGTGGGCCGGAACCACTACCAATTAGCCAAAGCGGCTGTGGGGGCAATCCCGGCTGTGAAACCGGGGGGAGTGATCGTTGTCGCCGCGGACAACCGGGACGAAGAGCCCATCGGCGGCCCCGAGTACAAGACACTCATCCACCTGCTGAAACTCCAGGGGGTGGATGGATACGTGGATTTACTCAGGTCTCCGGCATGGAAATTCACCAAGGATCAGTGGGAGCCCGAAGTATGGGGCAGGGTGTTAAGAAAGGTTGGAGAGGAAGGGTTGATTTACTGTACTTCCGACATTCCTGAAAAAGATTTGGCCATGCTTCCCGGGGTGAGCGGCTATGAATTTCTCACTCCGGCTGGAAGGAAAAAAGCCCGGGCCCAGAAAGTCCAAGAGATGCTGCAAAACGCGGTCATATATTTTCATAATCAATATGCCGCCCGGAACATTACGCCGCGCCTGGCCTTCATCAGCGAAGGCCCCTACGCGGTCCCGGTAAAAAAAGGCGATGGGCCATAGACCTTATCCACTCTTTTGTCGGTCAATACTGGGATCAGGGACGAACCTTCATCTCCAGGGAGCTATGTCGAATCTGGAACTGGTGCCAACTAAACGGCGCCCTAAAGGACATGGCTTGCAAAGAACTCCTCCGCCGTTTGGAGCAAAAAGGTATTATTACTGTCGGCAACCCCATGTTTAAGATTTGCAAAAAAAGCTTTTTTCTTGCGTAGGAGAAGTTTTCCCTATTGACAGGAGCCTTTTAATGGGTGACCCCATATTCTACAGTCCAGCGAAGACTCTGGTCACTGGAATGAGGTCTTTTTCGTGCGAAAGGAGGCGAGTTCTTATCCGGGATTCTGGAAATCTTTCGGTTTTTGCTTTCCGAGGGGATGGAAAATCCTATCGGACGGCTATGGCATCCCCTGGGGATCCCGTAGCCCCCGCGAAAGGCACCGGAACAAAGATGAAAAGAAACTCATATACCTTGTCCTTGATCATTTGGGCCATGACCTCATTATTCAGATTCTCGAGATACCAGATACCATTTACGGTCTGCATGAGGTTGTGGATGTCAAAGGCTCCATTGGGGTCCTCACCCGGGATAGCATCGACCGGCCATGTGTCCGCGGCCAGCATAGAAACATTCTTATTGATGAAATATTTGGCTGCTTCAAGGCCAATACCGGGGCAGCCGGCATTATATGTGGCTGGTTCCTTCCAGTATTTGCCCCAACCCGTGTGGAATATGACTGCATCTCCCTCCTGAATTGGGCCAATGCCGGCTTTTTTGATACAATCTTCGATGTCCTTGGGTGTAATCACCTCTCCTTTCTTCAAGGAATCGACCCCCTTGAGCCCGGCCACGTCGATCAAAACTCCCCGGGTGATGCACGGGCCAAGTTTTTCCACGCCATTGTGCTTCAAGCCGTAGGTGTTTTCCGATTTGGCGAGCTCTCGTCCGTTGTACCATCGGTCCACGCCATCTTTTCCCCGAATGCCCACATGTCCCGGGCCATCAAACTGGGTTCCCACCTGCCCCAGTTCCCCAACGATAAACTCGTCATTCCATACGATATTGTTATTGCCCAACGGGCCGCCGCCGGGCAATCCAGGGATATGAAGCGAATAGGTGCGGCTGCCGAATTTGGGCATATCGTTGGTATAAGGTCTTGCCAGCCTATAAACCTTGCCGGTCTTTACTACTTTGAGAGAAGACATGATTTTCTTCGGTGTGATAGTGTTGAAAGAGCCCTTTTCGTCGTCGGGGCCCCACTTAGAAGGCCACCATTTATCGGGCCAAAATACCCCTGCCAGAGAGGGGGCAGCAGCGGCGGCAAAAAAGAAAGCGCCCAAAATTAAGATAATTAGCCAGATTGATCTTTTCATAGTAAACCTCCTTTCGGAATTTAAGGGAAAAGAACTCGCTTCAATCTGGAAATCTATATGAAGAACTGAGGCGTGTCAATGCTATTTGAAGAACCCGCTATAAGCCTTCGATCCCTGTAGGGGAGACCGGCGGGTCACCCATTGGGGCTATTTTGGATTTTTTCGCAACGGATAAAAATATCGAAAAAAGTGAGGGTCCGGAGGTTACTTAGTGGGGGGGACGCCTTTTCTCCTTTCTTCGATTGAGAAGCAAGCTTGTTCCGCCTTAATCCTCAAAACGGAATAATAAATGAGGGGGCCCGGGGGATCCGTGGGTTCTCGGGGCTCCAAATTTTTCCTTTCCCACTCGATCATTTTCGCCCTCAGGAAGGAAAGACCTTTCGCATCTGCGCCCATTCCCAGAACCTCTATGGCCCCCAACATCAATTGATGATCCTCGCCTCTCTTCAATACTTCCAGCAGGCGTTCGGTCAACCTAAGATCCTCAAGCGCATTCAAAAGATAAGGAACTTCCGACTTTCTCGGCTGATCGAGGCGATCGTACCTTTCCCAAATCCGGTCGGCAACTCCTTTTGACCCCAGCTTGGCCAGGGCATGAGAAATCCATAAGCGGGTCTGGAAATCGGTCGAGTCGGTCCCAAATGAACTGAAAGAAACCTTCTTAAGCAACTCCGAGAGCATCTCCTCCAGCAGGGGGATCGATTCCACATCATTCATTTCCAAAAGGTATGCGATGGCCCTCTTTTTAACCATGGGATCGATGTGGGTCCTCGCCGCTTCCCGGATGGCCGGCAGGGCCGTTTTCCCTTTTTTTTCGTAAAGGATTCTAAGGTCAGCCAAAGGCTTATTGAACCGTTCATCCCCTGACCCATAACCTGCCCAGCAGGCAGGGCATCCTTCGGCATAACCGCTAAGCCAGGGGCAGCAAAAGGGGACCAGGACGAGTAGCCAAACACAGAACCTTTTCATCTTAGCCCCTACCTCTTCTCTCCGGAAACCGATTCGCACCGTTCACCCTCCAGGCGATAGATGAAACCCTCTTCGGGAGAGGGATCCACTTTGAATTTCCCCACGCAGCTTACCGGGTCGAGGCGGTAAAAGGTTGTGGGTTTGGCCATTTCCACAAAAATATACTGATTATATTGGGGGCGCGGCCCGTAGCAGCAGGTTTGCGTCGTGCGAAGGAGGCAGAAATGATGAAGGGTCTTTCCCTCTTGCAAGGGGAACATGAATCCCACAATCCTGATTCTGCGCCCGTCCAATTTTTTTATACTTTCAGGAGGCTTTGGATTTTCTTTTGGCTCGTATTCCCAGGTCATCAGGGTGGAAAAAGCCAGAGAGAGTTCTTTCCCCGAATCCTTAAGGAAGGAGCTTTCATCGATTCCGATCGTCTGATGACCGGCAGGGCCTTTTTCTTCCATGATCCGGATCTGGCTTCTTTGGCGATCACCCTTCCCCTCTGCTTTTTCCTGCGCGTTGCAGTCACATACCATTCCCTTGCCTAAACCCAGATAGATGAACAAAAGAACCCCAAAGAGGCCAATCTTCATTTTTCACCTTCTTTCACTCTTTCTCTCTTTGGGGGATGGATTGGATCATACCCCCGTGGGTATTTGATGACCAATTTGTGTCGAATTCCCTTGAAAACCGTTTCTCCTTGGGCTTCAAACTCCTTTACCTCCCGCAGCCATTCAGCTCGAGCGGTAAAATGAGAGCAATGCCCGATCCTCTCCCCCGCCAGCTTCATGGGATCCGCCTTTAAAACCAACTTTTTTGAACCCTTTCCGGGAATGATCACGGTCAAGGGAATTTCGGCTGCCTGGATGGGGACCGAACGGCCGGTATCATGCCCCCCGCCCACAAACCAGGCCTCCAGCATATCTTCTCGGACCAAAATCTCAACATGGCCGAACTCTTTGCCAATCACATTGAGTACCCCGCCATGATGAGCTTTATGTCCATGTCCCTGCCCCGCCAGACCAGAATGGATAAGAAGGTAGCCCAGTAAACCCAGCATGGTGAGATGAATCATGGAAAAGGAGAATTTTTTGCGCATGTCTTTCCTCCGCGATTCACGTCAGGAAAGAGGTGAAAGGTTTTGCAGAATTCCCAAACGATAAGCCTGAATGCCGGGCACCAGGCCAGCCAGTAGCCCCAGGAGCAATCCTCCGGGGAGAACGAGCCAATCGGCAAGAGAAACATAAGAGGCGGTGAACCCCACGCCTGTTTCCGCTTTGATAAAAAGGGCGCCAAACGCGGTCAATCCATGGCCTAAAGCCAAACCCATGATCCCCCCTAAAAAGCTGATGAGGAGGGCTTCAGAAATAACCAGGCCCATGACCGTTTTCCGGGTAGCCCCCAGGGAACGAAGCAGGGCCAAGTCGCGCTTTCTTTCTCTCATAGCTGAAAGCAGGGAAAAGAAGAGGAAAAGAGCGGAGAGTGCTGTAAGAATGCTCGCAATGGCCAAGAGGACCCGGTCCACCCATCCTATGATGTTGAATAATCGAGGCAGAACTTCGCTTGGGATTACGATCTGATTCCGGTCCGATTGGTTGACGGCGAATTTCAAACCCTGAATACCAGGATGAACAGCTCCCCCCCGGATTCGTTTGATCTTGAGGTAAGCCCCGCTGATCTCCCGGTATTCGGTTCTTTCGGCCATAACGACCGTCTCAGGCGGGTGCCCGGATAGCTCATAAAAAGTCTCTAAGGGAATATAGATCGCCCGGTCATGGGGGGTTCCGGTGGGCGCGAGGATTCCCACAAATTGCAGCTTGTCTTTTTCGTGGACGGGATCACCTTCTTGCACTCCGCAGACGGGATGGAACTCATCCCCCATCCGCAGCCTCAAGCTTTTTGCCGCCGTCCATCCTGCCACCGCCTCCTGGCTTCCTTGGAAAGGACGTCCCTGTCCCCCTGCTTTTTGGGAAAAAGAAAAAAATTTGCCCGGCAGATATTCGAACTCGGTCAAAAAGCGGCGGTCAATGGCATTGACTCTGAATCCTCTATAGGAATGACCCACGCAGAAGGGAATCGCCTGGAAAACAAGGGGGTCCTTTTCTACCTCTTTGAAATAGGTCCATTTTATCTTTCCGGGCATATCTTCCAGGTGGTAAATGGCATTGAGGACAATTTGGAGGGGCGACCCCTTGGGCCCCAAAATAGCATCCACTCCGAGCCCGATCTGGGTGAAGGTTATATGTGCCTGTTCTTTCAGCGAATAGACCGCCACCAGCAGAGCCATCCCGATGGCCATGCTGAGCGCCGCCAAAAGACTGGAAAACCGATGCTGTCGCAGACTCCTCAGTAAGATTTTCCAGAAGCTCACGGCTCCATCCCTACATTGGGCTGGAATGCGCGGTTCAATTCCAGGAAAGGAATGGCTTTTTCAAACCAGGAAATGACCTCCCTTTCGTGGCTGACTAACACGAGGGTGCAGCCATGATTCCGGCAGGCGTCTTTAAGGAGTTTCAGTACTGCGTCGCGATTTTTCGGGTCCAGAGACCCGGTTGGCTCATCGGCCAATATCAGTTGAGGCCGATTCGCCATGGCGCGAGCCACGGCCACTCTCTGCTGCTCACCCAGGGAAAGCTGGGAAGGGTAGAAGTCATATCTGTGGGAAAGACCCACCTCATTCAGCAGCGATTCAGCGTCCTTAAGTTCGCCTTTCCGAGGACCAAAGGTCATCCCCAGGAGAACATTTTCTAAGGCATTAAATCCCTGTAAAAGGTTGAAGTTTTGATAAATATACCCGATACATTGCGCCCTGAAGCGATCCCTTTGGGCCTCGGGCATATCTTCCAAGGAATGGCCACATACCTTCAGCCTTCCCGAATGGGGGGTCAAAAGACCGGCCAGGAGGTTTAGAAAGGTCGTCTTGCCCGAACCGGAAGGGCCAAAAAGAGCGAAATGTTCACCGCCTTCCACCTGCCACTGGGGAATGTCTAAAACCTTCAAGCGGTTCTTCCCGCACTCAAATACCAATTCCAGAGATTCAACCTTAATGGCCGCCATCATAGGTTACCTAAATTGAGCGATTTTTAATCGGGTTATTGAATTTCCGTTCTTATAGCGGAAGCTAAGCATGTCATCCTATGTTTCTACAGATGTTTGGGGACCAAAAATCCTTTAACCCCCGATGCGGCAATTCATCCGCCCCTCGCTGTTGATGACTGCAAATGATCGATTCCAGATGAAGAATCTGCCACCGGTCCACAGCCGAATAATCCCCCAACACCTCCGAATTAACCCCCAGATTGGTCAAAATGAGATTGTCCGGCCGGGCAAAATCTAATAACCGCTGCTCCCCCTCATAAACCGGACGCGTATAAATGGCCCGGTAAAATCTCCTCCAACTATCAAACCGATACCCAAACTCCAGATACTCCCACTCCTGATGCCCATTATCATAAACCTTCCAGTCCCCCGATTCCCAAGACTGACCTTGAACATATTCCCTCACATGATCATAAATCTTCCCCGTACAAATAAAGCCAAACCTCCTCTACCAGTAATCGTGTCCTCGGTCACATCTACCCTGGAAATTTTGCGCTTGCCTTTAAAAGGATTTTGCTTCATAATCTCCTCGCTTATCGGGGGGTAGATTTCTGTTTCCGCGCGAAGATATTATAACCTATATCTATCGCTTAATAAGTGTTTTTTTTATTGTCTCGCGCAATTAAAAATCGCTCAATTTAGGTAATCATAATCCTTGTCCATCCGCGTTTATCCGTGTCCCACATTTTTTTTCGCCTTCCCCAAACCGCATTTCTCAAGCTCGTTGACAGGGTTTAGAATCCTTTATATATTAGTCCTGGTCCAATACCCTTCAAGGAGGGGAAAATGGCTGACAAGTCTCTGCCTCTGGTAATCGCCAGGGGAAAATCCGAAATCGGAATCCTCCCCAAGATGGCCAACCGCGACGGCCTCATCGCCGGGGCTACGGGCACGGGAAAGACCGTGACCCTGCGGGTCATGGCCGAGCATTTCAGCGGCATCGGGGTTCCGGTCTTCATGGCCGATGTGAAAGGAGACCTCTCCGGGTTGCCCTATCCGGGAGGAGAGCACCCGAAAGTGGCGGAACGGGCCAAGAAGCTCGGGCTATCCACCTTCTCCCCCCAGGGCTACCCGGTGGCCTTTTGGGATGTCTTCGGAGAGCAGGGGCACCCCGTCCGCACCACGGTCTCGGAGACGGGGCCCCTGCTCTTGAGCAGGATCCTCAACCTCAACTCGGAGCTACGTCCCCTCCTTTGTGTATAGTTAGCCAACAACGTCCCCCTTTCCACGCGACCGCTGCGACCGACGCTCGGCCACTCTCTCGCGAACAACTTGAGCTTGGGGAATTACACTCTTCTCAATAACTCCAATTTTCGTGGGCCAAAGGAGCATGATTTAGCATGTCCCGCCAAACCCGCCAGGTTGGTAAATGTTGTTCCATTAAGGCTATGAACCGTTCGTTGTGGTATCGTTCCAATAGATGTGCCAGCTCATGAACGACGATGAATTCTAAGCACTGCACGGGCTTTTTGGCCAATTCCAGGTTAAGCCAGACTCGGCGGGAGCCAATGTTACAGCTACCCCATTTGGTTTTCATCTTCTTGACACCCCAATCCGCCACCTGAACACCCAACGCGGTCTGCCACTTATCCAACAAAGGCGGAATCAATCTTTTTAGTTGCTCACGATACCAACGCTGCAATACCTGCTTGCGCTGCATGGAGCTGGTCTCAGGCCGCGCATAGAGGGCCATGGTGGACTTATTGGGTAGCACTACTTTGCCCGCCCCGTGGTGTCCAATCACCTTCAAGCGATACCGCTGGGCCAAGAAATAATGGCTCTCACCGCTAACCATCTCCCGCTCAGATTGCCGGGATTGTCCCTCAAATTTTGCCCGCTGACGCTTGATCCATCCAAGCCTGCTGATCACCGCCAATCGCACCGCATCATCGGTGAGGGCTAAAGGCCCCGCTTGCCAGTTTAACCTCGTTGCGGACTTTCTCGTAGTGGTCAACTTCGGATTTCAGGGCTTCAATCTCGGTCGGGGAGTAACCGGCTTCTGTCAGTTCATTGGCGAGGTTGGCGAATGCCCGGACGAATGTAGCGACGTGTTTGTAGAGAGCGAGACGGTTCGGTTCATTGGCCTTGAGCTGCTCGGCATTGCCGCAATCCTTGGCGCAGAAATAACGTAAGTAGGCCGCCGAGTCCTTGGGGGCTTCGACGGGCTCGCATAGCGCCTTCACCACCTCACGGGTTTCCTCCAGCCTCTCGCGGGCCTTGCCGAGCCGACCCTCCAGCAATCCAGCTATCTCCTCCCTGTCGTAGCCATCAAGCGCGCCAGAGGTGTAATCATGGACCGCGCCTTCAAGGCTCTTAAAGAGGTCCTTGTAGTCGATGATGTAGCCGTATTCCTTGTCATCGCCGTCAAGCCGGTTCACCCGGCAGATGGCCTGAAACAGGCCGTGATCGCACATCTCTTTGTCGATATAGAGGTAAGTGGCGGGCGGCGCATCAAAGCCGGTGAGCAGTTTGTCCACCACGATCAAGAGCTTCATCTGTCCCGGTTCGTTAATGAATTTTTTCTTCGTTTGTTTCTCGAACTCCTCAACCCTGGTCACTGCCCTTTCCGGCGCCTCATTGAACCAGTCGGCAAGCATCTGTTGGTAGATGGCATACTTGTGCAGGTTCTCGGTCTCTCCTTCACCGGCATCCTCGCCCTTCAGGTCTGCCGTAGTCGGTTTGTAGGAGGTGACGATCGCGCATTTCCCCTTCAGGTCGGTCTTGTTGAACAGCTCATAGAGCTTGCATGCCTGATAGATACTGCCCGAGATGAGCATGGCGTTGCCGCGCCCGCTCTTCAACCGGTCACGGGTCTCCATATCCATCATGATGTCGGCGACGATCTGTTCCAGCCGTGACTGGCTTGAGATCACCTTCTGCATCGTTCCCCATCGCTGTTTGAGCTGCGCCTTGGCCAGATCGGTCAGTCCGCGGGTTTTAGCCTCGAACCACTGGTCGATCTTCGCCTGGAACTTGATGCGCTGGTCGATGTCCCGCGCCTCGTAGCGCAGGTCAAGCACCACGCCATCCTTCACAGCTTCGTCGAATTTATAGGTGTGGATGTATCGTCCGAAGACCTCGATGCTCTTCTGTTTGTCAGCCTTAAGAAGCGGCGTGCCGGTGAAGCCGATGAAAACTGCGTTTGGCAGAATCCCCTTCATCGCTTTGTGCAACTCGCCGGACTGGGTGCGGTGGCATTCGTCTACGAAAACGAAGAGATTTCCCCTGGCAACGAAATCTGGCGGAAGCGCCTTCCTCAGTTCCTGGATATAGCCGGGGATGGTACCAACCTCCTCCCCTTCCTCTTTTCCGCCGAACTTGTGGATCAGCGAGCACATCAGCCACGGCTTCGTGGCGTTAAGTGTGGCGATCAGGTCTGCGCCGCTTTTCGTGCGATAAATATTTTCTTTAACACCATTGAAAACCTTCTCGATCTGCTCGTCCAGCTCGGTGCGGTCGGTGATAATCAGGACGCGGGCATCGGTAACATGCTCCCGAATCCACTTGGCAAGCCACACCATGATGAGGCTCTTGCCTGAACCCTGCTTGTTCCAGATGATGCCGCCCTCACGGCGCTTCACGAACTCCTACGACGCACGCACAGCGAAATACTGGTTGTGGCGGCAGAGTTTTTTCGTTCCGGCATCGAAAAGGACAAAGTCGTGAACCAATTCGAGGAAGCGAGGCTTGGCGCAAAGTTGGGTCAATGCCCGGCCCAGTGGGTTCTCGACGGCCCTGTTTTCTTTCCATTTGAGGTGATACTTCTCCGGTGTCTCGATAGCGCCGTAGCGGAGGCCCTCCGTGTCGTTGCCTGCCATCACCCACTGCATCGTAGAGAAGAAGGGCTGGATAAAAACCTTCTTCTGGCTGTCGAGGTTCTGCCGGATGCCCTCGGCCACCGAGACGGTAGAGCGTTTCAATTCGAGCACGCCGAGAGCGATGCCGTTCACATAAAGCACCACGTCAGGCCGCTTGCTGTGTGCCTTGGTGTCGCCTCCTGGCAAGGTCACTTCCTCGGCGATGGCGAAATGATTTCTCTCAGGATTCTTCCAATCAATGAGCCAGACGTTCTGGAAATTCTCGCCCGCCCCTAACTTCACCTTGACCCCGTAGCGCAGCAGTTCATAGACGGCAAGGTTGCGATCATAGAGGCTCTTGCTGGTATCACCCGCCGCCTTATCCAGATCATGCAGCGCCCTGGTAATTAGGGTCTCTTCGTAACCCTGCTTCTCGCGGAGAAACTTTCGCAGCAGCGCCTCTTCGATGTTGCGGTTTCCTTCGCGTTCGGTCCAGTCGCCGAGGTAGTCATACTTGAGCGTGTCCCGAAAGAGCTTCACGACACGCTGCTGGGTCTTTTTTTCAATTTGGCCGACAATGGACATCTTTTTCATCCGTCGGATCGGTCAGATCAGACCGATCCGTCTAATTTCTTTGTGCCTTTGCACCCAGGGTAACCCGAGCACCCCCAGAATTGCGAGCCAGCCTGGGGCCCTTTGCGGGCCGTCCGCAGGGCCATGGGTTTACCGCAAGCAGGGCAGGCAGGGAGCGTTTTATCAGACCGATCAGTCGGATCCGACCGATCGGTCCGATCTTTCCTCTGGCGCTCGGCAATGCGCGCCGCCGCCAACCGTTCGCTATAACCGCCTTCCTGGATGAACTGTCGCTCCAGCCCCGCGACCTGCCGGTCAAGCAGGTAATTGGCCTGGTGGATCAGGCAGATGACGGCATTGGCAACCACTGCCGGGTCAGCGTGGGCCAGCCAGGGGGAGTAAGGGTTTTGATCAGTCTGATCGGTCGGATCCGACCGATCGGTCCGATGATCTTTCCCTACTGCCCGCACGGCTTGCGCTTGGGGGTCGTCTTTGGCCCATTGCGGCAAGCCGTGTTGCCGCAGGAAGTCCTCGAAGTCGAGCAGCAGTTCATCAAGGCTGGCGCGGGCAACATTGACCAGGCGCAATTCGGTCTGGCTGGAGGCGGCCGAGGCCCGGCTGCCCTCGGCAATGTTCTGACGCCCGCTGCGCGCCGCCTGGATCATCTGGTCCACGGTGCGCGAGCGGGGATCCATGAGGCGATTGCAGAACGACACTGTGGCGTCGTAGATGACGGTGGCCGCCTGGAAAGACCGCAACTTGCGGTAACCGCCGCTCGGGCGGAGGCGGGCAGGTTTTCCCGACCGATCAGTCCGATCCGACTGATCCGACGGATCTGTCCGCTGCCCGCCCCGCTTCGGTTCATGCTTGCTGTTGTTTTCTCCTTCGTTCATATTAGCCGAACCCTCCCCGTGAGTAGTTCCTGCATCATGCCTTGTTTGAGGGCGCGGGTTTTGGCCAGCCGCTGCTCCAGCGCCGCAATCTCCGTGTCCATGTCCGACAGCACGCCGGCGATGGCGGTTTGTTCTTGAAGCGGCGGAGCAACAAAAGGGCGCTCTTTGAGGAACTTAAAATGCCGGTTGTAGCCCGTGGTTGCTATTCCACGGTGCTGAAGATGAAAAGCGTGAAATCGAGCGTTGTGACCGGCCTTGGCGGCGAGGATCTGTGTGCCGTCAGCGCCAACCACAAAGTCAAAATCGACGAACTTCACAATGCAAGTATGGTCTCCGAATACGATCACACCACCTTCAGGACAGTGAAATCGTTTGTCCTCGCGATCTGAGAATCCAACAAAAAGGTCTTTCCCTTGATCAACAACAGGAAAAATACCCGTTACCTGATACTCTGTCGTTTTTATCTGATGCTCCTTTGCGTTCACCTTGCGCAAGACACTACCGAAGGAAGTAACCTTTGAGGGACGTTGATTCTTAGCGTGCATAACCTATTCTGCAAGCGATTCATCCCTTCTTGTTAAGGCCCGATTGAGGATAGGGAATCACCTTTATCGTGATCTAATTGCCAATCATTATGGGGTGTAAAAAACAGAACTCCATCTTATTTTAAGAAATGGGGTTATGTTTCGGCATTCCATGTAACCCTCCATCAAGGGTTTGGAAAAAGCCAAGGGGAAAAATAACAAGTTGAGAGATGAGAAAAATTGATTCTCCTCCAAGGCGCGAAGGCTTTGGTTTCTATTCCGTATCCTTCAAAATGTTTTCGAATGTCTCCAGAAAACTCTTCTCTTGAACCGCCACATCAAATTCCTTCAACCAACGCCTGATATACGCGGCATCGATTCCTGGATTCTTCAGGATCAGGGTTCTCACATCCTCGAGATCTCGGGGGCGGCCTGCAATAATTTTGTGAAGGATAAGATCCTCGGGGGAAGCGAAACAGACTTCCTGCCCGCAAAGGGTTATTCTCTTTGCCCTTCCAATGGCTTGCGTTTCATAGGGAGTGAAGGAGAAGATGAAATCAACCCGGATTCCCGTACTTTTTTCGAGGACGGGCAGTACCATCGTTTTTTGGACAAAAGAAGGGATGTCTTCAGGAAGAGAAGTCAAAGAAAGTTCTTTTACGATCGAAAGCAATTCATCCAGGCGATCGACATTGACCCCAAGAGTTATATCGATGTCTTTGGTCAGCCGGGGCTCGCCATACAGTAGTACTGCCTGTCCCCCGATGATCATGTACGGAAGATTGTGCCCGGCAAGGCCGGCGGCTATTCGGGCAAGGAGTTCTTCAAACAATTGAGCACCCTTGCAAGCTCGATATCCACTTCGATGCCGTCCAGGGGGTTGGAAAGAGGGAGGACTCCCAGGGTGATCCCTTCTTTCCACATCGACTCAAACAACTGAAGGGTTTCTTTAAAAGAGGGTTGAGGCCCCTTCTTCAGCAGGTCATCTTCCAAACGCCTCAAGGTATGCGCATCCCGGATCATTACCCTCCCCCTCCACATAAATTGCCGCTGAAGCGATTGTCACCTGCTATGGAAAAAACTGGGTCACTCAACGTAACTGATCCCCCTGTTTGCGCACATACGATCCTGCAGGGATTATTTTAGATGGAGGGTAAGGGATAAAAATTTGCCTTTGCGGAAGACCCTGGCCGGCACAGTCTCCTTACTCTTGGCCAGGGCAGCTTTGAAGGATATAATGTCCAAAATCGCTTCTTCCCCCATTTTGGTAAAAATATCCCCGCGCTGCAAGCCGTCTTTTTCCGCTGAACTACCCTGCCGGACATCGGAGACCAGAACTCCCCGCGTTGACCCAAAAGAAAAAGATTCGGCCAGCATGGGAGTAAGCTCCTGAATGGTTAGGCCGTAACGTTCCTCGATCTCCTTCTCCTTCCCCAGGGGGATCGCCCCTGCGGCAAAGAGGTTCCGGGAAACGAATATGGGGGCCTTGAACTTCAGGGCCATAACGATGGAGTCGCTCGGGCGGGCGTCGATCTCCACCATCCTGCCTTCCTTCTCCATCACCATCGTCGCATAATAGATGCCATCCTTACTATGGGTGATGATGACCCCCTGAATCTTTCCTTTTGTTTTCCGGATGACGTTTTCCAAAAGGTCGTGGGTCTGCGGGCGGGGAGGTTTGGTTCCTTGCCTTGCCGCCTCGATGGCGTTGGCCTCGAAAGGGCCGATCCATATAGGTAGAGCGCGCTCTTCAAGAGCGTCCGCGAGAAAGACAATAGGTTGCAAACTTACGGGATCCACGCCAAGTTGATACACCTTTACCTGCAGAAGTTCTTTTTGTTCCAGAGGAACAGACGGGACATTCTGGGCCAGTATCTCTCCAGAAATAATTTTTAAGATAACGAGCAACAATCCAGTCGCTACCACAAGCAGCTTTACCCTGCCTTTCCCCATAAAAAATTCCGGAGTTTTCAACCATAACTCCTTTATCTACCCAGGGCCTCGCTTAAAGAAGACACGCTTACTGGGCAAACAGATCTTTCGTTTATCGAATATGACTAATTCCTGGATTACTAACAATTATATACTAAAACCTTAATTCAATTCCAACTTATTCCACCTCCCCCAAGAACAAATTAAAATTAGCCACAGAGGGCACAGAGATCACAGGGTTTTAAAGCCATGATTAAGAAAAGTAAAGAATATGTCAAACGCCTAAAGTGAACCAGCTGCAGGCTACACTATAGTTGAAAAAAGGGAATTCCTATACAACCAAGTTAAGTGCCTAAAGTGAACTAAAGCGCCTAAAGTTAATAAAGGAAATTTCTATACAATTCAGTTAGACAGGGGGATACGCTTGAATAATATGAGCATGCAACATAGCTTTATAACTTGGATTGTCCTTTTCAAGTCCTGGGGCCAGGGCGCTTTCCCCTGGACACCGTGCGTGAATGGTTTCGCGGGATTAGGCGGGGGTGCTTCTTCCATGAAGGGGTTTGGCGGCCATCCTACTCTTATCTCGCTTTCCCCCTCTTTTTTTCTTCCACGGCAATATCCACCTCTTTAAACTTTTCAAACACCACTCTCAATTTTTCATTTTCCCGGAGCACTCTGACCCAGAGCTTCGCTTCTTCGACCAAAGGGCTCTGGGGGTAGTCGCTTATGATTTTATTGAAAAAAGGGAGAGACTTGGCGTAGTCTTTTTTAGGATTTCCGAAGTGGGCATAGATCAGCCCCATGTTGAAAAGGGCCCTGTCCCCTGGCAGTTTTTTGCCCGCAAGAGATAAAACCCTCTGGTTTTCTATCAAGGAACCATCATAATCCCCTTGCTTGAAAAGTTGCGCTGCTCGCTCCAGCCTTTCAAAGGCTGGTTGCGGATGTTCTGGTTGTTTTTGAACCTTTTCGGCAGGAACTTCTGGCGTCGGAATAAGTATTTTTTCCACGGTTGCGCAACCGGATAAAAGGAAAAAGATCAGGCCGGCAAGGCAAAGAAAAAGGAACTGCCCTGCCCGGGTTCGCTCTCTGCCCATACTTTCCCTCCATGAGCCGTTATAACATGCTTGGCGATGGCTAACCCCAATCCGCTGCCCCTCATCATGTTCGATCTTTGTAAGGGGGCTTGCTGGAATTTCTCAAAGATGATCGTCAGATTTTCCTTGGCAATCCCAGGTCCTGTGTCCTTCACACAAACTTCCAGAATTCCTTTTTTATAAACGGCCGAAACAGTTACCTGGCCTCCCCTTGGGGTGAATTTGACGGCATTCCCTATAAAATTCCTAAGCACCTGCAGGATCCTTTCTCGGTCCATGCGAATCACGGGCAAACTTTCAGGACCCTCCATTTGCAAGCGGATATTCATGCCCAGGACTAAGGGCTTGATTTCGGCAATCGTCTGATGAATCAAAGGCCCTATATCTGCGGGATTAAAGTGGAAAACCATCATTCCGGCTTCCATTTTAGCAAGATCCAGGATGGAATTCACCAAGTCAATCAACCGCTGACTCTCCCTGGAGATAATATCAAAAATTTCTTTTTGTCCTTTGGTTATTTCTCCATCGCTTCCGAGCAAAAGCATGTCGGTTCCAACCTTGATCGAAGTAAGGGGGGTACGCATCTCATGGGACATGATCGAGAAAAAATCAGACTTCATCTGATCCATAGCCCTGAGCCGATCGCACATGAAGTTAACGGCTTGACTCAATTCCTTTATCTCAGGCGGCGAAGAAAGATGTAAATCACATTTGAAAACCCCATTAGCGATTTCCCGGGTTTTATCAATCAAGACGGAAATTGGTCTGGTAATGGAGCGGGTAATAAAAAAGGAGATGGTGATGACACCCAAAAGAGCCAGAATTGCTATAAATATTGCTACTTGCCGGGCGTCGGCGCCAACCTCTCCCAGTTTTTGTATCTTATCAAAGGTGTTTTGCCGAGAATTCGCCGCCAAAATCTTCAGCGCCTCCAGGATCTGGTCCACTGCTTTTTCTTTTTCCTGTTTATACCATGCGTGATTATAACGCTGATTGGCCTGCACGAATTTCATTTCTTCAGCCTTCAAGGATTGGTATTCTTCATAATATGTCTTGACCTTGTTCAATATTTCTCGTTGGGGAACGGTAACTGCCAAGAGCAAGGCCTGATCCATATTTTTTTTAAAATCATCGCTTGCCAAAAGATATTGATCATATAGAACGCGATCCCTCACGACCAGGTATTTTCTCTCGTAGCGCATTTGGGACAGCAGAGAATCGCTCAGTCTTTTTTCGGACTCTAATAGCTGATTGTCGAGTTCTTGGATAGAACGAGTCATCGTCTCAAATTGCTACAACTGAAGAATGGCGTAAACGCTTATGGCCAACACCAGAATAAATATGAGCAGATACCCTAAAAATAGACGGGAAAAAATAGTTAAGCGCATATAGGGCAACTTCCTTAGAAAATCAGGCTTGCTCTTGATCCTTGATTTTATTTTCCTCAAATGATAGCTTTACCCATTCACTTTTGCACTTAAAACGGAGCCTAAGTTTCATTTGATCCGGATGCGTAGGTCAACTTATTTATCGTCAAAACCTGAACTTATCTTGAATGTATATGTTGTGGAGGATCATACGCCCTAATGGAAAAAAAGGGACTCATGTACGGTAGTATACCGGGCATAGTCCCTTATTTAATTTAGGGCAATTCAATTCCAAGTTTCATGTTTTAGGGTGCCAGCTACAATGATAAGTCGTAAATCGTCTTGGATGTTAGGGGAAGGCTGGAACTTCGCCATTAATCCCTCCATGGCGGGACCGGAACCGATCGCTGGGCTCCCGGGGTCGCAGGGGTGACCCGCAGGGTAAGTCAAGCGGAGGAGCAGGGGAGACCATTACCGATGTTGCTTGGAGCAGCAACCGGCCACAAGTTACTGGTAAACAAAAAAGCCGCTTAGATAGAGGCATTTTTGTTTCTGGTGCCGAAGGCAGGACTCGAATACGAATTTACACTTTTTTGAAACTCGCTGACATTTCAGACTTTTTCTTTAATTTCAGTAGGTTAAATAGTAATTTACGATCGTTCAATAGTCGCAATAGGTTCAATATTTTCAACCAATAATTGGAAAAAATAGAACAAAAGTACAACATGCCCCGGTCACCCAAAACCGACCTTTACTGGGGGAAAGGACCTGGCCCTGATGCCCTACTTCTTCGACGGTACGATCGCCTCTTTAGCTGCCTTTGCCACCCGCATTTTTACCACTGTCTTTGCAGGGATCTTAATTGCCTCACCAGTAGCGAGATTGCGACCCATACGAGCTTTCCTCTTCACCAAGACCAGTTTCCCGATTCCTGGAAGGGTAAATGAACAAGCTTTCTTGGTCTCGGAGATGGACAAGAACCCCCCGGAATTTGTTAACGGCCGGGTAAAGGTTCATCCGCTGGTAAGAACCTTGATGAAAGAATGCGGAGAAGGGGGTTGGATTGCCGCGCCGTTTCCTTTTGACCTGGGCGGCCAGCAGCTCCCTTTGATGATCTCGGGAGTTTGCCGGTTTATCGTTTCTGCCGCCAATTATTCCGCCAGCGTTTACCCTTTCCTCACCACAGGAGCGGCCCACCTGATCCTGGCCTTTGGGTCTCAAATGAAAGATTCTTTTTTGCTGATTGAACAACTTGGTTTTCTCCACCTCTGATCCCATTACACCCTTTGTCCCTATTCTCACTTCTTCTTTATCAAACTCTTGGTTTGGGGATGATCCTCGTTTTAAAACTCTGTGATCGCTGCCTGATCGGAAGGAACTTGAATAATTTTGGCGGTTGTTATAATCTACGGGCCATAGGCAGACTGCTGAGAGAGAAAAAATATGGATCATCTCCAAGTTAATACGAGCGTAATAGATGTCTTTACAAGTCATTGCGAGCCCAAGGGGCGCGGCAATCTCATTCTTCATGGGATTGCTTCGTCGTTCCACTCCTCGCAATGACAGGTTATTTAATGCGTCGGTATTAGTTGAGGCGCAGAGAGCCGGGAAGGGAATGGATTTTGGGCCGGGGCAATTTGATGGAAAGGACGGGTAAGTCATGACCTATAATGGGCGCTCAAACTGTGGATACCTGACCCTGGCGGATGTGGGCCGGGAGGTTCAGGTGGCGGGTTGGGTGGATGCGCTGAGAGATCATGGAGAGGTGATATTTATCCACCTGCGCGACCGAAGCGGCATTGTCCAGGTGGTTTTCAGCCCTGAGTTCGCCCCCCCACGCATATGCGAATGCGCCGCCTCGCTTAGAAACGAATTTTGTGTGGCAGCGACCGGCCGCGTAATGGAGCGGGCCAAGACCACGATAAATCCTTCCCTCGAGACCGGGCAGATCGAAATCATAGCAGAAGACCTGATCATCCTGAGCCAATCCGAAACCCTGCCCTTCCCCATATCCGAAAAGGCGATGGTTGGGGGTGCCGGCGCCAGAGAGGCCGGATCAGTGGCCGAGGACTTGAGGTTGCAGTATCGCTACCTGGACCTTAGACGCCCCTCAATGCAGAATTACCTCAGCAAAAGACATCGTATCTATAAACGCGTGCGCGACTTCCTTGACCAGCAGAGTTTCATTGAGATCGAAACGCCCATGCTGACCAAAAGCACACCCGAAGGGGCGCGGGACTACCTGGTTCCCAGCCGGATTCATCAGCGCCGTTTTTATGCTCTGCCCCAGTCTCCGCAGCTTTTCAAGCAGCTCCTCATGATCAGCGGATTTGAGCGTTATTACCAGATCGTTCGCTGTTTTCGTGATGAAGACCTCCGTCCTAATCGGCAGCCTGAGTTCACCCAGCTTGACATAGAATCATCCTTTATCGATGAGGAATTCATCTACGAACTGGTGGAAGAGCTGACCGTGCGCATGTTTGAGGTAGGAGGCATCTCTCTTTCCCGTCCCTTTCCCAGGATGACCTACCAGGAAGCCATGGACACCACCGGATCGGACCGACCCGATCTCCGTTTTGGTTTAAGAATTGTGGAAGCGACTGACATTTTCCGGGATACGACTTATGGGATATTCAAGCAGGTCCTCCTGCGGGGGGGATGCATCAGGGGGATAGCCATCAAAGGCCACTCGGAAAACCTGAGCAAAAACGTTCTGCAGAACGAATACGCCAAGGAGATTGTGCCCGGTTTTGGGGCCAAGGGCATGACCTGGATGCGGGTGCTGGACACCCGCTTAGAATCCAACATTGTTCAGTTTTTCCATAAGGATGAGCAGCGGGCAATAATCGAGCGCTTTGGCGCTGAAAACGGCGACGTGATCATGATGATCGCCGATGCATCCAGGGCGGTGGTAATCTCGGCCCTTGGCCAGCTCCGCCTGCACGTTGCCGGCCGCCTGGGTTTAATCCCCGTGAACGAATACCGCCCGGTATGGATAACCGATTTTCCCCTTTTCCAAACCACCGAGGAGGGAATCACCTCCAGCCATCATCCCTTTACCGCGCCGGATCGGATAGATTTCGATCCCACTGACCGCGAGGCGCTCTTCAAACTTCGTTCCCGGGCCTATGATCTGGTGGTGAACGGCGAGGAACTGGGCGGCGGCAGCATCAGGATTAACGATCGCAACTTACAGCATAAAATTTTCAAGGCCCTTGGCCTATCGGACAGCGAGGTAGAGGAAAAATTCGGATTTTTCTTGCGCGCCCTGGATTACGGCGCCCCGCCCCATGGCGGCATTGCTCTGGGGATGGATCGAATCGTTTCCATGATTCTTAACACATCCTCTATTCGCGAAGTGATCGCTTTCCCCAAGAATCGAAGCGCCTTCTGTCCCCTGACTCAGGCTCCATCTCCCGTTGCCCATAAACAGCTTGCCGAACTTGGTTTGCTTAACCTGGGTGGAGAAAAACAACTTGCGGGCACAGAGGAACACCGCGACTTGACCGATGTCCTCTCCTTTGTATCGCGTATCGCTCTTAATGATAAGGAACGGCCGGCGGTCGCGGCTGCCTTGAAGGAGGCGGCCAGGTTAGCCGGCCTGGTTAAGGAGCGGGCAGGGAAGGAGGATCCGATCTTTTCCGTGCTCCGCCTGGCCAACCGCACCAGGCAAAACGCCACAGGGAAGCCATCGCCCCTCGCTGAAAAGGGCGAATTATTCAAAAATGCCCCGGCGATGAAGGGCCATTTCTTCAAGGTGGCCAGTATTTTGGAGTAGTAAAAACACGTTTCAGGGGTCAGTTTACGGCAACCTATTTTGAGCTGATCGCCGAATGCTCATCATAGAAAACTAACGGGAGTCCAATGCAGTCAGATATTTTTGTCTATATGGATTCATCATCGCCCGCTATTTTGGAAAGCGGGCCGCTTACGGGAAAAAGAGTTGCCGTTCAACCGAACATGTCAGTTCGCGGATGGCCCACCGAGGCGGGTTCAGTTGCCCTAAGAGGATTCGTTGCTCTCGAAGATGCCACAGTGGTGGAGCGTCTCCGCCAGGCGGGCGCGGCCATTGCCGGAAGCGTCCGCATGAGTGAGCTGGGCTTTGGCCTGGTAGGCGATACGGGGGCTCGGGCTCTGGCGGAGGGTCAGGCGGACATTGTTCTGATGACCGACGTGATGGGTGAGGCTCGGGTGGCGGCTGCAGCCATTGGAACCTTTGGATTCAAGCCAAGCTACGGCATCGTCTCCCGCTTTGGCCTGATCGGGCTTGTGCCCTCGATGGAGAGCTTCGGAATTTTGGCCAACTCGCCGGAAGAGATTGCCGCGGTCATGAGGGTGATCGCCGGCAGGGATGATCGCGATTTTTCCATGCCTGAATGTAAGACGCCGGATTTCAGTCAAGTCCGCGAAAACCAGGAACCCATGAGAGGCATCGGGGTGGTCCGGGAGTGCGTCGAAGCCCTGGACCCGGCAGAGTCCAGGGCTTTCCGTGAAGCCCTTTGCCGAATGGAGGAAGCAGGCCTGAAAGTGGAGGAGCTTTGCCTGGGGGATTTCGATCTGTTCCGCACCGTCCACAACGTGATCGGCGCAGTAGAGGCTTCGTCCAGTAGCGGTAAATACGATGGGGTTCGTTACGGACACCGCACGGCGGTAGCCAGGGACTGGAACGAGATGTACTTGCGGTCTCGCGCCGAGTCCTTCGGTCTATTGCTAAAGACCTACCTGTTTCAGGGAGCCTATTTCCAGTTCGAAAACTACGCTGCTTTCGAGAAAGCCTGCGCTCTAAGAGCGCGCCTTCTTGAGGAAACCGCAGTGTTGTTCAAAAAGGTGGATGCGCTCGCTTTTCCAGCAATACGGCAGAGCTTCCCGCCTTCCAAGGCAAACAGCATCCAGGAAATTTATGAGGCCTGCGCCCTGACTCTTTGCGCCAACGTTACCGGCCAGCCTTCGATCGTTGTCCCGGGTTTCGTGCTCGCTGAGGAAGGAGGCCTGGGCCTGCAGATCGCCGGGCCCCATCTGAGCGACGCCCGGCTGCTGTCCTTCGCCTTCCGGCTGACTAATTCAGCAAAAGGAGTTAGATGAACATGGAGTATGAAGCGGTCATTGGTCTGGAGATTCACGTACAATTGAATAGCGCCGCCAAGATGTTCTGTGATTGCCCCAACAGACCAGGGGATGAGCCCAACAAAAATACCTGCCCCATATGCCTCTGGCTGCCCGGATATATACCGAAGTTCAGTCAGGAGGCGCTGGAAAAGGCCGCCCTGGTCTGTCTGGTGTTGAATTGCCACCTTGAGAGACAAAGCGCCTTTGATCAGAAGGTGTATTATTATCCGGACCTGCCCAAAGGATATCAGCTTTCCCAGGCTCACCAGCCGCTGGCCAAGAGCGGTTGGCTGGATATCGCGGGTGAGGATGGCCGGCCTAAAAGGCTGCGTATCCGCAAGATACACATGGAAGAGGATGTTGCCAGGCTCGTTCACGAGACCGAAGGACGGACCCCGATTAGTCTGGTGGATTTTAACCGGGCCGGGACGCCTCTAGTGGAAATTGTGACCGAGCCGGATATGCGCGGCCCTCAGGAAGCCATGGAGTTTGTGCGCACGCTCAGAACTCAAATACGCTATGTGGGCAGTTCGGAATGCAGTTTGGAACAGGGGTCTATGCGAGTCGACGCCAACGTTTCCCTCCGCCCCAGGGGCAGCAATCAGCTCAACACCAAGGTAGAGATTAAAAACATGAACTCGATCCGCAACCTTGGCGAGGCCATCGCTTACGAGACCAGCCGCCAGATGGGCAGTCTCCAATCGGGCGAAGCAATCACCCTGCACACCCGTTTGTGGGATGCTGAAAAACGCCTGACCGTGCCGATGCGCGGAAAGTTTGAAGGCCCCTGTGTGCCCGATCCATCCGTAGCTCAGATATTGATCTCTGATGAATTGCTAAACGACCTGCGGTCTCGCCTTCCGGAAATGCCTCAGCCGAAAACAGAGCGCTTTATCAAGCAGTACGGGCTTGCCGAGGAGGAAGCCATGCTGATGAGTTCAGAACGGGACGTATCTGAATATTTTGAAGCGGTCGTAAAGCGAAATATATCCCCGCGCACAGCGACGCATTGGCTGGCAGCCCAAATGCTCCCTGCTTTAAAGGAACGGAACGAATCACTTAGGGATACACCCGTAAGCCCTGAGCGCCTGGCCAGCCTGCTGGCCATGCTGGAAAAGGATGAAGTGAACGCGAATTCCGCGAAGGAGGTATTGACCAGGCTTTTTGACAGCGATCAGACACCGGAAGCCATTGTCGAGCAATATGGTTTCAAGCAGGTTTCCGGCGCTTCCGAGCTTGAGGAGCTCGTCGATCAAGTTCTCGCAGCCAACCCTTCGGCAGTTAACAATTTCCGCAGCGGTCAGGCCAAAGCTTTGAGTTTTTTGATCGGTCAGGCCATGCAGGCCTCCCAGGGCAAAGCCAATCCCAAACGGATACGAGAAATTCTGATGGCCAGGTTGATCTGACCGCCTTCATCCTGCCTGCCCTTGAGGGGCCAGGCTAACGGAACCTGACCCCTTTGGCAAGGCCATTTACGGACATCTAACCGAGCAGGTTCTCCCCGCCTTTCATCGCTAATAAAGGGGATTTGTTGAAACCATAAAAATATAGGACAGGAGGAAGGCCATCATGAAAACAGATGAATACGTCTCTTTTGACGCCACAGCCCTTGCCGGCCTGGTGCGCCGCAAGCAGGTCAAGCCGATTGAACTCGTGGATGCAGCCATCGAACGGATCGAACAGTTAAACCCAACCCTCAATGCGGTCGTCACCCCGATGTTTGAACAGGCCCGGAATGCGACTGCCGGGAAGCTTCCCGATGGACCATTTACCGGCGTGCCTTATATGTTGAAAGACCTGGCAGCTTCTTACGGAGGAGTGCGCTTAACGATGGGTTCCTCTTTTCTTAGGAACTTCGTACCGGATCATGATACCGAGCTGGTGGCCCGGCTAAAGCGTGCGGGTTTAATCGTTGTCGGAAAAACCAATACCCCGGAGTTAGGCATCCTTCCCACCACGGAACCCCGTTTGTTTGGCCCCAGTCGAAATCCCTGGGACATAAGTAAAACCACAGGGGGATCGAGCGGTGGGTCGGCCGCCGCCGTGGCCGCAGGCATGGTGCCTATGGCCCATGCCAACGATGGCGGCGGATCGATCCGTATTCCAGCTTCGTGTTGCGGGCTCTTTGGCCTTAAGCCCACCCGGGCGCGCAATCCTTTAGGCCCCGATTTGGGGGATATGTACAGCGGCTTAATTGTTGAGCATGCCGTTACCCGGTCGGTGCGGGATAGCGCTGCCTTGCTTGACACCACAGCCGGCCCTGATGCGGGGGATCCTTACTGGGCGCCGCCCCCGGCCCGCCCCTTCCTTAAAGAAGTTGGGGCCGACCCGGGAAAGCTACGCATTGCCTTTACTACCACGGCGGCAACCGGTGTGAAGGTTCATCAGGACTGTATCAGCGCTGTGCGCGATGCGGCATCCTTATGCGCCGGTTTGGGCCATGAAGTGGAGGAAGCCGCCCCGCAGGTGAACGGGCAATTATTGACCCAAGCCTTTATGGTGCTGTGGTCGGGAGGGTGCGCCTGGACTATTGACGGCCTGGGATTGGCCACCGGCCAGAAACCATCCAAAGACCAGTTTGAACCGCTTACCTTCGCCCTTTACGAAATGGGGCAAAAACAGAGCGCCTCGGCCTATCTGCTTTCTCTTACTTTGTTGCAGAGGATTTCCCGGGACGTTGCCCGGTTCTTTCTGAAGTACGATGTCTTGCTCACCCCCACGCTCGGTGAGCCTCCCGTTCCCTTGGGCGCGTTCGATTCGCCGCCGGAGAACCCTTTATTAGGGCTGGTTCGCGCGGCGGAGTTCGTGCCCTTTACGCCCATGGCCAACGCCACCGGACAACCCGCCATATCCGTGCCTCTCTTCTGGAATGCTGATGGTCTGCCCGTGGGTGTGCACTTCATCGGACGGTTCGGAGATGAGGCCACCCTTTTCCGTCTGGCCGCCCAGCTTGAGTCAGCTCGCCCGTGGGCCGGCCGCCGTCCAACGGTATCAACCTGAGTTTGAGAATATTACAGCGAGCCTCTGGCCCGCTGTCCTCAGAGGAGGTGGGCCTTCATTTTCATCGGCGGTGTGCAACCCAGGAAAGTTCAAGTAGATGACCAGCCGCGGACTTGCCCCAATTGTGGCTTCCCCTCTGTTCGGCTCAAACGCCTGGATCATTACCTGAGCCTTTTTTTTATTCCCCTGATCCCGGTCAAGCGGGGGGAGATATTCATGGAATGCGACCACTGCGGCGGGATTTTTGGGGAAACCGGCAAGCCCCAGCCGAGCCCATTCCGACACGTACCATTCCGCATGTGCCCAAGCTGCGGCCGGCAAATGGAAACTAAATTTAAGTTTTGCCCGTATTGCGGGCAAAAGGTTTCATAAGCGGGCCTATTTATAATTTGCCCACTATGAATTCATGCGGCGCATCTTCAGGCCCACACGTGGCCGCTAAAGGAGGATGGCATGGGATTCAGGGAATTGAATGTCGATCTGAGCGCTGAGCATATCGCTCTGCGGGATGCGGCCACGAAATTCTTGGCGGAGGTATGGCGGCCGGCATCTATTGCCCTTGACAAGCTGCCTGATCCAAATGATGTGATTGCCGAAGGGTCCATCTTATGGGATGTGCTGCGCCGGACCTGGCAATTAGGCTACCACAAGATGCCATTGCCGAAGGAATTGGGTGGTTTGGAACTGGACATATTGAGCCTGAGCTTGATCAGTGAGGAAATGGGCTTTGCTGCTCCGGACCTGGCCGTCTCCCTGGCTGTCTGCACAACTCCCTTTGCCTACGCCCAGCTCTCTCCGGACCAGGAAATAAGGGACTTAACGAAAAGGTTTTGTGAAGACACCGAAGCCAAGATGACCGGATGCTGGGCCATCACCGAACCGGACCACGGATCCGACTGGATCCTCTTTGATGGAGAACAAGCGCCAGAGGCCAAGATTGTCCCGCAAGTGAAGGCTGTTCCGGATGGCGACTATTATGTAATCAATGGGCAGAAATCATCCTGGGTCAGCAATGGCACTTTTGCTACCCATGCGGCTCTCTGGGTGTGCCTGGATCCGTCTAAGGGAATGGCAGCGGGCGGGATCGCGGTCGTCCCGCTCAAACTGCCGGGTGTCTCCCGGGGAAAACCCCTGAATAAGATCGGTCAACGAGCCCTGAACCAGGGAGAGATATTCTTTGACAATGTGCGCATCCCTAAAACCATGATGGTGGCCCAGGACCACGCCATCTTCAAATTTTTATCGAATGCCCAACTGGCCCTGGCCAACGGATTTATGGGTCTATGCTTTAGCGGAACGGCCCGGGCCGCGCTTGATGAATCGATCAAATACGCCAGGTCGCGGGTGCAGGGCGGAAAGCTTATCAGCAAGCACCAGAGTGTGAAACTGAAGCTTTTTGACATGTTTGTATCTGTCGAGGCGGCGCGCTCTCTTGCCCGGCGAGTGGCCGTTTACAACGGTCAGCTCCTGAAACATCTTCAGTCTCCTGCTGTCCATTACGCCATGGCCTCCAAGATTCTCTCCACCGAAACGGCCTTTAGGGTATCCAGCCAGGGAGTCCAGATACACGGCGGATATGGACTTTGCAAGGATCATTATATAGAGAAGATTTTTCGCGACGCCAGGGCGGCGATGATTGAAGATGGAACCAACGAGGTGTTAGCCTTAGGTGGCGCAGACAGGCTTTTGAACGGTTAGGTGAGAGGGGAGAGCTAAGTGCGGAATACAGAATGGAATGGGGAGTGCGGGGATAATAAATTAGCCACAGAGGGCACAGAGATCACAGAGTTCTTAAAACCTAAAAAATAACGGATAAGTGTCAACTATCTAAAGCGATCCGCCTGATGCGGACTAAAATTGAAAAAAGGAAATTCCTATACAATAAATTTGATGATCTAGTAAAAAGTCTGAAAATGCCCTTTTCCGTCATTCCGGCCCCGTATCAAGTACGGGGTAAACTCCAGCCGGAATCCAGTCCCGTTCAGAGCGGGATTCAAATACTTATAAATACCCTGGACTCCGGTTTTCACCTGTCTGCCAGGCACAGGCAGGCCGGACTGACGACTTTTTACGAGACCATCAAATTTACCACCGAAGCAAAAATTATGCTTTTGGTTGCGGCTATGCCGCAGTGTGTGGGCTGTGGCTAATTTTATTAAAAAAGGAGGGTTTGGTCATGGGCTTTCTAAAAACTTCAGAAGAAGTAGCCAAAATTTACCAGGAAACTTATGATTTTTACGATGCGGAAATGTTGACGGTTTTTTGGGAGACAAAGCCGGAAATTATCAGGCGCTTGCTTCCGCCTCCCCTCAAGCCAGGCAAAAGACCTCTGGTCGTTGCTTTTGTGGCCAACTATCCCAGGACAAACTTCGGCGTGAGTTATTTGGAGAGCGCGCTCTTTTTGCGGGCTGAGTTCAACGGCGAAGAGGGCAATTATTGCCTGGCCATGCCTGTTACCAACGACATGGCTCTGGGCCTCGGCCGGGAGATGTTCGGTTATCCCAAAAAAATTGGAGGCATCCAGTTCACCCGCCAAGGGAATGATGTGGTGGGTCTGACGGAGCGCCATGGCTTGCGCTTTTTCGAAGTCAGAGCAAAGCTGACCGGAAATCTCAATGTTGAGGACGCTCCCAGTATCTTCGCCGAGGTTTTTAGCATTGGAGCCAATCCGGTGGTTATTACCTACAATTTCAAATATTTTCCGGCGCCTGAAGGAAACGGGTTTGACTATCATCCGCGTCTAATTCGGGAAGAGGTGGAATTTCGTCCTCGTTCCTTAGAGGTGGGCGAAGCTGAAATATTTCTTAAGGCTTCTAATTACGACCCCTGGGCTGAAGTGGAGATTGTCAGGGTACTGGGAGCGATCTATACCATCGGCAACAACTCTATGCGGAAAGGCAATGTTGTGGCCGAGGCCGACCCCCTGGCCTTCATGCCCTATGCCTTTTTGAAGTGGGATTTTTGATCGAGGAGAGGAAAGAAAGGAGAAGGAGGCATGCAGGATCTCAAACCATTCATAGTAGATCCGCCCATGGGAAAGCAGGAAATAGACCATTCCGGCTCTCCCGTAGGTGTGGTTCGAATGGATGCCCGAAAATCATACTCTAACGCTGGTGAACTTCTCCAGAAATACATCAATGACTCCAATCAAGAGGCCTGGGATAAGATCAAGGCCAAGATAGATTACACTTATAAGAATCTTGATTTGGCCTTGGCTCCTCTTAATACAGAAACCGGCTTCAGCCAGGAAATTGAATCAAGGTTTAAAAAGGGGCCAAAGCTGCTCTTTAAACCCAACCTGGTCAATATCTTTTGCGTAGATCCCCAAACCCATGGCCCTGACCGGGGGAATACCACCTGTGAAGAGTGGGCCTTTGTAGCTGCCTTGATGAGATGGTTTCATGATAAACTGGACATCAATTACCACGAGGTAACAGCCGATCCAGAAAAAATCCTAACCGCAAGCTTTGCCGGGGGCCAAGAAATATGGGCAGGGGCGAAACGATAGACCGTGGTCACTTAGCCCTACAACGACACTTGAACTTTATTATAATATGTAACCTGTCGAAAACCCAAAAAAATCGTCCTTTTAACATAAAATCGACTCTTATTAAAAAAAGGCTATAAAATCGGTAGGTTAATAAGTAATTGTCGTTGTAGGGATAATATGAAAGATATGTAAGGTGATGATCTCGTAAAAAGCCGTCACTCCTGCGAAAGCAATCCGCCTCAGGCGGACAGAACTGTTTTAATTTACTGGATTCCCGCTTTCGCGGGAATGACAAAAAGAAGGAAATTTTGACTTTTTAGGAAGTCATCTAAGGTGGTTGATGAACATGAACCTATTGCTGAGCATCGTCTCTTTAGTTTTACTCCTTTCCCTTTCTGCGGCCGGTTTTGCTCAAACCCCCGCTAAATCCGTCGAGGCTCCCGTTGCAGATATCCCGCGCCAGCGACTCGAACGTGAAATTGCCCGGGCAGCTCAATCAGCCGGGGGATTAGCCGGTGTCAGCGCCATCCACATCGAGTCCGGACGCCGAATCGCCCTTAACCCCCATGAGCGCTTCCCGATGGCCAGCACGTATAAGGTTCCCATTGCCGTGCAACTTCTTAGCCGGGTCGATCAGGGCGAAATCAACCTTGACCAGATGGTTGAATTGAAGCCAAGCGACTTCCGTCCCGGGAGTGGAATATTGACATCTCTTTTAAATAAACCCGGAGTGATACTCTCCGTCCGGAACCTTCTCGAGCTGATGCTGCTCGTTAGCGATAATAGCGCAACCGATCTGCTGTTACGCCTGGCAGGTGGTCCGGAAGCTGTCACCGCGCGCATGAGGGCCCTGGGCATCCGGGATATGGAGATCAATCGACCAACAATAAATTTAATTGCCGATTCGGCGGGATACACGTTGCCGCCGGAAAAGGAATGGGCCCCGGAACTCTTTAAAAAGCTCTATGAGGCCACCACACCCGATTCCCGGCAAACGGCCGCCACTAAGTTTGAAACCGATCCCCGTGATACCTCAACGCCTGAAGCTATGGTGATGCTGCTGGAACGCATTTGCCGTGGGGATCTGCTGAAACGGGAAAGCGGAGCGTTGCTCCTTGATATCATGGAGCGGTGTCGAACAGGGCCGGCCCGGCTCAAAGGCATTCTGCCCTCAGAGACCATTGTTGCTCATAAAACCGGCACGATTGGCGGCACACTAAATGATGTCGGCATTATCAAACTCCCGGAGGATACTGGACATGTGGCCATTGCTGTTTTCGTGAGGTCATCCGGAAAAGAGATTCAAGAAAGAGAACGCGCCATTGCCCAGATTGCCCGTGCAGTATATGACTTTTTCCTCTTCCAGCCATCAACCCCTCCAGCAGTTAAACAGTGAGTGGGCAGAGCCGGCATAGCCGGAACCAAAAAGGTAAATTGAAAAATCCGAAATCCGCATATCGAATCCCGCGAGGCGCGGGACTAAACAAACCCCCAATCCAGAATTTAGCTAAATTCAGATTTGAGATTTCAGATTGAAGTTTTTTTTCAATCTGCAATCTACAATCTACGATCTGCTATAGAAACATAATTCTCTTGACAATATCTTTAAAAAAGTAGAAATTTTTTGGAGCTTTAAAAGGAAATTATACAGAGAAAATCAAAGGGGTTAATTCATGCAAATAGCCAAACGTATGGAAGCCATTACGGGTATGCTGGCGATGGAAATGAATATGCGCCTGGCCAGGATGAAACAGGAAGGCCGGGATGTCATTAATCTGGGGGTAGGGGATCCTGACTTCACTCCCCCCGAGCATCTTCTTAAGACTTTAGGGGAAGCGGTCAGTCATCCGGATTTCCATCATTACCCAAGCTGCTATCCCAACCAACCGCTGAAAGATGCCATTGCCGGCTGGTATAAACGCCGGTTTGGCGCCGACCTTGATCCAGTCAATGAAGTGCTTCCCCTTCTCGGTTCTACGGACGGCCTCTTTCTGATCCACCTTTGTTTGCTGGATACGGGATACTTGGCCTTAGTCCCCGATCCCTCCTACCCTTCCTATGAGGTGGGAGTCAAGGTGGTTGGCGCTCAAATTGAGAAGATACCCTTGTTGAAGGAAAATAATTTTCTTCCCGACCTGGACTCGATTCCTGCCGAAGTTGCCAAAAAAGCCAGGATGATATGGGTCAATTATCCCAATAATCCCACGGGCGCAACCGCGCCCCCCGAATTCTACAAGAAGCTCATCTCCTGGGCCAAGACCTTCGAGGTCATTGTGGTTTCGGACAACGCCTATTCAGAGGTCTACTTTGATCAATGCCCTCCGGTCAGTTTTCTCAAATTTGCCGGAGCAAAAGAGGTGGGGGTGGAGATTCATTCCCTATCCAAATCATACAACTGCTGCGGCTGGCGCGCCGGGATGCTCGTTGGCAATAAGGATATCATCGCCGGCATGGCCAGAATCAAAGCTCATTCGGACCGGGGCATGTTCTATCCCATGCAACTGACTGCCATCAAAGCGTTGAACAGTTCTGATGATTTTATGGAGAACCGCAATCGGCTTTTTCAGGAGCGCCGGGATCTGGCGGTAAAAGGGTTGCGGGAAATTGGCCTCGAGGTCTATCCTCCCCAGGCTACTTTTTATCTTTGGGCCAGCGTACCGAAAGGTTACACCTCCCAGGATTTCTGCTTGAAAGCGCTGGAGCAAGCGAATGTATGGATGATCCCGGGTTCGATTTACGGGAAATACGGCGAGGGGTACCTGCGCATCGCTCTGACTCACCCCGTCGAGCGGTTGGCCGAAGCCATGGGGCGGTTGCAAAAATTGTAACACTTTAGCCCTTTGAAAAGAGGTGGGGCGTAAGGTCAGAGGGAATCCATGGTCCGGGGGCGAGAGCGGAATGCTTGGAATCATAAGGCGATTATTTCTTCGAAGATGGGGCGGGCAACAACCCCCGCCTCCTCCGCAGGAAACAATCATTTGACTGCGTGGCCAAGTAGAATCCCAACCGATGCTTCCGGCGCATTCCGCTCTAACCCCCGGCCCTTAATAAAGGCTTTAATACCATTTATTCAAATCGTTAAACTGATACGGTATTTTAAAAAAACCCCTGGAGGAACCAATGGCAAGGAAAAAAGAGGTGATTTTAAAGGAAGAGGCGATCGCCCAGGTAAAATCAATGATTACCCGCGCAGCTTTGATCCACTATGCCTTTACCCAGACCCTGATTGATGAATTGGGGAAGAAAAAAGGAAAGGAGCTTGCCAGGAAAGCGATTCATCTTTACGGGGAACGGGTGGGAAAAATGGTGAAGGAAAGGACTCTGGCCAAGGGGCTTCCCCTCCTCGCGGAGAACTTTCAGGATGATCTGCCGGCCCTTGGCTGGGAAGATCGGGAATGGGTCGAGGTGGAAGGAGAGAAGAGGGCCAGAATCCATACTTGCCATTTGGCGAAGGTCTGGCAGGAGCTGGGAGTCCCCGAAATAGGCCGGATCTATTGCTTTGTCGATCAAGCCAAATATGATGCCTATAATGCAAAGCTGGAATGCATCCATACCCAGAATGTGCTCGACGGCGGTCCCTACTGCGAGTTAGCCGTGAGGAAAAAGAAAACAAATACTCCCGGTACCCCCCGGAAGTTAAAAAGATGAGATCTTCCTCTAAAAAAGCAGATGTCTTGATCTGTGGCGCCGGCATTGCCGGAATCGCCGCCGCCTACCACCTGAGCGTAAAACATGGAATTAAGAACGTTCTGCTTGTCGACGAGCTTCCGCCCCTCTCCCTAACCAGCGACAAGTCCACGGAGTGCTACCGTAATTGGTGGCCCGGTCCGGGAGATGCCATGGTCAGCCTGATGAACCGCAGTATTGACCTCATCGAAGACCTGGCCCGAGAGAGCGGCAATCGTTTCCACCTCAACCGCCGGGGCTATCTCTTCGCTACCGCAGACCCGGCCCGCATTACGACCTTCAAACGCGCCGCAGAAGAGACGGCCGAACTGGGCGCCGGCCCTGTTCGCTACCACAAAGGGCGGTCGGAAGACTCAGTTTATGTCCCCGCCCCGGCCCAGGGTTTCGAGGGTCAGCCCCGAGGCTCGGACCTGATCACCGCCCCCTCATTGATCACCAGGTATTTTCCGTATCTCTCGGAACATACTTTAGCTTTGCTCCACCCCCGCCGTTGCGGTTGGTTCAGCGCCCAACAATTAGGCATGTACTTGCTTGAACGAGCGCGGGAATGCGGAGTTAGACTCTGGCAGGCCCGGGTAGAGGGCGTGGAGATAGCCGGAGGACGGGTCGAGGCAGTGCATCTGAATGATGGCGGGGCGCCGGTTAAAATCTGGACTGGCAATTTCGTCAACGCCGCCGGCCCGTTTTTGCCCCATGTCGGGAAAATGATCGGGGTTGACCTGCCTGTGTTTCACGAGCTGCACGTAAAGGTTGCCTTCCGGGACGCCCTGCGCGTCGTGCCCCGGGATGCGCCCCTCCTCATCTGGACTGATCCCACTCTTCTGCCCTGGTCAGAGCAAGAGCGCCTTGCCCTGGCCGGATCCGAAGAGACCCGGTATCTGTTAGGCGAATTTCCCTCCGGCGTACACGCCCGCCCGGAAGGGGGCGAAGACAGCGACGTCGTGCTTATGCTCTGGACTTATGACACTAAGCCGGTAAAACCCGTCTTCCCTTTAACCTTCGACCCGCACTACCCCGAGATCGTCCTGCGCGGCCTGGCAGTGATGATCCCTAACTTGCGCGCCTATTTTGGGCGGATGCCCAAGCCGGTGGTTGACGGCGGTTATTACGCCAAGAGTCGCGAGAACCGGCCGTTGATCGGACCCCTGCCGGTTGATGGCGCTTATGTGATCGGCGCCTTTTCTGGCTTTGGCTTGATGGCTGCTTGCGCCTCAGGTGAATTGCTGGCGGCTCATCTTACCGGCGCCGACTTGCCGCAATACGCCCCAGCCTTTACGCTGGAACGGTACGCGGACCCGGAGTACCAAAAGCTGTTAGAACGTTTAAGCGAAACAGGGCAGTTGTAAGAGCGATTATCCTTCAACAATTTCAGGAAATTTATAATGCCCAAATTTCATTGACTTTAGGGAGAAAATTTTGTAGATTAAAAATCCTCTTTTGAGGAAAGAGTTGGGAAGGAGGAGTAAAACCGGGTCATTAAATGTCCGGATCACGCCAAAAAAATTAAGGAGGTAGCTATGAGAAAGGAGTTGTTTTTCATCTTGCTGGTTGGATTGTTTGGGTTCGGCCTGATCGTTCCAGGGGCGGTTATGGCCCAGAAGGTTGATCCCACGAAGGTTTCAGCATCATTGAAGGCAGCCGGAGGGGCTGTCGGGGGAATCGGGTATGTGCAGGTGACGGCCTTTTCCAAGATCGTGGAGGAAATGTACCCCAAGGTAAAAATAAGCATTGTCCCGGGCGCCTGGATCGGGAACATGCACCGCATCCAGAAAGGGGAGATTGACTTCGGCAGCACCACCCTGGTGATGAGCAAAATGGTTCATGAGAAGACAGGGCCTTTCCCCGACCCTTTGCCCAACGTTAGGGCCATGGCCAGCGTACAGGATGACAATTTTTATTTTGCCGTAGTGCGCAAGGATTTTCCGGCAGATTCAGTCGGGGAGATCGTCAAGAAGAAGCTGAAAGTTAGGCTCTGCACCCTGGCCCGGGGAAATGCCACGGAATGGATCTGGCGCATGGCTTTTGCCGAAATGGGAGTCAAATGGGAGGGAGTTGACGCCTGGGGAGGAAAGATGAACTTTGTCCCCTGGGCGGATGCCGTAAGCCTGGTGAAAGACGGGCACGCCGATGGAATCCTGGCTGTCGGCGCCGAGGGGATTGGCTGGTTGATGGAGTTGAGCACGGTGCGCGATGTTAAATTCCTAAAATGGGACGCGGACCTTTTTCAGATCATGACCCGCAAACACGGTTTCCTCGAAGGGAAAAGATTGAAGGCTGGCAGTTTTAAGGGGCTGGATCATGACCTCCTGGCGCCGGCGGATTCGGGAGTCTTTGCCGTCCGCAACGACCTCGGAGACGATATAGTCTATACCCTGGTAAAGGCCCTGGCCGAAAATGAAGGCAAATTCCAGTCTTTCCACAAAGGGCTCACCGGGTTCAAGGGAGCGGATGTAGCCAAAAATACCGGTCTTCCTCTCCACAAAGGAGCGGAATTGTATTACCGGGAAAAAGGTTTGTTGAAATAAGAAGAACGACTGGCTCTATTTGTTGAGGCGGGTTAAAGACCCATGCCTGGAGAAAGTCCCCCTTCCCATATTTATTCCCCCCTAGCTTCGCTCGGGGGGAATGCGGAGTTGAGCAGGGTTCGAACTCCTTCCCCTTCGCTCCGCTCGGGGAGAACAAGGAGTTCAAACAGATGCCCCTCCGGGGCACTACTCAACTCCGCATTAATATGGGGAGGGGGACTTTTCATGAAAGACCGAATCCATGGAATTAAAAGAACATCGAATTGCCAAACCCATCATCGGGTGTATCGCTGTTTCCCTTTCTCTGTTTCATCTCTATGCTGGAGCCTTCGGGGTTTTCGAGACGATGATGCAGCGCTCCGTTCACATCCTGACATTGCTGGCTCTGGCCTTTCTGGTCTTGCCCGCATCGAAAAAACTTCCTCCCAGGATCGTTTACCCCATTGACATTACCCTGGCAGGGCTGGCCCTGGCCGTCGATGTTTACATGGTCCTGGAACACGGCCGGATCGTCAAGCGCGACCTGTATTTCGGGCCCATTGCCACGCTGGATATAGTATTTGGCATCCTTACCATCTTACTTACCCTGGAAGCGGCCAGGAGGATAGCTGGCTGGGCCTTGACGGCCATCGGGGGAATTTTCATTTTATATGCGCTTTTCGGAAACTACTTCCCTGAACCTTTTACCATCCGGGCTACCACTCCTATAACCCTGATTGAGCATATGTTTCTTATCCCCCAGGGGGTCTTCGGCATTCCTGCCGGAGTTTCCGCCACTTACATCTACCTGTTCGTCCTCTTCGGGGCTTTTTTGGAGGTGACCGGCGGGGGACGTTTCTTCATCAATATGGCCCTGGCTATGGTGGGGAGATTAACCGGCGGCCCGGCCAAAGTGTCGGTCATATCCAGCGCCATGTTTGGGTCGATCTCCGGAAGCGCAGCGGCCAATGTTTTTGGAACCGGCACTTTTACCATCCCCCTGATGAAACGGTTCGGTTATAAGCCGAACTTTGCCGGAGCAGTAGAGGCGTCAGCCTCCACCGGCGGGCAGATCACCCCGCCGGTCCTGGGGGCGGCCGCATTTGTCATGGCCGAGTTCATCGGCGTCTCTTATGCCAGGATCTGCCTGGCCGCTTTAATCCCAGCCCTGCTCTACTATGTGTCCATCTACGCCGGGGTCCATGCCGAGGCCATGAAGACGGGGCTGAGGGGCATGGATCAGAAAGAACTTCCCATCATGCGGCAAGTTCTTACTAACGGGCTGCACTTTTTGATTCCTATTGGGACCCTGGTTTATTTTCTCATTGCCGGATACACGCCTTTCCGCGCGGCTTTTGTGGCCACCCTTGTTTTAATCGCTGTGGCCATGGTGCGGAAAAGCAGCCGGATTGGATTTAAGGGGATATGGAAATCGCTGGAATCCGGGGCGACCAATGCCATCATGATCGGGGTGGCCTGCGCCTGCGCCGGAATTGTCGTCGGCTCTCTGGAAGTCACCGGCCTGGGAATAAGCTTTGTCAGCATCCTTTTGAAACTTTCCGGGGGGAATTTCCTGGCAACGCTGGTTTTGGTGATGGTGGCCTGCATCATTTTGGGGATGGGCATGCCAACTACAGCAGCTTACATTCTGGCCGCCATGATCGGAGCGCCGGCCCTGGTCAAGTTGGGGATACCTGTTCTCGCCGCCCATATGTTCGTCTTTGGATCGTGCATTCTTTCGGCCATCACTCCTCCGGTTGCCCTGGCGGCTTATGCCGGGGCCCAGATCGCCGGCGGAGATCCCATGAAAGTAGGATGGATTGCCTGCCGGCTCGGCTTCCCTAAATTTCTGGTTCCTTTTTTGATTGTTTATAATCCCGTGCTTCTCTGGACGGGCGAGCCCTTTTGGATCTTCCAGAGCACGGTAACGGCGATTCTGGGAGTTCTGGCTTTTTCGTTCGGCATCGACCGTTGGCTTTGGAAAGACTTAGGCCTGGTCAAATCGGCCCTTTTTATCGTTTCCGGGTTCATTCTAATGGTTCCGGAAATTTACACGGACCTTGTGGGGATGGCTGTTTTTGCCCTTTTGGTGGCCTCGCAATGGAAATATCGCCAGGCAGCATAAATTAGCCGATATGTCATTTTCCGAGGAGGAAGAGAGTTTAAAAACCGCCTTAGGTTTTTACAGGTTTTTGCGGACATATTCTACCGCGTTGCGAAATATGGCCAGCCCCATTCCTTCTTCCGGTACCTTCTCGCGGGTCCAGCGGGGATGATTGACGAAATACAGGTAGGCTTCAGGGTGGGGCATCATCCCGAAGAGCCTTCCTGTCTCATCGCAGATGCCCGCAATGGCTGAGACTGATCCGTTTGGATTCAGGGGGTATTCCAGCGTAGGTTTCTGGTAGTCCGGGTCTGAATACTGAAGGGCGATCAGGTTTTTTCTCTCCAGTTCGGCGAGTATCTCTGCATTCTTGGGGATAAATTTTCCTTCCCCGTGCCTGACCGGCAGGTAGAGTCCTTTCAATCCCCGGGTGAATATGGATGGATTGTTGGAGTTGACTTTCAGGTACACCCAGCGGTCCTCGAACCTGCCCGAATCATTAAAGGTCAGGGTCAGCTCCTGTTTCCCGTAAGCGCCCTCCAGTCCCGGGAGCAAACCGGATTTGACCATGAGCTGAAAACCGTTGCACACGCCTAGGATAAGCTTCCCCTCCCTGATGAAACGGAAAATTACCTCATCCAGGCGCTCTCCGCTTCCGGCGATTTTGGCATATTTCAAGCGATGAGCCATGGCTTTGGCCGCCCCCAGATCGTCTCCGTCCAAAAATCCTCCGGGAAGGTTAAGGAAATGATAATCGTCCAGCTTGACCTCTCCTGCAAGGATGTCATAGAGGAAGACGATATCTACCACATCGGAGCCGGCCAGCCGGCAGGCATGGGCCATCTCCATTTCGCAGTTGATGCCGTTTCCGGCCAGAACAATGGATTTTACTTTTTTCATATTCTTCCCCAGCGATAAGACATTTAATGGGACACAGATGAACACGGATGAACACAGATATTTCAACAGCCGCAATCAAACAGAAGGAAAACCTACGTTATTCGTATCAGTTTAGCGATTTGAAAAAATGGTATTAAAGCCTTTGTTGAGGGCCGGGGGTTAGAGCGGAACGCGCCGGAAGCATCGGTTGGGTTTCCGCTTGGCCACGGGGACAAAAGATCTTTTCCTCCGGAGGAGGCGGGGGTTCTTGCCCGCCCTATATGCGGAGAAATTCGCGCCTTATGATTCCAAGCGTTACGCTCTGGCCCCTGGAATCCCTTGGCCCTTACAACACACCTTTTTTCAAAGAGCTAAAGTGCTACCGTTATTCAAAATCTTAAAGGGCGCTGCCAGGCTTCTTTAAGCTCAAAAATGTTTGCTCTAACCGCAGTTTTTCCATGCAATCCGGTGATCGTAAACGTGCTACCCCCGGTTATACTGCCGATCTCCGCAAAGACATTTCCTTTAAGGCATTCTTCAAATGTTCTTTGATGTTCAGGATGGACGGCGACTACAAAACGGCTCTGAGATTCTGAAAATAATAATACATCGTTACGGTTAACCCCGGAGGAAGGGACTTTTCTTAAATCCACTTCCATTCCCAGAGCTCCGGCAAGAGCTGTTTCGGCCAGGGCTACGCCCAGGCCGCCATCTGAGCAGTCATGACAGGAGGCCGCCAATCCCCGCTGGATGGCTTGCCCTAAGGCTTCATATAGAGCTTTGGCGCGCGGGGCATTGACTTTGGGAACCTGGTTTCCGATAAATCCGTAAAGGGCATAGTATTCTGACCCGCCCATATCATTATAAGTCTCTCCTAATATATAAACTCTGTCCCCACTGCGCTTAGCATCCATAGTTATGCACCGGCGTACATCCGAAACCACGCTCACCGCCGAAAACAATACGGTGGGGGGGATGGAAATCTTTGTGTTCCCGATCAGGTAGTCGTTTTTCATGGAATCTTTGCCGGAGATGCAGGGAACACCAAAGGCCCTGGTATAGTGATAAAGGGCCTGGTTGGCCCGCACAAGCTGGGCCAGCTTGTATTCGCCGTCCGGAGTTTTATCCGATTGGATGGGGTCGCACCAGCAAAAATTATCCAGGCCGGCCATTTGTTTCAGGTTTCCGCCAGTGGCTAGGTTATTGCGGATGGCTTCATCGATGGCGCAGGCCATCATGTGATAAGTGTCAATGTCGCTGTACCGGGAACAGATGCCCGAAGAAACCACGATTCCTTCCCAAGACTCAAGCAGCGGCCGCAAAACCGTGGCATCGCTCGGCCCGTCGTTATGGGCGCCAACCAGGGGCTTGATGACGCACCCGCCCTGGACCTCGTGGTCATATTGCCGGATGACCGATTCCTTGCTGCAAATGTTGTAGCGGGAAAGAACCTTTTTCAGGGCGGCGGTCAGGTCCGGCGGATCGTTGAAAGCGGGTTCAGGATGAACTTTCTTTTCCCAGCGGGCTTTCAGCTCCATCCGGGGCAGGCCATTGTGCAAAAAATCCATGTCGAGATAGGCCGCGGTTTGGCCGTGATAAAGGATGTGAAATTTCCCGCTGTCCGTGAATTCACCGAGGACCGTAGCTTCTACCTCCATGCGCCTGGCTAATTCCAGAAAGCGGCCGATTTTTTCCGGGGAAACAGCCAGGGTCATGCGTTCCTGGGCCTCGGAGAGAAGGATTTCCCAGGGATCGAGGCCGGCATATTTCAAAGGAGCCCGCTCCAGATAGATGCGGCAGCCGTGGCAATCCCGGGCCATCTCTCCCACCGAGGAAGAAAGGCCGCCGGCGCCGTTATCCGTGATGGCGTGATAGAGGCCCAGGTCCCGGGCCCGCAGGAGAAAGTCGGTCATGCGCTTCTGGGTAATCGGGTCCCCGATCTGCACGGCGCTGGTAGGTGATTCTTCGTGGAGCTCTTCGGAGGAAAAAGTGGCCCCGTGGATTCCATCCTTGCCGATCCGTCCGCCGGTCATGACGATTAAATCGCCCGGCATGGCCTGTTTTTCGTGGGATGGTTCCCCTAAAATATTTCTGGGCATGATTCCGCCCGTTCCGCAATAAACCAGCGGCTTGCCGGCGTAGCGTTCATCGAAGACGATAGACCCATTAACCGTGGGAATGCCGCTCTTGTTTCCTCCGTGCTCCACCCCTTCGCGCACCCCTTCGTAAATTCGTTTGGGATGAAGCAGCCGGGGAGGCAAAGGCTTGGAATAATCAGGCGGAGCAAAGCAGAATGTATCCACGTTGAAGATTAGTTTTGCCCCTTTGCCCGTTCCAAAAGGATCCCGATTGACCCCAACGATACCGGTGAGCGCTCCGCCGTAGGGGTCGAGGGCCGAAGGGCTGTTGTGAGTTTCCACTTTAAAGACTATGTTCCAGTCTTCGTTAAAGCGCATGATCCCGGCATTATCCTTGAATACCGAAACACACCAGTCTTTCTCGCCCATGGCCTGGCGGATCTCTTCAGTGGAGCGTTTGATGTAGGTATCAAACAGGCTGTCGATGCGCAAAACTTTGCCCTCTTCGTCCTGATATTCGATCAGTCCATTGAAGATCTTATGCTTGCAGTGCTCAGACCAGGTTTGGGCTAAGGCTTCCAGCTCGCAGTCTGTAAGGTTTTCCCCCAGGCCGATCTTTTTCCGTTCCTCCCGCACCCCCGGGTCTTCCGCATAATTCCTGATGGCTTTCATCTCTTTCAGGGTCAAAGCCAGAACCCGATCCGCGCTGATGCGCATCAACTCTTTATCGCTGACTTGCAGGTTGATTTCCGCCACCTGATATTCTTTTCTTCCCGCCATCCTGGGAACGGTCACGCCCATTCCTACCTCGGGATTCCATGATGATTGGTCTTTGATTTCGAACCGCTGGATGAGCGTATTGGCCAGGAGGCCGGTGGCGATGCGCTCTGCTTGTTCCTTAGTCAATTTTCCCCTGATCAGGTAAAGAACCGAAGTATAAACTCCTTCCCAGGCGTTGAATTTCCGCTGCAAAAGAAGCTCAACTGCTTCACGGGCTGTTCGTCCAATGTTGTCTGTGACCCCGGCCTTGTATCCTACTTCGATCGCCCAGTCAAAATCATCCCGCAGGGGTTTCCCTATGGAAAATTCCTGGATAATGGGGTCGAGAAAAGGGCCCGAGGCAGCCTTTTCAATCTCCGGAGCGGACATGGCTGCGTCAACCGTGTAAACGTCGACCGTAACTACAGAGTCCACGATGATGTTTAAATCATCGATAATCCGCCGCTTGATTTTTTCGCCGCGGGCATCCCGGATGGTTGGCTTCAATCCGATTTCTACGCGATAAGCCATTTGTCTCTCTCCTTTAAACCCATAAACTCTGCGGACTAAACGCCCTGGCTCCCGGACCACATCCTTACGGTAACGAAAGGATCGGATCCCGGAGGCCCTAAAAGTTGTTATATAATTTGGATCATCTCCAAATTAGTTGATCGAATATTTTATCAAAATTAGGTAAGGGATCGGAAGGAAAGGCAGATTGCGCCGCAAGCATCGGCGGGATATTCGCTTCCCTAACCCACCCGGCTCGCCTTCCGCCCAGCACAGCGGGGGCGGGAAAAGAACGGTACGGAGGATAGAAGAACACCCCCGCCCCAGCTTAAGAGGGAGGCGTGCCTCATGATTGCCAGCAATATGACTTTCCTTCCGATCCCCTGAAAGTACAGGACATTTTACCCATCCCGGCTCTCTGCGCCTCAACTAATTTGGAGATGATCCAACAATCTATGCTATTAAGTATGCGCATCTTTGCCTAACGCCGCAACGGCACGGGCAGAGGTTCGGGAGATTTTTTGGAAAGGTTTTCAGACAATGCCAGAGAAGCCCAAATCCCCAGTCCCAGCAAGGCTGCGCCGACCAAAAAAGGAAACCCCTGTCCCAAACGATCGGCCATCAGCCCGCTGATGTTGGGACCCAGGAAAAAACCGATCATCCGGGTGGTGAAGAAAAAGCCCATGCTCGCTCCGCGAACCTCTTTTGAGGAGAGATCGGCAATGGCCACCCGCACAGAGGGGGAGTAGATACCCAGGCCCGCACCGGCAATTGCCAGAACCCCCATCGTGTACAGAAAAGTTCCGCCCTGGGATAGTAAGAGTACGGCAAGGGCATAGATACTCATGCCCAAGAGGATCGGTTTTTTTCTCCCCTGTCGGTCAGACCATTTCCCCACGGGCTTCTGCAGCAGGATGTAAACGATGAAGTAGGAACTGAACAGCCATCCAATCTTTTCGGGCAGGACGCCCAGGCGCGAGGCCATCACTGGTAAAAGGGTTATGATCGTTCCCCAGACGAAGGCTTCGGCAAAACCGATCAGGCAAAGGAGGCGGATATCAGGCAGGCGCAAGGAGGCAAAACCATACCGTTCCCCCCAGGTTAGCGTTTCTCCCTGGTATTGCGGTGGTTTTTCCCGGATACCCACCCAGAGAACGCCCGCGGCCAGCAGGGCGAGGACTGCGCAGCCAATAAAAGGCAGGTTCATTCCTCCCAGACTATATAGCATTCCCCCCAGGAAAGGTCCAACTGCAAACCCCACCATTTCCACGCTGGAGAGAAGGCCCACGGTTTCCCCTCTTCTTTCCACCGGAGATTGATCAATAACATAGGCCGTCAATGCTGGCCAGACCATGCCCGCTCCCACGCCATGAAGAAGGCGCACCCAAAAAACCTGGGGAAGGGAATGAGCGAAGGTGTAAAGAAAGGCAACCAGTCCATAGCAGGCCATTCCTCCCACCATGAAAAATTTCCGCCCGAAGCGGTCGGAGATCCCCCCAAAAAAAGGCTGGACCAGGAATTGGCTGATGGTAAAGCCGGAAACGATCAACCCCAGCTCAAAATTAGTGGCCCCTTTTTCCGATACATAAATGGGGAAAAGGGGGATGATGAAACCCAGGCCCATGACTGCGATCGTTCCGGCCATGGCCACCAGGATAAGTTCTTTTTGAAATATTCGATTCATGAGGAAAAAACTTGATTTTTTAAATTAAGTGATTAAAATAAGTTTCGCTTAGCGTTGCTTTTTAGGGACAAAGATGATGAGCGTTTATTTGTAACACTTTAGCTCTTTGAAGAAAGGTGTGTTGTAAAGGCCAAGGGATTCCAGGGGCCGGGGGCCAGAGCGGAATCCGCCTTAGGCGGAGAATCATAAGGCGCTTATTTCTCCGCATATGGGGCGGGCAAGAACCCCCGCCTCCCCCGGAGGAAAAGATCTTCCGTCTTCGTGGCCAAGCGGAACCCCAACCGATGCTTCCGGCGCGTTCCGCTCTAACCCCCGGCCCTCAACAAAGGCTTTTATACCTTTTTTTCAAATCGCTAAACTGTTGCGTTTATTTTAAAACTATCGTTATATTTCCAAGATGGTAAAATTCTAAAAATTATAATAGTGAACACCGGTGATTCAAGACAAATTCCCGAGCCTCCTGAAAAGTTATTTTAACTTAGCACAGGAGTTAGAAAAAGGTCAACCGACGGATGGGCAAGACGGATGGACGTAAGGAGGCGCCCAAATTCATTGCTGGTCATGGTCGGAACGGTTCACCGCGATCCCGGCGGCTATGCCCGGCTTTCCCGAATCCTGGAAAGGGAACGCCCGGATCTAATTACAGTGGAAGTCAGCCCTTACTCCAGATTGTTCCGGGCCGAAGAATCATCGGCGCTCAGAAATACTTTACGGGAGAACCTGCGGAAGATTCAGAAGGAAGAAGGGCGGCCATTAAGCGATTTTCTTTCTCGCGGCGCAATCATGGGGATTTTCTTTCTGCTGAAAGAACCGTTTGAATGGCGGGCAGCAAAGTCTTACGCCCACCGGTATGGAATTGTTATCCATGATATTGATCTCTCCATTTTTTCTAAAGTGAATCTGGCGCATCTTTCTGAGCTTATTGCGGTTGAGAACTTACGAACCTTGCTCCGTTTACATATTCCCTCTTTTTCCGAACAAGTGAAAACGCAATATTCCCGGGCTGAATTTCTTTTTCATCATCCTCCTTCATTCTGGCCGGCGCCTAAGGAACTTAAAGAAAGGGAGGCATACATGGCTGAGAAAATTCGCAAATTCGCTCAGGGTGGAAATGGAGAAAAAATATTGCACGTAGGCGGCTGGGAACACCTGATCGATGATCCCGATGGAAATTCACTCTTTGCCCTTCTTCAAGACCTTCAGCCTAAAAGAGTTCTTTTAAACACTTTCAAAAATTTATCCACAAAATCTGTGGATAAGGTGTGGAAAACTTTAGGTATAGAATTCAAAACGCAATAAATTTTAACGTTTTTCGGTTGGTTGCCTCATTTTTAATCAATAAAATTATAAATAATATTAATAAGTTATTTCAAAATTGGCTCTGGATTTGAATTTCGGGGGGTAGGGCGTAGAAAAAATCACAATTATCAACAGTTTTTAAGGGGGCATCTCTAAAAAGGCAGGAAAGAAGCCTCTTTCCGGCTGTCTTCCCTTAGAGATCCCGGTCTGGTTTCTTTCTCGGGCTGGATGATTTATTTCTTATATATTGAAAGGAGGTTCCATCATGCCGAATTACGAGTTTATGTGCCAAAAATGCAACAAGAAGTTCTCCTTAGCTATGAGTGTGAAGGATCGGGAAGAAGGTAAATTCAAATGTCCGAAATGCGGCAGCCGCAAAAGTCAACCCGTCTTCGGCAATTTTTACGCTAAAACTTCGAAAAAAAGTTAGGCGTATCTCCTAAAAATTTTCGGCCAGAAAGGGGGACTCAAATTTTTCAACATTTTCCATCTCCGCTGCAAGAGGGAAAATGGAGGGGGAGGACTATCTTTTCTTTTCTCTTCCTCCTTCTTTTGTCGGCTGCTTGCCAGCACACACCCGATGCCTTATTCGAGCCCCAGGGAACCTCCCAGGTCTTTGATGCCGATGAGAAAATAATAATAAGAGCCATTGCCCAGGTTCTCAAGGATCGAGGTTTTGGAGAAGCGCAAATAGAGGCGGATCAAAAGCGCTTAGAAACAGATTACGTGGTGGAGAAGGACTGGAGGACCAAGGTAGTGGCTACAATTAAAAAAGTCGGACGGAAAGAAAGAGAAGTTACTCTCTTAGTCATTACCGAGCAAAAAGACGCCAGTCCCTCAGGATGGAAGCCAAAGAAACTTTTGGGAAAAGAACAATATGAGAAGATCTTCGGGGAGATCGAGATGCAGATCTACCGGGAATGGTACAAGGGAAATTAGTAACATCTTAATAGCCACAGAGGGCACAGAGATCACAGAGTTTAAAAAAAATTATCAAAAAAAGTAAAGAGAACGTGTCAAGCGCCTAAAGATTTAAAAAGGAATTTCCCATACAATTAAATTAGATGAACTCGTAAAAAGTCCGAAAGCCCCTTTTTCCGTCATTCCGGCGGAAGCCGGAATCCAGTTAATTCAAGCAGTTCTGGACTTCTGCTTTCGCAGGAGTGACAGCTTTTCTGACTTTTTACGAGATCATCAAATTAGGGCCTTTTAAAAAGAGTTTATCCGCAAAAATGAAAACTAAAACAGAAGCAGAACGCTTTTCCAGATATCAGGAATTGATTGGTCTATTACTAAAAAAAGATTCCTTTAATAAACCCAAAATTTATGAATCCCTGCCGGGTGAAAAAACAGCTTTCATAGGCCGCGTTATCGGCGAATTGGTGCGGGATGGTTATTTAATAAAGGGGGAGTCTAAGACAAATCCTCATTATTCGTGGTCAGTTAAAAAAGATGGGTTTAATGCTGAAAAGTGGATCGATCATCGAGTTATCACTGCTACGGTAAAGAGGTCCCCCGCCATTGATCGCCCCAGAGAACGCCTTCTTAAAGTTGGGGCCTCGGGGCTGAAAATTTCAGAGCTTTTAGCAATTCTGATCCGTTCAGGTCTTCAAGGTGAATCTGCCATGCAGGCCGGTGAGAAACTGGCGGCACTTTTTGGGAATGACCTTGAAAAACTGTCTCTCCAAGCCAGAGGTGAACTTAAACAGGTCAGCAAAGCCATAGGAGAGACTGCCTATTGTCAAATTATGGCCGCCCTCGAACTGGGGAAAAGGTTGGCAAATCAACGTCAGGCTGATTCAGCGGTGGGCCATAAAATTCGGAATACCTCTGATGCCCTGGCCTACTGTAAACAGCATTTTATGAGGCTGGGCCGGGAAGCCAAGCAGGAGGAATTTCATGTGGTTTTACTGGATGAAAAACATAAGGTCATAAAATCCGAACAGGTTACGATAGGCCTTTTAAGTCAATGTTTAGCCCACCCTCGTGAAGTCTTTAAACCGGCGATTCGAGAATCAGCCATATCAATTATTTTGGTGCACAACCACCCCAACGGAGACCCAACGCCCAGCCAGGATGACAAAACCATAACCAAAGAACTTAAAAGGGCTGCTGAGACGCTCGGCATCCGAATTCTCGATCACGTCATCGTGTCCAAAGATAAAATTTTGAGCATGGTTGAAGAAAAAATATTGTAACCTTTCAATTCGGAGAAAAGGTCGTGAACGATCCGGACTTCAATGAAGCAAAAACCAGACAGGCTTTCATAGACAAAGCCCTAAAACAGGCGGGGTGGGGCCCAATTATTCCCTTCCGGCCAGGCATCCAGGATGATCACTGCGCTGTTGAAGAGTACCCTACGTTAACGGGGCCAGCCGATTATGTGCTGTTCCACAAAGGGAGGGCGTTGGCTTGCGTTGAGGGGAAAAAAGTAAAAATCGGGCCGCAAAATGTCCTGCAACAGGCTAAGAGATATGCCCGGGGTTTTTCGGAAGGCCTTTGCTCCTTTGGCGACTATCATCTTCCTTTTGTCTATTCAACCAATGGGAAAATAATCTGGTTTCAGGATTTGAGAGACCCGCTCAGCCTTTCGCGGGAAATTGCCGCCTTTCACACCCCTCGGGCCCTCATGGAAATGTTGAATAAAAATGTAGCCGCAGCCGAGGAGCGGCTTCGAGAGCATGAAATAGATGATAAATACTTATGGCCTTTTCAAATCGAAGCCATAAAGGCCATAGAACAGGCTATCTTGGAGCGAAGGCGCCTTATGCTGGTAGCCATGGCCACGGGCACAGGCAAGACCTTCACCATAGTAAATTTGATCTACCGTTTGATGAAAGCCGGTTATGCCAAGCGCATCTTGTTCCTGGTAGATCGAAGAGCCCTGGCGGCCCAGGTGGTTACGGAAATGGCCAGTTTTGAAGCCGAACCGGGTTTAAAGTTTGATCAGTGTCATGAAGTTTACAGCCAGCGGATCCGGCGAGAAGACCTGGATGAGAATATGAAATTTAATCTGAAGATTCTTCCCGCAGAGTATCTAACCAGCCCGAGCAGTCGAGATAGCTTTGTTTATATCTCAACCATTCAACGCATGCGCATCAATCTTTTTGGCCAAGAAGGCATGTTTTCAGACTTGTCAGGGGATCAGGATGAAGACGCCGATGCCTCAAAGCTGGATATTCCCATTCATGCTTTCGATCTAATCATTGCCGACGAGTGTCACCGGGGATATACCGCCCAGGAAGAAAGCAAATGGCGGGAAGTCCTGAATCATTTTGACGGGATTAAAATCGGACTGACCGCCACACCCGCGGCCCATACCATTGCCTTCTTCAGGAAAATTGTCTATCAATACGATTACGAGCGGGCCGTGCGTGAAGGGTACCTGGTGGATTATGACGCCGTAGCCATACAATCGGATATCACCTTGCGGGGTGTTTTTCTGCAGGAGGGGGAAGAGATAGGTCTAATAAATACCCAAACCGGTCAGCTTTCTTTTTCAATCCTGGAAGACCAGAGGGAGCTTCCAGCCCCCACCACGGAGATCGATTGGACCGCCCCGGATCGGAACAGGAAGATTGTCCTGGAAATTAAAAAATATATCTTAGATCAGGAGGAGCAGCTCGGGCATTTCCCAAAAACTTTAATCTTTGCCCAGAACGATATTTCCCATATCTCCCATTGTGATCTCCTGGTTCAAATTCTGAGGGAGGAATTTAATCGAGGGGATGATTTTGTGCAGAAAATAACCGGCAGCCCTTCAGTGGATAGGCCCTTGCAAAAGATACGTGAATTCCGCAACCGCATAAACCCGGGCATTGTGGTCACTGTGGATATGTTATCCACGGGGGTGGACGTGCGCAGGATAGAGAATATTGTTTTCTTGCGCCCGGTGAAATCAAGAATCCTCTTTGAACAGATGATGGGGCGGGGCACCCGGCGCTGTCCGGAAATCCACAAAACCCATTTTACGGTCTTTGACTGCTTCAACGGCAGCCTCCTGAATTTCTTCCGCAAGACAACCGGTATCACCGCTGAAGCTCCTGCAAAGGCAACTAAATCCATCCGGGAAATTGTCCAGGCTATCGCGGACAACGAGGACCGGCAATACAATACCGGCGTTCTATCGAAGAGGCTTCACCGAATATCCAAAAATATCACCCAGGAGGGCAGGCTTACGTTTAATTATATCCTGGGCTGTGATATCGCCGAATTTGCCCGGACCCTGCACCAGAGGCTGGAGAAGGAATGGGAGCAGACCATCAAGATTTTACAAAGCGAAGACTTTCTTGATATTTGTAAAGATTATCCGCGTCCCCAAAAGCCCTTCCTCAGAGCAGATACGGCGGAAGATTATGTGAGCTCGCGTATTATCTTCAGGACCAAGGATGGCAGAGAACTCGGGCCGCAGGACTATCTTCAGGAATTTGAAAGATTCGTAAGAGAGAATCCCCGGCATATTGAGGCTCTGGAAATACTACTGCATCGCCCCCGGGAGTTTGACCCTAAGCACTTGAAGACCCTCAGGGAGATTTTGAGCACCCAACCGGATTTCCTGGACGATAAGTTTACCGAAAAAAACCTGCGCCGCGCCTATAACAAGGAACTCGCGGACATCATCTCCATGATTCGCCACGCAGTTAGGGGTGATGAATTGCTTAACCCGGAACTGAGGGTTGATAGAGCCCTGGCCAAAATTAAATCCGGCCGTTCTTTTACGGAGGAACAAGAAAAATGGCTGGCCTTGATCAGAAGGCACCTGATCGAAAATCTGCTGATGGAAGAAGAAGATATGGATTCCCTTCCCATTTTCACCCGCGAAGGACTTTCACGTAATAAATTGGACAAAATTTTTAACGGGGAGCTAAGAATATTGATCCAGGAGATAAATGAAGCAATTGCGGCTTAGAAAGGGACTCAATTTTAACATCAAAATTGATGTTGACTGAATATGGAATTTAGTGTAGAGTTTTATGAGACAGGAGCAGGCGGATTTCCGGTCCGTTATCTTAAGGTTGCCATGGAAAGAAAACGCGATTGGATGGTGAGGAATGCTTCATGAAGGGGAAAACAAACTTCGACATCTATCTTGAAGACCAATTAAAGGATCAGGATTTTGCAGCTCGCTTCAAAAAGGCCGGCGAAGCATGGGGTGTGGCGATTCAGCTGGCTTCCCTGAGGAAAGATTCCGGAATGTCCCAGAAGGAGCTGGCCCGGAGAGTGGGCACATCGCAGCAGCAAATCAGCCGGCTTGAATCAACAGCTTATGAAGGCCACTCCTTAAGCATGTTACGCCGGGTTGCCGATGTTCTCGGGGCAAAAGTTCGCGTAGAAATTGAGCGCCAAAAACCAAGTAAAGAAGCCCTTGTGGCTGAAAGAAAATCTGTTTATAAACCCAAAAGAACGAAGAGCCTATCCCCTCCCCATTTCCCCTCTCCCCTGGCGGGAGAGGGCCAGGGTGAGGGGGATTATTAGAGAGGAGATCTATGACCGATGTCGTTGGCAAACTCTGGGGTTTTTGTCATACCCTCCGCCATGACGGCATTGACTATGGCGATTACATAGAGCAATTGACCTATCTCTTATTCCTCAAGATGATCGAGGAGAAAGGGGTAAAAATCCCTCCGGAATATGCCTGGACTGTTTTACGGGAAAAATCGGGAGTTGATCTGACGGACCACTACATGAAAACCTTGAGAGGTCTGGGAGAACAACCCGGAATGCTCGGGGCTATTTATGCCGGGGCTTTGTCCCGTTTTAGCAACCCGGTCAATTTAAAACGCCTTGTTAACCTCATCGATGAAATTGAGTGGACCGCTCTCAACGTGGATGTAAAAGCCGCGGCCTATGAGGGTTTGCTGGAAAAATCTGCCGCCGAGGGAAAGAAAGGGGCCGGGCAATATTTCACCCCGCGAATTCTGATCCAATCCATCGTTCGATGCGTACAACCCGATCCCCGCAAGAGTAAAGATTTTAGCATACATGATCCGGCAGCCGGGACCGGCGGATTTTTGGTCTGCGCCTATGAATGGCTGATGGAAAAAACCAAAGGCGGTCTCGAGCGTTCGGAAGCCAAACGCATTTTAACCTCGACCTATTCCGGAACCGAGCTCGTCCCCCGGCCCAGAAGGCTGGCCTTGATGAATCTCTATCTGCACGGCATCCAGGCTGCGATCTATCTGGGAGACGCGATCTATGAACCAAAAAGGGGGATTGGATATGACTGCGTTATGACCAATCCTCCTTTCGGAACCAAGGGCGCAAATCAAGCGCCTAATCGTGATGATTTTACGGTTGCTACCAGCAATAAACAACTCAACTTCGTCCAGCATGTGATGAGCATTCTGAAACCAGGTGGACGTGCGGCCATCGTGGTGCCAGATAACGTCCTTTTTGTTGATCAGGCCGGTGAAGTGTTCAAGATTCTCACCGAGGATTGCGACCTGCATACCGTCCTGCGCCTCCCAAATGGGACATTCACTCCCTACAGTCCCGGCACCAAGACCAATGTAATTTTTTTTACCAAGGGTTATCAAACAGAGAAGGTTTGGGTCTACGATGCTCGAACCAATGTCCCGCGAATCACCAAAAAGGACCGCCCCCTTACACCGCAGCACTTCGCCGAATTCGAAGCCTGTTTTGGCCTTAATCCTGAAGGCCGTGCCAAACGCGATCCCAAAAAATCAAAAGAGGACCGCTGGCGCTGCTTCAGCATTAACGAAGTGAAAGAACGCGATTTCAAAATCGACAACCTCAAGTGGCTCAAAGATGAATCCCTTGATGATATGGATGAATTGCCCGAGCCAGAAGAATTGGTTGTCGATGCCATAGCGGAACTTGAAAGCGCTGTTATTGAGTTAAATGCTATTGTAACAATGTTGGAAAATAGCAATAGCTTGGAAGCTTCGTCTTTAGAGAATAAGTAGATATAATGGTTGCCAATTCTCACAAAAATAGGTCGATTGTCGATGATATCCCTTCAGATTGGGATCTGCCGGAAGGCTGGGTTGAAACAACCCTCGATCAGCTTCTCTTCACGCTTGAAGCCGGTTCTCGCCCCAAAGGAGGCGTTCGGGAGCTCAAAGAAGGTGTACCCAGTATCGGTGGTGAACATTTGGACAATAATGGAGGCTTTCGGTTTGCGATCATTAAGTTTGTGCCAAAGAACTTTTTCGAAAAAATGAACCGCGGCCGGATTCAAATTGGTGATATCCTGATCGTTAAAGATGGTGCAACCACAGGAAAGGTAGCCCTGGTTCGTGATAACTTTCCTCATAATCCTGCTGTCGTCAATGAACATGTTTTTATCTGCCGACCAGCGCAGGGAGTGTACCCACCCTTTATATTCTATTTTTTATTTTCCAGAGCGGGACAAGATCGCATTCTTGAAAACTTCCGCGGTTCTGCTCAGGGGGGAGTTAATCAGAGCTTCGCTCCCGGGACAACCATTCCCCTTGCTCCATTGGCTGAACAAAAACGAATCGTGGTAAAAGTGGAAGAACTGCTCGCGCAAGTCAATGCGGCGCGTGAGCACCTGGCCAAAGTTCAAGCCATCCTCAAACGCTTCCGCCATTCCGTCCTCTCCGCCGCCTGCTCCGGCCGCCTAACCGCCGAATGGCGAGACGCGCAGGCGGATCTTGAACCGGCAGAAAAGCTTGTTGAACGTATATTGTGGAAGCGCCAACAAAAATATATGGCCGATTGCAAAAAGGCTAAAGAGGAGGGCAAGCACTCGCCAAAGAAACCTGAAAATATTGATTCACGAAAGGTTGAAACTATCGAGTTGCCCGAAATTCCCAATGAATGGACTTGGATTTATCTGCCTTATCTGGGTGAAATGAGTCGGGGCAAGTCGAAGCATCGTCCTCGGAATGCGGCTCATCTTTATGGAGGACCTTACCCCTTTATTCAGACAGGCGATATTGCCCAATCCGCAGGACGTATTACGTCACACCAGCAGACGTATAACGAAACCGGCCTTGCCCAAAGCCATCTTTGGCCTGCTGGCACGGTATCTATTACAATTGCAGCAAATATTGCGGCCTCTGCCATATTAACTTACCCAGCCTGTTTCCCCGACAGCGTTGTTGGCTTAATCCTGGATCAAGATCTATGTTTTGCCGAATATGCAGAATTTTTCATAAGGACGGCGCGTGCTAATCTTGATCAATATGCGCCTGCCACGGCGCAGAAAAATATTAATATCGGAATCCTTAATGATTTGGCAGTACCATTGCCGCCTTATGCTGAGCAAAAAGAGATTGTCCGACGTGTCGAGGCTTTATTCAAGCTCGCCGGCATGATTGATAATCGAGTAAAGGATGCGACCTTGCGGGCTGAAAAAATGATACAGGCAATTTTAGCCAAGGCCTTCCGTGGTGAACTGGTTCCCACAGAGGCTGAACTGGCCCGCCGCGAAGGCCGCCCCTACGAACCTGCTTCGGCCCTTTTGGCCAGGATTAAAGGCGAGCATAAAGCAAAAGAGGATTGGGGAAAACGGAAAGCCAACATCTTCCAAAAAGAGATAAAACATTGAATTTTTGGTAGAGCTTCCGAGACAAACGTTTCTTTTTTATTTTTCGAGGAGTTACGATACGGCATTAAAATATTCACAAATTTAAAAATTTTAAAAAAATTCAAGTTTCAATGTCCTCTGAAAAAAAATGACTAAGATATTTCATCCGGAATATGCCGAAATGAAAAGAATCTTGACAAAATATGGGATTCAATGTCTTTATCACTTTACAGCTGTCGATAACCTAGCTGTAATTTCTGAGTGCGGTGGCTTACTGAGCAAACAAAAATTGGAAAAAGCAAGGCTCCTCGATAAAATCATTACTGGTGGGAATGAATTATCTCTTGGGTTGGATAAAACCCATGGCAATTGGGATAAGGTTCATTTATATTTTTGTCCCAATACCCCCATGGCATATAGAATTCAGCAATATCCAGAGGGCAGAAATCCTCAAGGGGCGCATATTTGTTATCTCCTGATAGATCCCATCGTTGCAACTTGGGAGGGAGTCTTTTTTACCGACACCAATGCCACCCAAACAATAGATGGACATCAGAGAAAACAGGGCTTAGAAGGTTTGAGGTTGATTGATTTTGATACAATAAGAGCCCACTTAGCCAAGAGATGGGTAGAGCCGAAACAGAAATGGCACCGGAATGTTCAAGCTGAATGTCTGGTCCCTGATGGGATACCCATTGAACACATAAAGGAAATTACATTCATAAGCCAGGCAAGTCAAAAGGAGGGGATAAGACTTTGGAGAAAACGCGGACATCCAACCTTCAATATTGATAAGAACCTTTTTAGTTCAGGCTTTCCTTTAGTTGATGATTTCAAATTAACCCCAGAAGAAATTACAAAAGAAAAGGTTAATGCGACCACTTTCCAAGATAAAACAATCTTCTCGAAAAAAAGCGATAATAAAATCACCATCCTATTAAAAATTTATGTTACGGCATGCGCGAGAGCCAAATTTATTTGGCGAAATAATATTGGCAATCCGATATTGCAGGAAAACACAGAATTTGAACGAGAAAGCAGATATTGGCATTGGTCTAGCCTAGATATCGAAAAGTTGGATATAGGGTCTTTTTCCGTTCAGTATTATCTTAATGATACTCGCTGGGTTGAAACATCCTTTCAAATAAAGGAATAATATTATGGAAACGCATAAACCCCTATTTGGAACGGAAATTTTAGAGAAATTTAAAGGCGCCCTTATTTTTAGTGCGGCGGGAGACGCTTTGGGCTGGCCGACCGAATTTGGTAGATATCCAAGAGAGGTCGAAAAGCGGTTCGGAAAAAAGCATCTTGAAGGTTATATACCCTGGCAAAAAATGGTAGGGGGTAGATTTTGGGGATATAAGGAGGTTATTAAAGAAGGTGAATATTCGGATGACACGCAGCTAACCCTTGCCGTTTATAGATGTATGGATGAAAATGGGGATTTTAATCCGGATAAATTTGCATATTTTGAGTTACCACTTTGGCTCCATTATGAGCGTGGAGGTGGTAGGACAATTAAAATAGCCGCCAGAAAGTTGAACCAGACCGGAAAGGAATGGATAAATAATTTCTATATGACAAAAGATTTATCGTATAGAAATGCTGGTGCTAATGGCGCCGCGATGAGAACGCTTCCCCTTGCTCTTGTTAATATCAACAACGAAAAGAGGCTTTATCGCGATGTATTTATAAATTCTATTATCACACACGGACACCCTCGGGGGATTCTGGGAAGCATAATTTATGCATCAGCGGCCAATTTCTTAATAAAGGAAAAGAGCTTTTCAAGAAAAATATTCCTTTCCTTTTTGCATGACGTAGTAAGGAGCTTCTCCGAATCTTTTAAAGGGGATGATTTTATTCAAAAATGGGTTCAGGAATGGGATAGAAAACCTTTAAATGGCATACGTTTCAAAGAAGTCTTCGAGAAGACACGGAATGAATCTATCCATTATCTAGGGGCAATAGAAGAAAAAATCATCTTTGATGATAGCGCCTTTTACAATCTAACCAAAGCATTCAATGAAGGCCATAAGGGGTCCGGCATTACTACAATTCTAGTGGCCATATTTCTTTTCCTAAAATATTTTGATGATCCTAAAAAAGGAATTATCAAAGCGGTGAATATGCTAGGAAGTGACACAGACACGATAGCAGCATTTCTTGGTGGGCTTTTCGGATCATATTATGGCCTTCGGATAATCCCTTCAAGTTTTCTCGAAAAACTCCAAGACAAAGACTATATTTTGAAAATTGCAACTCATATTTTTGAAATAAGCACGGGTGAAGAAAGACTAACGTATGCGTCAATTAAAGCTTTTGATCGATACGATGCTTATTTAAGAATAATGGCTTGGGAGATTGGTCTGCACGAAATGTTCTGGGATGCATTAAAGGAAGATGATGCAATTATTCATCCTGCCCTGGGACGAGGAATAATTAGGGGGAAAAGGGTGGAGTCATTATTGCGTGGAGATTACCAGATTAAACTCATAGAGATAAGATTTGATTGTGGTCAAACATGCGTATTCCATTCTAGAATTTCTGCTGATGGAGAATTATCTGGAAGCTTGGGGAAAGATACGAAGAAGGCACTTGATTCACTTGAAAAAGAGATGGTCATTACTGCCCAATTACCTGTTTTGTTATCAAAATTTGATGAAATAACCGGGAAATATGAGATTTCTTTAGATCGGAGAAAGGAAATCCAAAATTTTCTAGAAGAAGAAAAATATTTGTATCCTATATTGGAAGAGGCAAAGGATAGAATTATTTCGGTCTTCGGGGAGAATGTGAAAATTTTCCTGGATCTTTACCATGATACAGAAGAAAACTGGGATGAATTGTTTATTATTATTAAATCGTCATACAGTGCGGAGGAAGCGGTTAAACTGGAAAATAGGCTTGCGGAAGAGTGGTTCCTTGGGCGAATGAAGGAAACGAGAGGGAAATTGAATATAACAGAGGAGCCATTATGAGCTTCAATTGGCATGATTATGTTTTGCTCGCGGAGGAACTCCTAAATTCAAAAGAAGAATCCTATTTGAGATCTTCCATAAGTAGATCTTATTTCGGCGCATTTTGCGTGGCTAGGAATAAGAAAGGGTATCAAGATTATAGCGGAAAAAGCAGGGAAAATATCCATTGGAAAGTCATAAATGCATATAGGGATTCAAAGACTCTGCAAGAACAAAACATAGGGAGAATTCTTGACAAACTCAGAAGAGCGAGAAATGAAGCAGACTATGATGAGAAAAGAATAATTAAGAGGGAGCTTGCAGAGAGAATGGTGATATTGGCAAAGAACATCTTGATGAATATGGAACTTCCATAGGCATTGGGATTGCATTTTGATGGGTCTAAGGAAAATAAAAACAATCAACAAACGAAGGGCGTACTGGTGAGGAACCCAAGGAAAGAAAGGAGAACCGTTGATGTTAAAACGGATTCGTGTTCAGGGTTTCAAGTCACTTGCTGATATTGTAGTTGAATTCCCCGCCTTTACAGTCCTTTTCGGGCCAAACGCCTCCGGCAAATCGAACCTTTTGGATGCATTGCTCATTTTATCGCGCATCGCTACCGAGCGTACGCTGGCGGATTCCCTCTCCGGTCCAGTCAGGGGATATCCGGCTGAACTATTTCGATTCCCTCTAGGCGGGCCTGGCAAACGCATTGCGGGCTTTGCTAAAGGAAGAATTGGAACGCGGCCCCGATTTCCTGCGCCTTGCCAACGCCTTGTCGGCGTTGTATCCTAAGGACAGCGAGGAAAAGCGTCTCCTCGATGCTATGCTTTTGGCCATGCCAAGATAAATAAATTAGGAGTAGGGCCATGATGAAGAGGATGTGATGAGACTGTACCTGGATACCTCCGTAATTGGTGAGATGTCGGACGAGGAAATGCCAGAGAGGATAAGAATTACCCGCGCCCTTTTAGACTCTATTGTGGAGGGCAAACACACCGGGATTATTTCAAACATAGTCCTCGAAGAAATAGACCGATGCCATGAAGAATTGAAGAAGAAGTTGGTTAGCGAGATTCAAGCAGTTCCGGTGCTGGTAATCTCTGAAAATGAATATTCCGCCGATCTCTTGGAAACGTATGAAAGGGAGGGTTTTATTCGCAAAGGTGCAAGGCTGGATTTGCGACATCTTGCAGTCGATACAGTTAGCGGTGTGGATGCTGTTGTTTCCTGGAATTTCCGGGATATCGTGAACATCAGGACGAGGCGTGCGGTTCATGCCGTGAATCTTCGACTCGGATACCCCCTGATAGAGATCGTTTCGCCAGAGGAGGTCATCGAATATGAAGAATAAAAAAGAATGGGAAACAAAATCCTTGGAATGGATTCATAAGGTGCGGGAAGAAATCGATGAAGAAATTAGGGATAAAGGCATGACTCCCGCTCAGTGGATAAAAAGCCGAAAAAGGCTCGATGTGAATATGCTATGCAAGAAGCTTGGCTTAATGAATGTCACCATTATCGAAGAGAGTAAACCTGGGTTTTATGGCGCTGCGCCAAAGCAGGCGGGCAACCAGGAATAACGAGATAAATCGGATCCATACAAACCATCCTGAACCAAAACCAGAGGAAGTTCGCCCTCCTGCACCTGGGTACCCGGGATGTTCGTGCAGGACGTGAAATGAATTCTGGAAGCAATTTCTGCACGAACGTTCCCTCTCGCTCAGCGCTTGTCTGGGAGAAATAACATGCAGTATGAAGTGACACTCAAGATAGCGATCTACATCAACGTCCCGCAACACCTGGTTTTTATATGATAATGCGGGACGAGATCCGATATTGCTGGAGAAGGGGACAAAAGCATGAAATCTTCACAGGAACGGTTTGAAGAATACGCGGCGGGCATTGACAAGGCGCTTCGCCGGGCGGCTAAGCGGGCGGCTTAAACTGCTGCGGCAACCGGTACACGTCTAATTATCTACGATAAGGACCGGATCAAATGACTGCGTCCTCTTGAGGTCAGGGATTTACCGAGGGCGGGTAAAAATTTGGAGCCATCACGGGCCAGGCAAAAACAAGTTGTAATTGCGGAAAATCGTACAAAATATGGATCCAGATAAGGGAAGGCGTGACAACTTTGAAGAGGAGAAGGGTCAGGTTGCCTGATACATATTAGGTGGGTAGTCAGGGATAAAGATTTTATCAGGAGACTTAAAAAAGATGAAGGGGGAAGGAAATTTTTAATGCGATTGAGTTTGCGGCCAGAGCCTGGACGGAAGAGCTACCACAGACAATCTTTGCCAAAACCTTCCGCGGCGACCTGATTCCTACTGAAGCCGAACTGGTCCGCCGCGCAGGCCGCTCTTATGAACCCGCCTCCGAACTTCTGGCTCGTATTAAAAAAGAATTAGGCAATGAAGTTAAATTGAAACCCAACCAGCGGGATCGAAGGTAGGCGGGCCATCTTCGGCGGAAGCCCCGCCCTTACCAATGAAAGAAGTACCGCCTTGTGCTCACGGGAGATTCCCCCTCCCGTCCGGGCCGGGTCCTGACCATCATTCTGAAAGCATAAACGAAAATCAAAAGTGATGACCTCGTTAAAAGTCGCGAAAGGGTCATTGCGAGCGCCAGCGAAGCAATCTCGTTTTTATAAGTGCCCGAAAATATAAGATTGCTTCGTCGTCCCGCAAATGCGGAATTCCTCGCAATGACAAGAACAGGACTTTTTACGAGATCAGCAATCTTGATGATCTCGTAAAAAATCTCTTAGATCGTCACCCCGGCGAAAGCCGGGGTCCAGAACATCTTGAAATAACTGGATTCCGGCTTTCGCCAGAATGACGGAAAACCGCATTTGCAGACTTTTTACGAAACCATCAATCTTATGAATCGGACACTTTTTTATCGCAGAAATTTAAATAACTCCTCCAGAGGCAAGGTATTGATCACATCTTTGGCCTCTACCCATCCGCGGCGGGCAGTAAAAACGCCGAATTTCATTAGTTCCAGTTGAGCGGCGCTGTGGGCATCCGTGGAAATCACCAATTTGGCCCCCAATTCTTTGGCCATACGGGCATCCACATCCCGCAGGTCGAGCCGGTCCGGATAGGCATTTATTTCCAGGATTACTCCATAATCGATGGCGGCCTGGATGACTTCCTTCAAGTTCACCTTGTAAGCTTCCCGCTCCAGGATCAATCGTCCGGTAGGGTGGGCAAGGATGTTTACGTTGGGGTTTTTCAGGGCCTTAATGATCCGCCGGGTCATTTCTCCTTCTTCCATGTTAAAGCGGGAATGAACAGCAGCGAGGACCACCTGGCATTCTTTGAGGATGTCGTCTTTTAAGTCCAGACTCCCATCGGGCAGGATATCCACTTCCACTCCTTTGAGGATGTAGATGCCGGGAGATTGGGCATTGACTTTATCAATGGCTTTGAGATGCCGGGCCAGCTCTTTTTCATCCAGTCCCCCGGCCACGCGAACAGCTTTGGAATGATCGGTAATGGCGATGTAAAAATAACCCATTTCCTTAGCCCTCTGAGCCATCTCCGCAATAGAGTTCTTTCCGTCCGAGGCAGTAGTATGCATCTGCAAATCGCCCCGAATGTCCGCCAGATCGATCAACCTCGGCAGCATGTCTTTCCCGGCGGCCTGGATTTCTCCCCGATCTTCCCGGAGTTCTGGCGGAATGAAGGGAAGGCCTACGGCTTTAAATACTTCCTCCTCCGTGGCGCCGCTTAAGCGCTTTTCATCTTTGGAGCGAAATACTCCGTATTCATTGATTTTTAGTCCTGATTCTTTCGCCCGCTCACGGATGGCCACATTGTGAGCTTTCGACCCCGTAAAATAATGCAAGGCCGCCCCATAGCTTTCCTCTTCAAGAACTCGCACATCCACCTGCAAGCCGCACTGCAAACGAACACTGGACTTGGTCTCGCCTTGGGATAGGACTTCGGCAACATCTCCGTATTCCGTGAAGCGGTCCATCACTTTACAAGCTTTGCCGCAGATGGCCAAAATGTCCAGGTCTCCGATTGTTTCCTTCCGCCGGCGGAAACTGCCTGCTGGGTCCAACCGCTTCACCCCTGGAACCTCCTTCAGGTATTCCAGAAGAGCCTGAGCATAGATGAATCCAACCGAGAGTTTGAAGCGGCCTATGCCGGCACGGTATTTTTCAATCGATGTTAATATTTTTGCTTCCGTCTTCAAGCCCATTCCGGCCAGGTTGCGCAAACGGCCGGCCAGCGCCGCCTTTTCCAAACGGTCCAGCGAGTCCACGCTTAATTGGTCATAGAGTATTTTGACTTTTTTAGGGCCCAGACCTTCTAACTTCAGGAGCTCAGTCACACCCGCAGGAACCTGGGCGCGGAGTTCTTCCAGCAAATGACATCGTCCCGTAGATATGATTTCCTCGATCTTCTCGCGGATGGACTTGCCGATTCCCGGAATCTCCTCAAGGTTCTTGCCAGCCTTGACCATAGACTGGAGGTTTTGGCCGAGGTCTTCAATGGTCCGGGCCGCGCTGCGATATGAGCGTACCCGGAACGGATTTTCTCCCTGAATGTCCAGGATGTCGGCAATTTCCGTGAAAACATCCGCGATGCCTTTGTTTTCCATGTCTGACCTCATTAGCAAAAGTAGGGAGGAGGGTTGAAAGGAGGCTGTTGCCGGTTGCTTTAGCCCGAAAAATACTTCTTATGAAGGTTATTCTGTGGTGAAGAAAAAGTGGCCGGCTGTTTCCGCATAGGCCAAGCTCAGATTAATTCTGCCCGTTCCAGTCCCTGAAAAACTTTATCAACAAAAATCTTACAGGGTGAATCCCCGCTCGGGAAACACCGATATTTTTCTTCTTCGCGTTCCCTCCAGATGCAGCCCTTACAATCTCTATGGGTAAGAGCGCTCATCAACCAGACTATCTCATCTTCAGTCAGTTTATTCATTTGATTAGCTTTATCCTCATTTGATTATTAGGCATTCGGGGTAGATTATTCTTCTTTGAGAAAAAAGTCAAGTCTTTTTGCCTTGTTCTATACGAATCAAAAATTGGTGAACTCGTAAAAAGTCCGAAAGCCCCTTTCCCCGTCATTCCGGCCCCGATTTTCATCGGGATAAACTCCAGCCGGAATCCAGTTATTTCAAGGACTTATCAAACCTCTGGACTCCGGTTTTCACCGGAGTGACGACTTTTTACGAGGCCATCGAAAATTGCCTTGACAATTTTTTTTATTATATTAACTTAATCATTAATTTCCCATGGGTGGCATAAAGGAATTATTCAACAGGAAATTTCCAGGACTTAACGGACGAGGAGGTGAAACATTTAATTTGTAGAGGAGGGGGTGGGAACTTTCGGATAGCTTTTATCACGGGTGTCCAATTAATAATCGAATAAAGTCAATTGGTTGTCTGGCATGGTGATCAGTTTTGTGCATTTTGGTGGTACGAGTGCCGATAAAATGGGCTTTTTCTCGAAAAGTGAGACACTCAAAAT
>VGSF01000004.1 GCA_016875165.1 Deltaproteobacteria bacterium
AGGAGGCGAAGGCCAGGGTAGATGGAGGAGGAACAGTCCAGGGGTACAGGAAACAGGGGCATGGCTTGAGACTCTTTGGCACCAGCAGACGAAAGGGCTGGAAACGGAAAGTTCTTAGCCTAAACCTGCTGTGCCTGTGCTTGCTCCATCTGGTCTGTCGGGGTACGGACGGCGGCACGGTGAGAGAGACATGTGGAGTAAATTGGGGAACCTCTCGGTATCCGTTACTATCAGACCGTAGGACAAAGACCCGCCTGGACGAAACAGATAAGCCAGGGGGAGATACCGAGAAGGGCTCATGAGGCCGTAGTAAGCGAAGACCCGGTGGGACAACATAACCCTCTGGTGAGCCAAGGGCCTCTGGACGGGAGGGTTCATGGCTAACAACTCCGCTAACAGCTTTGCTGTATTGTCTTGGGGAGTCCAAGACTATAGGAGGTGAGGCCTGGACTTTAGCCGCGTATAAGTCTGCTGTGCCTGATGGGATGCGGGTCTTGCGCTTAAGCTCAGGGGGAGCGGACGAAGGTCTCGGTTGAATTCTCGTTTGAAGCCGTACTGGGGAAAACCCACCGTACGGAATTTTAGAGGGGGAGCAGGAATCGTAAGGGATGATCTGATGGCCATTTGCCACGATATCGGAAACGATGGATACATTGGAAGTCATTGATCTGTACCTTTGCGCGCCTGCTCTCTACTCGAAGCGCTCTGTGGCGATTAATTATTCAAAATAGCGCATGCTCGATTTTTTGTGCTCCCGCCTGGAAGAAAGGAGTTGATAATCCGTAAGCCCGGTTTCCCGGGAAATTTTCTTGGCCACCCGGCGGCAATCCTTCTGCTTCTGCCCGTGAACCATGGTGTAAAAATTAAAGGGCCACTTAGGCTGGGAAGGACGGAGGTAGCAATGACTGACTGCCGGAAAGGCGGCCATGGCCTGGCTAACCCTTAGAATCCGGTCTTCCGGCACTTTCCAGACCACCATGGCGTTCCCCCGGTAACCGGCCTTTTGATGGCGCAAAATGGCCCCCAAACGACGTATCAGTCCCCGCTTTATGAAAGAGCGAACCCGTTTCAGGAGGTCTTGCTCTTCCCACCCCAACTGTTGAGCCAGGGGCGCATAAGGGGTGCGGCAGAGGGGAAGGTCTCCTTGAATCTGGCGGATTAATTTTTTCTCTTCCACTGTAAGTTTATTTTTGTTCATGGATAGATTTTTTATTACTTATAACACAGGTTCAAGAATAGCGTCAATGTTAACTAAAATCATCCTGCGCATTTTTATTCGAAATAAAATTAAAAAAAAACTTGACAAGGTTTCTTATTTTTGTTAATCCAATATACTGAATGATGATTCATTCGGTATATTTACAGTTGCCTTTTTTGCGTAAGCTTTAATTCTAAATCCCATGAGGCTCTTGCAAAAGTCATCAAAACCGTCATTCCCGCCCCCGCTTTCGCGAGGGTAAACTTCAGCGGGAATCCAGGGCAGCCTGAAAAACCTAAGTCCGGGTCGCGCTCGCCCTGTACACCAGGGCGGCGCAGGACTTCGCTTGCCCGGCATGACAATTGAGCGACAGATTTTGAGCCTTGCAAGAACCTCCCATTAAATAAATTGGTTGGACAATGGGAACCTGGATTTTTCCTGATGTCTAGGTACCTTTTTTTATGTGCCTCCCAACCTGAACTTTTTAGGGGGATAATGAATAATGATTACTGATTACCTGCCCATTTTAATTTTTTTAGTGGTGGCCGTGGGATTTGCCCTGGTCGTCATATTCCTTTCAGCGATTATCGGCAAACGCAAAATAACTCCCCAGAAAATGATTCCTTATGAGTGCGGAATGGATCCCATTGGCCAAGCCCGCAAGCCCTTTTCCGTAAAGTTTTACATCATCGCCATGCTCTTCATCATCTTCGACATTGAAGCTGTTTTTCTCTACCCCTGGGCCGTGATTTTCAAGGAGCTGAAAATCTTCGGTCTGGTGGAGATGGCCGTCTTTATCGCCATCCTCCTCGTGGGCTTCATCTACGTCTGGAAAAAAGGAGCCTTGGAATGGGAATAGAAACTCATCTGGGAAATAACGTCGCCACCGCTTCTCTGGAAAAGTTAGTCAACTGGGCCAGGAAATCCTCTCTCTGGCCGGCGGGATTCGGGCTGGCCTGCTGCGCCCTGGAGATGATTAATGTTGCCGCCGCCCGGTATGACCTGGCCCGCTTCGGCATGGAAGTTTTCCGTCCCTCTCCCCGGCAGGCCGACCTGTTGATCATCTCCGGAACGGTGACCAAAAAGATGCTGCCGGCAGTGGTGAGAATATACGAGCAGATGCCCGAGCCCAAATGGGTGATCGCTATGGGGGCCTGCGCTTCCAGCGGCGGGATCTTCGACACATACGCCACGGTCCAGGGGATCGACCAGTATCTGCCGGTGGATGTCTATATCCCCGGATGCCCTCCCCGTCCCGAGGCCCTGCTCTATGGAATTATAAAACTTCACGAGAAGATCAGCCAAGAAAAGCTGACGGAAAGGTAATCGACCATGGATCTGGAAGTCCTAACCAGCAAAGTGCAAAAAAAATTCCTGGAATCCGTTCTTGGCGCTTCATCTTTTAGGGGAGAAAACACCTTAATCCTTCGGGTGGAGGATATTCTCCCCATCTGTCGTTTTTTGCACGATGACCCCGAGCTTTCCTATGATTATCTGACCGACCTGTGCGGCGTGGATTTTTATCCCAGCGAGCCCCGTTTCGAGGTCATCTATCATCTATGCGCGATGAAAACCAGAAGCCGGCTGCGCCTGAAAACTTCCCTGCCCGGAACGGCCCCGCATTTAACTTCCGTTGTATCTGTCTGGAAGGGAGCTGATTGGATGGAGCGCGAAGTTTTTGACATGTTCGGCATCAAGTTCGATGGACACCCTGACCTGAGGCGGATCCTGCTTACCCCGGATTGGGAAGGGTACCCTTTACGTAAAGACTATCCGCTCAGAGGGTAAAACCCCTGGCGACGGAGAAAAGTGGAAATGGCTAAAACGGACACGATGATCATTAACATGGGGCCCCAGCACCCCAGCACTCACGGCGTTTTGCGGGTCATCCTGGAGCTCGACGGCGAAGTAGTGGTCAAGGCCACCCCGGACATCGGCTTTCTCCACCGGGGGCTGGAAAAGCTGGCTGAGAGCAAGACCTACCACCAGTGCATTACCTTAACCGACCGCCTGGATTACGTGGCCGGCATGACCAACAACCTGGCCTACGTTCTGGCGGTGGAAAAACTTATCGGGACCGAAGCTCCGCCGCGGGCCCAGGCTATCCGGGTTTTACTATCTGAATTACAGCGGATTGCCAGCCACCTTTTCTTCTTGGGGACGCATGCCCATGACATTGGAGCCATGACCCCGCTCTTTTACGCGCTTAGGGAACGGGACGAAATTATGTTCATGTTCGAAATGGTTTGCGGCTCGCGTCTGACGCCCTCTTACTTTCGGGTTGGGGGTCTTGTTCAGGACTTGCCGGAAGAATTTGAAGCCAAGTGCCGGGAGTTCATCCGGACCTTTCCTTCCCACGTGGATGAATACGAAACCCTCCTGACCAGGAATAAAATATGGATGCGGCGCACCCAGGGGGTCGGAGCCATCTCCGGGGAGGAAGCCATTAATTATGGGTTGAGCGGCCCGATTCTTCGAGCTTCGAACGTGAACTGGGATTTGCGTAAGGCCATGCCTTACTGTGGATACGAATCCTATGATTTCATCGTTCCCACGGGTAAAAATGGCGATGTGTACGACCGGTACCTGGTAAGACTCATGGAAATGCGGCAGTCCAACGAAATCATCCGCCAGGTTTTAGACAGAATGCCCGGCGGGAAAGTGCTGGTGGACGACCCCAGAGTGGTTTACCCTCCCAGGGCAAAAGTCCAGGAAAGTATTGAGGCCATGATTCATCACTTCCACATCGCCAGCGAGGGGTTTCCGGTTCCCCGGGGGGAAGTTTACGCCAGCATCGAATCCCCCAAGGGGGAATTGGGATTTTATCTGTTAAGCGATGGCAGCAACAAGCCCTTCCGCTTCCGGGTGCGGCCGCCATCTTTTATCAACTTGAGCGCTCTCCCTACAATGGTTGAAGGGCGGTTGATAGCCGATGTAGTAGCTGTCATCGGGTCCATTGATATTGTCCTGGCTGAAGTAGACCGTTGATCTCCGAGGCTCTGCCATGATGCTTAAGCAAATCGTGGATAAATTAGGGCTTAAACCCCTTTCCGCTCTGTCCAGGCTCTCGGCAGAAATTACGGGCGGTTATGTCAGCGACCTTTTAAGCGACGTGATGGCCAATGCCAAAGCCGGCGACCTGTGGGTCACCCTGCAAACGCACCAGAACATAGTGGCTGTAGCCAGCCTGAAAGAGATTGCCGGCATCATTCTCATCGGCGGGAGGGAGCCGGAAAAGCAAACCCTAACCAAGGCGGACGCGGAAAATATTCCCCTTCTTCTCACCGACCTTCCGGCCTTTGAAGTGGTCGGGAAACTTTACCAGATGGGGATTTCAGGGCGGAGATGAGCGGGTTAGCTCTGTGCAGGATCTTTCGCTACACATTCTGGACATAGTGGAAAATTCCTTGGCAGCAGGAGCGAAACTGGTGGAAATCCGCCTGGAAGAGGATTTGCGGGAAGACCGGATGACCATAGAAATCGTGGATAACGGTTGCGGGATGGATGAAGAAATGATCCAGCGCGCCCTTGATCCTTTTTTCACCACCAAAACTGTCCGGCGCGTGGGGCTGGGGCTGCCCTTGCTTAGCGAAGCTTGCCGGATCAGCAATGGCCAGCTTTGCCTGCAATCCTCCCCTGGACAGGGCACCAAAGTGCGGGCTACGTTTCAACATAGCCACATCGACCGCCAGCCCCTAGGCAATATGGGCGATACTTTAATCACGTTGATCGTGGGGCACCCCGAAGTGGATCTCTTCTATGGGCATCGTAAGGACGGAGCTTCTTTTTCCCTGGACACCAGGGAGATCAAGGGCGCCCTGGGCGATGTGCCCTTGAATGAACCCCGGGTGGTTTCGGCTTTACGCAGACACATCCTGGCTGGTCTGGAAGAGTTGGCCGCTTGAGGAAAGAAGGATCATGATCAAGGAGAGGCATAGACTATGAACGAGGAAAAAAGCCGGGCAGAAACTTCCTCCGGCAAGATCCCCCCGGAGCAGTGGAAGAAGATCGACGCGATCATCGAGAGGTATAAGCATAAACAGGGAACCCTGATCCCTGTTCTCAAGGAGACTCAGGAGATAACCGGGTTTCTGCCGCTGGAGGTCCAGCACTACATTGCCGAGGGCATGAAGCTGCACCCCAGCCAGATTTACGGGGTGGTCACCTTTTATTCTCTCTTCACCATGACCCCCCGGGGAAAACACACCATCCGCGTCTGCCTGGGCACAGCCTGTTATGTGCGCGGCGGGCAAGCGATTCTGGATCTGTTACGCAAAGAATTTAACGTGGATGTGAACCAGACCACTCCGGATCTTCGCTACACTCTGGAAGTGATCAACTGCCCGGGAACATGTGGCCTGGCGCCGGTGCTGTGCGTTAACGATGACGTCCATGGCGTTCCGGAACCAGCCAGGGCCCTGGAAATTATCAAGGATTACACATAAACCCTCTGCTCCTCAGGGAGGAATTAACCAATGGCTAAGTTATCCATCGAAGATCTGAAAAAAATCAAAGAATCCGTTCAGGCAGGGGTCACTCTGCGCGAGGGGGGGTACCGGGCCAAGGTCAACATCCACATGGGCACCTGCGGCATCGCTTCCGGGGCCCGGGCAGTCATGACCACGATCATGGATGAGATCGAAAAACGGGACCTCAAGGATGTCATCCTGACAACCTCCGGATGCGCAGGGCTATGCAGCCGGGAACCTATGATTACAGTAGAACTCCTTGGGGCTGCACCCGTGAAATATGTCGATCTGACCCCCGAAAAAATGCGGGAGATCTTCTCCGAGCACGTCCTCGGCGGGAAGATAGTGGAAAAATACGCCCTGGCCGTGGGTAGCGAAACGACGTTTTAAGAGTGCGGGAGGTAATCAATGGCCATGAAAGTTTTTCGGTCCCACCTGCTCATCTGCGCAGGGACAGCCTGCGTTTCCTGTGGGGCCTTCAAAGTTCGGGAGCGTCTGGAGAAAGAGCTTAAGGACCGGGGACTCGCCGAAGAAGTGAAAGTCGTGATCACGGGCTGCAACGGCTTTTGCGCCGAAGGCCCGATCATCGTGGTTTACCCTGAAGGGATATTCTACGGAAAGCTGAAACCGGAAGACATGCCCCTGCTCGTGGAAGAGCATATCCTCAAAGGCCGCCCGGTTCCCAAGCTTTTTTATAAAGAACCCATCAAAAAAGAAATCGTTCCCCTTCTGAAAGATATTCCGTTCTTCGGCCTGCAAGTTCTGCGTGTACTGCGCAACCGCGGATTGATCGACCCCGAGAATATCGACGAGTACATCGCCAAGGATGGATACGCGGCCCTGCACAAGGCCATAACCCAGATGACCCCGGAGCAGATTATCGCCGAGATGAAAGAATCGGGCCTGCGCGGCCGGGGGGGGGCGGGTTTCCCCACAGGAGACAAATGGGAGGAAGCCAGAAGATTCAAGCGCTTGCCCAAGTATGTAATCTGTAACGGCGACGAAGGCGACCCCGGAGCCTTCATGGACCGCTCCATACTGGAAGCCGATCCCCATGCGGTCCTCGAGGGCATGGCCATCTGCGCCAAAGCCATTGATTCCAACGAAGGTTATCTTTACGTCCGCGCCGAGTATCCTCTGGCCATCAAACGTTTGAACCAGGCCATTGAGCAGGCCAGAAGCTATGGCCTGCTGGGAAAGGATATCTTCGGAACGGGGTTTGATTTTGATGCTTTTGTCTATCCCGGAGCAGGAGCCTTTGTTTGCGGCGAATCAACGGCCCTGATGTTTTCCCTGGAAGGGAAGAGGGGAATGCCCAGGGCCAAACCTCCCCGCTCGGCCGAAGCCGGCCTCTGGGGCCAGCCCACGGTTTTAAACAACGTGGAAACTTTTGCCAACGTCCCCCAGATCCTCCTGAAAGGGGCCACGTGGTTCAACAGCCTGGGCACGGAGAAGAGCAAGGGAACCAAGGTTTTTTCCCTGGCCGGGTCTATAAATAATATCGGCCTGGTGGAGGTCCCCATGGGCATTACTCTCCGTTCGATAGTTTATGACATCGGGGAAGGGATCAAAGACAAGAAAAAGTTCAAGGCTGCCCAACTGGGAGGGCCGTCCGGCGGGTTTGTCCCCGAAAACCTTCTGGATACGCCGGTAGATTACGAATCTCTTGAGGCTACAGGAGCGATCATGGGCTCCGGCGGGATAGTCATCTGCGACGAATCCACCTGCATGGTGGACTCGGCCCGATTCTTCACCAACTTCTGCGTGGAGGAATCCTGCGGGAAATGCGTGCCCTGCCGGATCGGGTTGATGGTCATGCTCCGCAAACTGGAAGATATCGGCGAGGGAAAAGGCCAGGAAGGAGACGTGGAGTTCATGGAAGACCTGGGCCAGCATATAGTGAGAATGTCCCATTGCGGGCTCGGGCAATCGGCTCCCAATCCCATCCTCTCCACGATCCGCCATTTCCGTGATGAATATGACGAACACATCCGGGAAAAACGGTGTAGATCCCTGGTCTGCACACACTTGATCCGTTTCCAGGTGAACGAGGAGAAGTGCAAGATGTGCGGGCTTTGTTTGAAGGCCTGCCCGGTTAGCGCAATTACCTGGGAAAAAAAGCAGCCGGCCAAAATAATCAAAGATCTTTGCACCAAGTGCAAGTCCTGTATCCGGGTTTGCAAGTTCTGGGCGATTGAGTAAATATATTTCACCGCAGAGCACGCGGAGTGCGCAGAGAAATTAAAAAAATAAAAAGAAGCTTAAAGATCCCGGGAACAATTATTTTTTGGGTTTTAAATTTAATTCTTTCTCCGCGATCTCTGCGCTCTCTACGGTGAAATTTTTTGATTAAAACGAGGAAACGATGGTAACGCTTACAATCGATGGCATTCAAGTAACGGTTCCACCCGGCACGATGATTCTGGAGGCGGCCGCCAAAGCCGGGATTAAAATCCCCACTCTGTGCAACAGCAAGCGCCTTATACCTTTCGGGGCCTGCCGCGTTTGCGTCGTTCAACAGAAAGGCCGCAGAGGATTGATGCCAGCCTGCTTCAACCCTGTCCGCAATGGGATGGAGATCCTGACCAATACCCCCGATGTCATCAAAGCCCGCAAAATCCAGCTGCAATTGATCCTCATCTCCCATCCGCTCGATTGCCCGGTGTGTGATGCCGGGGGGCAGTGCGAGCTGCAGAATCTGGTCTACGAATACGGCGTATCCGAGAATTCTTTCAAGGGAGAAAAGGCCAACTTGGCCACGGATCATGTCTCCCCGTTTATCGAACGGAACCTGAACCGCTGCATCCTTTGCGGCATGTGCGTCAGGATTTGCGACGAGGTGGTGGGGGCCAACGAGATTTCCTTTCTTAACCGGGGTTTTAAGATGAAGATCGGCACGGATTTCGACCGGCCGATGAATTGTGAATTCTGCGGCCAATGTGTGTCCGTATGCCCGGTGGGAGCATTGAACGACCGGATGTTCCTGCACAAAGCCCGACCCTGGGACATAAAAGAAACTCAAACCATCTGCGGCTACTGCGGGGTAGGCTGTACCCTGACGGTAGGGACGAAAAACGGCCGGATTCTGCGCATGCGCGGAGATGAAAGCCGAGGAGTCAACCAGGGCACTCTCTGCGTGAAGGGGCGCTTTGGCTGGGAGTATGTCCACAGCCCGGAACGGCTGACTTCTCCCCTGATCAAGAAAAACGGTTCTTTTGTCAAGGCTACCTGGGAAGAAGCGATCGGTCTGGTGGTTAAGCGCTTAAAAGAAATCAAATCGGAAAAGGGCGGGTCTGCCATAGCCGGCCTGTGCTCTCCCCGCCTTACCAACGAAGAGCTTTATTCCTATCAGAAACTCATGCGCGGCGTTCTGGGAACGAACCACATAGACCACGCCGGCGGGTACAGTTATGCGGCCCCTCTGGCCCTGAAGGAATCACTGGGGTATGCCGCCTCGACCAGCTCCATCAACGAGATCCGCAAGGCCGACGTCATCATTGCCCTGCGCTCCGACTTATCCGAAACTCATCCGGTGATTAAATCCGAGGTGGTCCTTGCTGTGAAGCGCAGGAAGGCCAAACTGATCGTGGTGAACAGCCGAAATATCTATTTAAACAAATTCTCGGCCTTTAACCTGCTGGTCAAACCCGGAAGTGAAGTTGCCTTGCTGAACGGCATGATGCAGGCCATCCTTAAGGAAGGCCTGGCCAAAGAAGAATTCATCAGTTCCCGGACTGAAGGGATTGAAGCCTTGAAACAGTCCCTCAAAGATTATTCGCCGGAAAAGGTCGAAGCCCTGACGGGTGTTTCCCGGGCCTCCTTTGTTGAAGCAGCTCGTTTGTTTGCCAAGGCCGCGGCAGGAGTGATCCTGATCTCCACCGGCCAAGCCTCGGAGAAGAAGGACAGAGCCCTGGCCCTGGCGGCCTCGAACCTAACTTTCCTCACCGGGCAGATCGGGAAAGAAAATTCCGGGATCTTTATTCTGGGAGAAAAAAATAATTCCCAGGGAGCGCTGGATATGGGCGTAACACCCGGCTGGCTGCCCGGATACGCAAATTTGGGGAGCCCCTCCGAACGGGAGCGGTTCGAGAAGTCGTGGAAACTGTCCATACCGGAACAAGAGGGCATGGGGGCGCTTTCTATCCTCCAGGCGGCGGAAGAGGGTAAAATTGCCGGATTGTACATTGCCGGGGAAAATCCCCTGGTGGCTTACCCTGATTCATCCCGGACGAAGAAAGCCCTGGCCGCGGTGGACTTCCTCGTCGTTCAGGATTGTTTTCTTTCGGAGACCGCCTCTTTGGCCCAGGTGGTCCTGCCGGCCGCCTCTTTTGTAGAGAAGGAAGGGACATTTACCAATGCCGACCGGAGGGTTCAGCAGGTCCGTCCTGTTCTCTCTCCTCCCGGCCAGGCTCGCCCGGACCTGTGGATATTCCAGCAGCTTTCCAAATCGCTGGGATATAAAGTTAACGACCCATCCGCCAAGGCTGTAATGGATGAAATCAAAAATCTCGTGCCCCTTTACGGGGGAATGGATTATGCGCGACTGGATAACCCCCTGGGGCTGCAGTGGCCATGCTCATCGGCAGACCATCCGGGAACGCCTTTCCTTTACGAAAAAGACTTTCCCGCCGGGAAAGGGAAATTCATCCCGGTTGAATTTGAAGAGGGACCTGTTGAAACAGAATCTCCCTGGTTTTTAATTACGGGCCCGACCATGGTGCATTCCGGGTCTTTGTCCCTGATGAGCCCTGGATTGACCCGGTTGCAGGGTGAAAGCTACGTACAGGTGCACCCTGAGGACGCCCGCAAGCTTGGCCTGGAAGACAGCCAGAAGGTCATCCTCAGATCTAAACAGGGCCAGGTAACTGTCAAGACCTTGATTTCCTGGGGCGCTGCTCCGGGTGTTCTATTCGTCCCCGGCCATTTCGGCCAGGGGGGCGGGAATTATCTGACGGGGCGCGATTTAACTATCACCAAAGTGCAGTTAAAAAAGGTTTAGCCTCAAACCTCAGCGGAAAGAGGGAAGAATATGCTGGCTTTCGTACTCATCGCCATCGTAAAAGTGCTTGTGGTTTTTACGGCCGTGCTTCTCATCGTGGCTTACATGACCTTGATGGAAAGAAAAGTTCTCGGTCGTATGCAGGTTCGTTTCGGGCCGAACCGCACCGGGCCCTTCGGATTATTACAGCCTATAGCTGACGGGATTAAACTTTTTTTCAAGGAAGACATCATCGTCCCTCATGCCAACCGCCTCATCTATATCCTGGCCCCCTCCATCATGGTCACTACGGCTTTGGTGAGTTTCGCGGTCATTCCTTTCGGGGACAGTATTACCATTCTGGGGCATAAGGTGGATATGGTGGTGGCCGATGTGAACGTGGGTTTGCTTTACCTCTTGGCCATCTCCTCCCTGGGGGTTTATGGATTGGTCATGGGCGGGTGGGCTTCCAACAATAAATATTCCCTGTTGGGGTCCATTCGCTCATCGGCGCAGATGATTAGCTATGAACTCTCCCTGGGACTTTCCATCATCGGGGTGTTGATGATCACGGGATCTTTATCTACGGTGAAGATCGTGGGAGCCCAGTCCCAGGTATGGTTTATCGTTTACCAGCCTCTCGGGTTCCTTATTTTCCTGATCTCCGCTGTGGCCGAATGTTCCCGCACTCCCTTCGACCTAACGGAGTGTGAAAATGAGCTGGTGGCCGGATACCAGACCGAATACAGCTCGATGAAATTCGCTCTTTACTACCTGGCTGAATATGCCCATATTTTGGTGGTCAGTTCTCTGGCCGTTACCCTTTTCTTCGGCGGCTGGCAGGGCCCCTTTTTGCCGCCGCTGGTCTGGTTCCTGATTAAGGTCTTTTTTTTCATTTTCTTCTTTATCTGGATCCGGGCGACCTTCCCCCGCTTCCGTTACGACCAGCTTATGAAATTCGGCTGGAAGGTTCTCTTTCCTTTGTCTTTATTGAATATCATGATCACGGGGATAGTAATGTCAGTGATAGGCTGAGAGGAGTTGAAACGAAGGTAGGGTTTTGAATAAATAAATTCGAGGCACCATCCCGCCAATGCGGGATGAAACAATTTCAAATGACCAAAGTTCAAAAGAGGGAACTTAAGAATGTTTCAGAAATTTTGAATCTTGAATTTGTTTAATCCCCTGCAGCGGATCGATATTTGGATTTCGGATTTGAGTTTTGCTGTAAGATCGAGGAGAACGATGATTATACCGTTACTCAAAGGATTAGGATTAACCTTGCGCACCTTCTTCACCCGGCCGGTGACCATCCAGTATCCGGAAGAGAAGATGGTCATGTACCCCCGTTTCCGCGGCCTGCATGAGCTGACCCGGGATAAAGAAGGCAAAATCATCTGCGTAGCCTGCGAGCTTTGCGCGGCAGTCTGCCCGGCGAATTGCATCCGCGTGGAACCGGCTGAAGGACCGACTCACCAGCGCTTTCCCAAGGTCTATGAGATTGACCTCCTGCGCTGTATCTTCTGCGGATTTTGCCAGGAAGCCTGCCCTTACGAGGCGATTATTCTGCGGGAGAATTACGAAACCGCCAATTACACCCGGAAGGACCTGCTCTACGACCGGGACAAGCTTTTCCACGCTTACCAAAAATAGGGAGGCCCGTGCCCATGTTTGAAACTTTTTTATTTGTTCTGCTGGCTGTGGTGACCACCATTGCGGCCATCCTGGTCATTGTCCAGCGGAACCCCGTGGCCAGCGTTATCTACCTGATCATCACCCTGTTCTGCCTGGCCGGTATCTACCTCCTGCTGAGCGCCCCATTTATCGCCGTTATCCAGGTTTTGGTCTATGCCGGGGCCATTATGGTCCTCTTCCTTTTTGTGATCATGCTCCTCAACCTGGAAAAAGAAAAGAAGCTCATTTACCGGAACAGGCTGCAAAAGGTCCTGGGGGTTTTTCTGGGGGTCGTGCTCCTGGCCCAGATCGGCATGATTTTCAGCTCCGTCCTTCTGGAAGGAAGCAAAGGAAAATTTCCAGCGGAGAAGGTTGCGGCCCTGGGCAACACCGAAGTGATAGCCCGGCTGCTCTTCACCGATTTTCTATTGCCCTTTGAAATTATTTCGGTCCTTCTGCTGGTGGCCATTGTTGGAGCCATCGTTCTGGCCAAGAAACAGATTTGATAAATACAGAGGTCAGAGGTCAGAGGTCAGAGGTCAGAAGAAAAACAATTAATTGCATTTATTCTGGATTCTTTTTTAGAGGAGTTAAACATGGTTTCTTTATCCAGTTATTTGATTTTGAGCGCCATTCTCTTCAGTGTGGGGGTGGTGGGATTTTTGCTCCGGCGAAACACTATCGTTATTTTCATGTCCATCGAACTTATGCTCAATGCAGCCAACCTGGCTTTCGTGGCCTTCGCCCGTTTTCTGGATTCCATGGACGGCCAGGTCTTTGTCTTTTTTGTCATGGCCGTGGCTGCGGCCGAGGCCGTGGTCGGTCTGGCCATCATCATGGCCATGTACCGCGCCAAAGAGAACGTCAATGCCGATGAAATGAATTTGATGAAATGGTAAGAATGATCATCTCGTAAAAAGTCAAAATTGGGATGGCAAAGTAAAAAGCTCCATATGCAAGGCGCGCAAATACTGAGGAGTGAGGCGTACTTAGAGGTACGCCGCAACGACCAAGGATGCAGCGCAACGCCGCAGATGGACTTTTTACGAAGCCATCAAGAATAGAATACAGAATACAGGAGTCAGAAGTCAGGAGAAAGAATTCGAGGAAAATACCGGATTTTTTTATGCTGAATTATAAGTTCTGAATTCTGGATTCTGTTTCCACAAGGAGATTTTATAATGCTGGACTATGTGGGGTTGATTCCGTTATTCCCGGCAATTGGGTTTGCCATTAACCTTTTCTTCGGAAGGCGGATGCCCAAAGGAGCGGTGGGTTTTATCGCCTGCGCGGCCATCGGCCTTTCTTTCCTGGTTTCCCTCCTGGTCTTTGGCGACCTGCTAAAATTGGCGCCAGCCAATCGTTCCGTGGAAAAAATCCTTTACACCTGGATCCATTCAGGCGAATTTCAGGCCAACATCGGATTCCTGGTCGATCCTCTCTCCATCGTCATGATGCTGGTGGTCTCCGGCGTCTCCTTCATCATTCACGTTTACTCCCACGGCTACATGCATGATGACCGGGACTTCCCCCGTTATTTCGCCTATTTGAACCTCTTCGTCTTTTTCATGCTCATCCTGGTCTCCGCCAACAATTTTCTCCTGATGTTCGTAGGCTGGGAAGGGGTGGGCCTCTGTTCCTACTTCCTGATCGGATTCTGGTACGAAAAAAAATCAGCCTCGGACGCCGGCAACAAGGCTTTCATCGTCAACCGCATCGGCGATTACGGATTCCTTCTGGCCATCTTCCTTATTTTCGTGACCTTCGGGACCATTGATTTCAAGGCAGTTTTTGCCGCGGCGCCGGAAAAATTGGCCATCGGCAGCGGGATTATCACTCTGATCACTCTCCTCCTCTTTATGGGGGCCACCGGCAAATCGGCCCAGATTCCTCTCTACACCTGGCTGCCCGACGCCATGGAGGGCCCGACGCCGGTCAGCGCCCTGATCCACGCCGCCACCATGGTTACTGCCGGGGTTTACATGGTGGCCCGCTGCAACCTGCTCTTCCTCATGGCCCCGACTTCTATTTTGGTGGTAGCCGTAATCGGCGCGGCCACGGCCATCTTTGCCGCTTCCATCGGCCTGGCCCAGAATGACATCAAGAGGGTCCTGGCTTATTCCACCATCAGTCAGTTAGGGTACATGTTCCTGGCCTGCGGCGTAGGGGCCTTTACTGCCGGCATCTTCCACCTGATGACCCATGCATTCTTCAAAGCCCTGCTCTTTTTAGGGGCGGGCAGCGTGATGCATGCCCTGGCCGGGGAGCTGGACATGCGCAAAATGGGAGCGCTGAAACCCCACATGCCCCGCACCTACTGGACTTTTTTGATCGCCACCCTGGCCATCTCGGGGATTTTCCCTTTTGCCGGGTTTTTCTCCAAAGATGAAATCTTGTGGAAGGCCCTGACCGAAGGCGGCCTGGGCTTCTGGCTGATAGGCGCTATCGCCGCCTTCATGACCGCCACTTACATGTTCCGGGCCGTGTTTATGACCTTCCATGGCCAGTCCCGGGTTAATCATCATGTGGCCCATCATCTCCATGAATCTCCAGGAATGATGACCGTACCCCTGATTATCCTGGCCGTCCTCTCCGTTATCGGCGGGTTCATCGGCATCCCCATCATCGAGGGCTGGAATAAATTCAACGAATTTCTCTCCCCGGTCTTCAGCCTGCCGGCTGCCCTCGCGGCCGCCAAAGCATCGGAGGCCGGCCATCATGCCGTAAGTTTCGAAGTAGCCATGATGCTTATTTCCATGGTTATTGCCGGCCTGGGCATCCTCCTGGCCTACCGGTTGTACATTAAAAACCCGCGTCTGCCGGACCGCCTGGCCGAGAGATACAAAGCCCCTTATGAATTGATTGCTAATAAATACTGGGTGGACGAAATCTACAATTTCTTTTTTGTCGGCCCCCTTATCCGTTTCTCCGTCTTCCTCTGGAGGATTTTTGACGACATTCTGGTGGACGGCACGGTGAACGGCGTGGCCGCGATTGTTCGCGGCGGAAGCGAGATCTTTAAACGTTTGCAGACCGGTTACGTGCAAAATTATGCCCTTTCCATCCTGGTGGGTGTTGTTTTCATAATCGGGTATTTTGTTTTTGGTAAATAAGCAAACAGCGATCAGCTTTCAGCAAAAACAAAAAACGAAAGAGGTCATCATTTATTGCTGATTGCCGAACGCTGATCGCTGACAGCTTTTTACGGAAGGAGCTTGGTTGATGAGCCAGATGGATTTTCCCTTACTCACCTGGGTCACTTTCTTTCCCCTCCTCGGAGCGGCGATCCTGCTTTTCTTGAATAAAGAGAAGAAGGAAACCATCCGCTTAGTCACGCTCATCGTGACTCTCCTGGAATTCGCCTTCTCCTTACCCCTGTTCTTCCAGTTCCGGCTGGATACGCCGGCCATGCAGTTTGTGGAGAAGGTCCCCTGGATCCCGGAGTATGGGATAAGTTATTTCCTGGGGATTGACGGAATTAGTTTATTCCTGGTTTTGCTGACCACCTTTTTTACTCTGATCTCGGTCATCTATTGCTGGAACGACATCCAGGACAAGGTGAAAGAGTTTATGATCTGTCTCCTCTTCCTGGAAACGGGCATGATCGGGGTCTTTGTGGCCCTGGATATTTTCCTGTTTTACGTCTTCTGGGAAGTGATGCTCATCCCCATGTATTTGCTGATCGGCGTCTGGGGAAACCCCAAGCGCCGCATCTACGCCGCAGTAAAGTTCTTCATCTACACCATGGTCGGAAGCGTGCTGATGCTCGTGGCCATTTTGGTTCTCTATTTCCAGAACGGGGCGGCCACCGGGATTTACACCTTCGACCTGCTGGAGCTTTACAAGCTACAGGTCCCCCTAAGCGTGCAGTTCTGGTTGTTCCTGGCTTTCGGCCTGGCTTTTGCCATCAAAGTTCCCATGTTTCCCTTTCATACCTGGTTACCCGATGCTCATACCGAAGCTCCCACGGTAGGATCAGTTCTCCTGGCCGCGGTTTTATTGAAGATGGGCACCTACGGCTTCCTCAGGTTCAGCATCCCCCTCTTCCCTCATGCCTCCTACCAGTTAGGGCCCCTGGTCTCCATCCTGGCCATCATCGGTATTATTTACGGAGCCCTGGTCTGCTTAGTGCAGAAGGATCTGAAAAGACTGATCGCCTTCTCTTCGGTTTCCCACTTGGGATTCGTCATGCTCGGTATCTTCGCCCTGAACCAGCAGGGAATTGAGGGTGGAATTCTGCAGATGCTCAACCACGGATTTTCTACGGGCGCTCTCTTCCTGATCGTAGGGATGATTTACGAACGCCGGCATACCCGTATGATCGAGGACTTCGGCGGTCTCTGGAAACAGATGCCAGTTTTTGCGGCCTTCTTTATGGTGGTCACCCTTTCTTCCATCGGGCTTCCCGGACTGAACGGGTTCGTTGGCGAATTTTTGATCCTGGTCGGAACCTTCAAAGCCAACAGGGTATTCGCCGTGGTGGCAGCCACCGGAATCATCCTGGCGGCGGCCTACATGCTCTGGATGTACCAGCGGGTGATGTTTGGAGAGCTGACCAAAGCGGAGAACAAAGTCCTCAAGGATCTTTCGGCGCGGGAAGTGCTGGTCCTTAGCTTCATAACGTTATTTATCTTCTGGATCGGCGTCTACCCCCAGACCTTCCTCAGCCGCATGGAGCCTACAGTAAAAGGTTATTTAACCCAGGTCAATGCTAAATACCAGGCCGGCCTGAAGCTTCCGGAAGGAGAAAAGGTCCGCGTCGTACAGGTGGAGGCCAAAAAATAAGCCAAGACAAGATTTGAAAAACAGAAATCAGAATTTAGGAGATAGAAGGAGCTAAAATTCTCTCATCTCTTCTGAACGCTGACTTCTGGATTCTGACCCCTTTATTTTGATTTTCCGGAGGAATATTCATGAATCTGGTAATTCCCGAAATAAATTGGAGCGCCATCGGGCCCGAGTTAACCTTAAGCATAACAGCTATGGTGCTTTTGCTCTTAAGCGTTGTGGCCAGCCCCACTGCCCGAAGAGCGATCCCCTACCTCAGCCTTCTGGGAATCGCTTTCGCTCTGCTCCTCTGCGTTAGCCTCTGGGGCAAGTCCGCCTATGCCTTCAATCGCATGGTGGTATTGGACAATTACGCCCTCTTCTTCAAAATCATTTTCCTGATCACCACCGCCCTAACCGTGTTGATGTCCATCCGTTACCTGAAGGAGCAGGGGTACGAGCACGGCGAATACTATGTCCTCATTTTGTTTGCGGCCGTGGGCATGATGTTCATGGCTTCCGCCGCCGACCTGATCATCGTCTTCCTGGGCCTGGAGACTTTTTCCCTGGCAATATACGTACTGGCCGGTTTCTTCCGCGCCCAGCCCAAATCCATCGAATCCTCCCTTAAATACTTCCTCCTGGGCGCTTTTTCAACGGGATTTTTGCTTTACGGCATCGCTTTGATCTACGGGGCTACGGGAACCACGAACCTGAAAGGCATCTATGAATTTGTCAGCAAGGCCCCGTCTCTAACCGACCCTCTGTTGCTCATCGGTATGGGGCTGCTGATTGTCGGATTTGGTTTTAAAGTGGCCTCGGTTCCTTTCCACATGTGGACCCCCGATGTGTACGAAGGGGCGCCAACTTCGATTACGGCTTTCATGTCCGTCGGGCCAAAAGCCGCGGGTTTCGCCGCTTTTCTGCGGGTATTCCTTTATGCCTTGTCCCCTCTGCAAACGGATTGGATATGGATCCTCTGGGTTTTGGCCGTGCTGACCATGACCCTGGGCAATGTCGTGGCCATTGCCCAGAAAAACATTAAACGCATGTTGGCTTATTCAAGCATTGCCCATGCCGGGTACATTCTGGTGGCCATGGTGGCAGCTGACGAACTGGGCACGGCGAGCGTCCTTTATTACATGCTGGCCTATGCTTTCATGAATCTGGGGGCTTTCGGGGTTATCATCCTCTTTGGAAGAAAAGGTGAAGAAAACGTTAACATCAGCGATTATAGTGGCATGGCTGCAAAATACCCGCTGCTGGCGGCGGTTATGGCTATTTTTATGTTCTCCCTGGCAGGAATTCCTCCGACGGCCGGCTTTGTTGGTAAATTTTACATCTTCAGCGCGGCGGTCAAGGCGGGCTATATTGGTCTGGCCATCATCGGCGTCCTGAACAGCGCCCTGTCGGTATATTTTTACCTGCGCATAACCGTGATGATGTACATGCGCAGCCCGGAGAAGGAATTTGCCAAGCTTAAACCATCTCCAGCCATGGTCATCGCCCTTATCATCGCTGTGTTCGGCACCCTGCAGATTGGGATTACCCCCTCCCATTACCTGAATCTGGCCAAGCAATCCATCCTGGCCCTGATGTGATTCATTAGCAGACCCCTGCCGTTATGACAAAATATCTCTTAGGGTTGGGTCCGCTGCTCGGTTTGACAGGAGAGGGGATCTGTGCTAATGTTCTACAAATTCATAGACTTTTGCGCGCCCTGAGGCTTTGAGTTGAACGAGGGACAGGTCAGAATAGGAGTGATAGGGATGACCCTGGAAGAAGTCAAAGAAATCCTTAACGCCCAGGTAATCTTCGCTCCCCAGGACCTTAAGATGGAAGTAAAGATGGCCTGCGGATGCGACCTGATGAGCGATGTCCTGGCCTTCACCAAAGAAGATTCTCTGCTCCTGACCGGCCTGACTAACCTGCAGGTGGTGCGGACGGCGGAGATGGCCAACATCAAAGCTTTGGTCTTTGTGCGGGGGAAGGAGCCGGACCGGGAAACCATTGCTTTAGCCATGGAAAAAAAGTTTCCCGTGATGCTTACCGACCTGCCCATGTATGAAGCCTGCGGCCGCCTTTACCAGCACGGGCTTCCGGGATGCTCGGAAGCCGAAGAAGGGAGCTCTTTGGCTGATGGGCGCTGAGCCCTGCTTTCAAGAAGCTTTCTCCATCAGCGGGGGCGATTTTACCAATGCCGGAGAAGTGTCCAGCAGAGTAAAAAAAATTTTGCAGGAATTGGGCGTTGACAATAAGATTATCCGCCGGGTAACTATTGCCACCTATGAAGCGGAGATGAACGTAGTGTGGTATGCCCGGAAGGGAACTTTGACCCTTTCCGTAACTCCCGACCTGCTGCGCATCAGCGTGCAGGACGAAGGGGAAGGAATTGCCGATATTGAATTAGCCATGAGAGAAGGATACTCCACGGCTTCTCCGGAAATCCGGGAGATGGGCTTTGGGGCTGGGATGGGGCTACCCAACATCAAGAAGAACTCTGACGAATTTCATGTCTCTTCGGTGGTCGGCCAGGGCACAAACCTTGATATTGTCATCCGCCGGCAATAGGTAAAGCCTTCCTAAGTAAAGCGCTGGCCGTTTGCCTTGAAAATTCCGCAAGGGGGCTGCTAACCGAGTTCCAGCAGAAATGTTGAAAGAATACTTCGCGGACCTGCACATCCATACCTGCCTCTCCCCTTGTGCTGACCTGGACCTCTCACCCCGGGAGATCGTCGAACGAGCCAAGAAAGAGCGTCTTACAATCATTGCCATCACCGACCACAACACGGCACAGAACGTAAGGGTGGTGATGGCCCTGGGAGAACAGCGGGGCCTAAAGGTTATTCCGGGGATGGAGGTGCAGACCAGGGAAGAAATTCATCTCCTCACCCTCTTTCCGGATTGGCCACCGACCGCAGCCTGGGAAGAGGAAATTTACCGACGCCTGCCGGATATGCGCAATGATCCCGGGATTTTCGGGGATCAACCCGTGGTGGACGAGGAAGGAAACATCCTCAAATTTGAAGAACGGATGCTCCTTACCTCCATAGACCTTTCCCTGGAGGAAGTCAAACAGCGAGTAGAGCAACACGGAGGTTTGATAATTCCTTCGCATTTCGATAAGGGCTCATTCAGTCTGATCAGTCAATTAGGGTTGATCCCGCAAGATCTGGAATTGGAGGCCCTGGAAATGAGCCGGAAGAGCCCTTTGCGGAAGCCGGCAGGTATGGCCGAGGCGTCTTCCTCTCTTCCCCGAATTATTTCATCCGATGCCCATCGCCTGGAGGATATCGGCAGCGCCTACACCGTCTTTCTTTTAGGCGAGCCCAGCCTGGAAGAATTGCGTATGGCTTTCCGCGGCCAGGCCGGGCGGCGAATCGTCAAAAGGGTGGATGGGGGGGTAATTTATCTTTGAGGTTTATAGGAGAAAGCCCGGCCTGTATTAAGCGCTAAAAAATGATGGAGTCCTAAAAAGTCTGAAAAGACGTTTTTCTGTCATTCCGGCCCCGATTTTCATCGGGATAAACTCCAGCCGGAATCCAGTTATTTTAAGGAGTTATCAGATCTCTGGACTCCGGTTTTCACCCCCGGATTACGACCTTCCGGGGCAGGCTTAGTGACGACTTTTTAGGAGATCATCAAAAATAAATATGTGCGCAAAAAAATGATCATGAAAGCTAACTGTCAAAGGAGGAAAAGATGACCTTGCGAACCATCGAAAAGAAAAACTTCCCGCCTTTCATGGCCAACCTGATGAAGGCTATGGAGGTGGTGGGGGTTCAGGAGAAAGTAGAGGGAAAGTACGAATTTGCCCCCCTGGAATCACCGGCCCAGCTCTGCCTGGACTATGATGTTACCCTCCTTTCCCCTAAGAAGTATATTCTTCCCCCCCGGGAAACCTTGTTGAAGTTCACGACCGGCCAGACGGTAAGCTGTGAGCCGGTTATGGAAAGCAAACCCCTGGCGCTCATCGGCGTCCATCCTTATGACGTTAAAGCCATTTCCCAGCTCGACCGGATCTTCGCCGATGCCAACCAGGATGAGCACTACCAGAAGAAACGGCAGAACACCGTAATCATCGGCACGGACATCAAGAGGGCTTCCCCCTATGCCTTCTGCAAATCCATGAACTCGGCCACGGTGCAGGAAGGCTTTGACCTCTTGCTCACCGACATCGGCGAGAGTTACACTGTGGCCATAGGTTCGCCGAAAGGCCAGGACCTTCTGGAAAAGTACGCCGCCTCCAGAGCGGCAACCAAAGAGGAAGCCGCCAAACGGTCCGAGGTCCAGGAAAAAATCCCTTACATGTTTTCCCTGAACAGCGTGACCACCCCCTACGACCAATTGCCCAGGCTCCTTACAGATCATGCCGAAGATAAGCTCTTTAACGAATTAGCCGAGAAATGCTTTAGTTGCGGCTCTTGCAATTTGGTCTGCCCTACCTGTTACTGTTTCGACGTGCAGGATGATATGGCTCTGAACCTTACCGCCGGGGAACGTTTCCGCCTGTGGGACGGGTGCCTGCTGGAGGGTTTTGCGGAGGTGGCTGGAGGAGAGAATTTCCGGGAGGACCGCTCGGAGCGCGTCCGGCACCGGATCTTTCGCAAAGGAAAATATATTTATGAGAAATACGGGGAACACGGCTGCGTCGGTTGTGGAAGATGCGCTTCCGCTTGTCTTCCGGACATCGCCAACCCCGTGGAGATTTTTAACCGGTTAAAGGAGGGCAAGTGATGATGACCGCTGCACAGGTTCAGCCAACATCGATTTACCTGCCCAGCCTGGCAGAGATAGTCAGGGTGGAGCAGTTGACCAAGATGGAGAAGCTCTTTGAGATCAAATTCAAAGACGGCCAGGAATTAGGGCATCAGCCCGGGCAGTTCGTCGAAGTTTCCTTATTTGGCATCGGGGAAGCCCCGATTTCCGTCTCCTCTTCACCCACCAGGAAGGGTTCTTTTGAGCTGGCGGTCAGGGCCGTGGGCAATGTCACCAAGGCTATGCATGCCCTGGATCGGGGGGCCACTCTGGGAATCCGGGGGCCCTTCGGCAAAGGATTTCCCATAGAAGAGCTGAAGGGAAAAGACATCCTTTTCGTAGCCGGGGGCATCGGTCTCGTCCCCCTGCGTTCATTGATCAATTATGTCCTGGATAAGCGCCAGGACTTCGGCCGGGTTCTGGTGTTGTTCGGCGCCAAAACTCCCGCCGAACAGCTCTTCCTGGATGAACTCTCCAGGTGGCGCCAAAGCAAGAACATGGAATACTTAGAAACCGTTGATCGGTCCGACGGCCAGTGGAAAGGGAATGTAGGGGTCATTACCACGCTCTTCCCCAAAATCACCATCGATCCCAAGAAGACCGTCGCCGTGATCGTGGGCCCGCCGGTTATGTACCGCTTCGCCATCCTGGAGGCCCAGGTCAAGGGCATACCCGACGACCAGATCATCGTCTCCCTGGAGCGGCGGATGAAGTGCGGCGTGGGCAAGTGCGGCCACTGCCAGATCAACCACTTGTACGTCTGCCAGGAAGGGCCGGTTTTCAGTTACGCCAAGATCAAGGACTTAAAGGAGGCCATTTGATGAAACCCAAAATCGCTTTTTTTGATTTTGCCAGCTGCGAAGGCTGCCAGCTCCAGGTGGTTAACCTGGAGGCAGAGATGCTCGACGTCGTGGGCGCGGTGGACATCGTCCAGTTCCGTGAAGCCATGACCGAGAAGAGCGACGATTACGCCATCGCCTTTGTGGAAGGAAGCATCACCCGGGAGAAGGATATCCCCCGTTTAAAGAAGATCCGCGAGCAGGCCGCCATCCTTGTGGCTCTGGGGGCTTGCGCCACTATCGGCGGGGTGAATTGCCTGAAAAACTTCCAGCCCCTCGAGGAAGTGAGGAAATACGTTTACGGGGACAAGGCCGATTGGTATGAAACCTTTCCGACCCGGCCTATCGATGCCGTGGTTCCGGTTGATTATTACATCCACGGGTGTCCCATTCACAAAGATGAATTATTAAAAGTGGTCAAATCCCTGCTCCTGGGAAAGAAGCCGGAGATCCCCACTTATCCCATCTGCGTGGAATGCAAGCGGGCCGGCAATGTCTGCGTTTTCGAGCTGGGTTCGACCTGCCTGGGACCGGTAACCCGGGCCGGTTGCGGCGCCTGGTGCCCGACCCACCGGGATAACTGCGCTGGATGCCGCGGCCTGGTTCCGGATCCGAACACCAACGCCGAGAAGGAAGTTCTCAAGAAGTACGGCCTCACTGTGGACCAGGCCGTAGGTCAATTTCGTATTTTCCTGGGATATGCGGAGGTAGCCAAATGAAAAATATCAATATCAACGTTGACCATGTAACCCGCGTCGAAGGGCATGGCAATATCGTCGTCAATGTAAAAGAAGGAAAGATTGAGGAATGCAAGTGGGAAGTTGTGGAAGCGCCGCGATTCTTTGAGGCCTTTGTGCGGGGCCGGAGTTACCTGGAACTGGCCCATATCACCTCCCGGATTTGCGGCATCTGCTCCATCGGGCACACCCTTTGCTCCCTGCAGGCCACGGAAGCAGCTTTGGGAGTGAAGATTTCCGAGCAGACCAGGCTATTGCGCCGCATCCTCATCCAGGGAGAAAACCTGCAGAGCCACGTGCTGCACGCTTACTTTTTGGCCGCCCCTGATTTCGTGGGCGCCCCCAGTGTCTTCCCCCTGGTCAAAACCCACCCTGAAGTGGTTGTCCGGGCCCTGCGCATGAAAAAGCTGGCCAACGACCTTTGCGATGTTTTTGGGGGGCGGACGGTTCATCCCATTACGCCCACGGTAAACGGATTCACCAAGCTGCCCGGAATCAAAGAGGTCAGGGAAATTCGCCAAAGATTGGCCGAGGCTGTCCCGGACCTGGAAGCCACCCTGGATCTCTTTAAAACCCTGAAGATCCCCGACTTCAAACGGGAGACCGAATACATTTCTCTGAAATCCAAGGAAGAGTACGCCCTGTATGATGGGATGATCGCTTCCACGGACGCGGGAACTACGCCAGTGGAAAACTACCGCAACTGGACCAATGAATATCTCGTTCCCCATTCAACGGCCAAATACACCAAGCACGTCCGGGATACCTACATGGTGGGGGCGTTGGCCCGGTTCAACAACAACCATGACCAGCTTTCCCCTCAGGCCAAGAAAGCCGCTGAAGAATTAGGTTTGCAAGCCCCCTGTTATAACCCCTTCATGATCACCGTAGCCCAGGTGGTGGAGGCAGTTCATGCTGTTTTCGAGATCATCCGCCTGATCGATGAAGTCCTGGATAAGGGGTTGAAGGAAGAAGACCGGCGGATTTTGCTTAAAGCCGGAAAGGGCGTGGGAGCGGTGGACGTGCCCCGGGGCATCCTTTTCCACGATTACACTTACGACAAGAACGGAATTTGTATGGAGGCGAACTGCATAATTCCCACAAACCAAAATCATGCCAATATCCAGAAAGACATGGAAGCTTTGCTTCCCCAGATTCTGGATCGGCCTCAGGAGGAGATTCGCCTGTCCCTGGAAATGCTGGTCAGAGCTTATGACCCGTGCATTTCATGTTCCACCCACTTATTAAAAGTGGAGTTTGTAACTTAGGATTTTTAAGTGACTGAGAAAGTTCTAGTCATAGGAGTGGGTAACCTCTTACTTAAAGATGAAGGGGTGGGAGTCCACGTAATTAAGGAACTGCAAAAGAGAGAACTTCCTCCAGGGGTAGAAGTTTTAGACGGCGGAGTTGCCGGTTGGGGACTTCTCGATCTCTTTTCTAAAGCCAGCAAGGTTTTGGTGATTGACGCCGCCGATATGGAATTGCCTCCGGGATCGATGGCGCGATTTACGCCGGCAGAGGTTGAGCTGCCCTCAGGAGAGTTGAAGCTTTCGGCCCACGGGGTGGGTCTTCCAGAAGTTCTGGAATTGGCCAGGGCGTTAGGCCATAATCCTCCCCAAGTAATTATTTTTGGTATTCAGCCCAAAGAAATTTCCTGGGGAATGGATCTAACCCCGGAAGTTGCGGCCACCGTTCCCAAGGTGATAGCTGCCGTGCTTAAAGAACTTATTTCTTTTGCAGAGAAGAGAGATATCGAAGATTTTGGGTCTCCAATCCGCCGCCGCTTCTCTTTGAAGGGGGTGGTCCAAGGAGTGGGATTCCGTCCCTTTGTATATGGACTGGCTTTAAAGTATGGTTTGAAAGGATGGGTAAACAATTCTTCGTCGGGTGTGTCCATTGAAGTAGAAGGAAAATTGGAAGCAATTGCGAATTTAATGGCGGATTTAAAGCAAAAAGCTCCTCCCCGGGCGAAGGTGGAATCTTTGGAATTTGAAGACTTTTCTCCATGTGGTTATGATTTTTTTGAAATTCGCGAAAGTTTAGAAGAGGATGGCCAGTACCAGCTAATCTCTCCGGACATCGCCACCTGCGCGGCTTGCCGTAAGGAGATTTTTGACCCGCAAGACCGCAGGCGCCGCTATCCTTTTACCAACTGCACCAATTGCGGGCCCCGGTTTACCATCATTCAGGACATTCCCTACGATCGGCCTAAAACCACCATGGCCGGGTTCCGCATGTGCCCGCTTTGTCAGGTTGAATACGAAAACCCGGCCAACCGCCGGTTCCACGCTCAACCGAACGCCTGCCCGCTCTGCGGGCCAAAGATAGCGCTTTGCGGGAAGCAGGGAGAAACCCTGGAGGCAAATGACCCCATCTCTTCCGCTATTGTTATGCTGCGAGAGGGAAAAATTCTCGCCATTAAAGGATTGGGCGGATTCCTCCTGGCCTGTAATGCTTTGGACTCTTCGGTTGTTGAAAGACTTCGCCAGCGGAAACGGAGGCCGGATAAACCATTTGCCGTCATGCTGGCAGATTTGCCGGCGGTGAAAGAGCACTGCTTACTCGAAAGGGAAGAGGAAAAACTGCTGCTGGCTCCAGAGAGTCCCATTGTTCTTTTGCGATGGAAAGAGGATTCTTCCATCGAAAAAGGGGTAGCCCCGCAGCAGAAATACTTAGGGGTCATGCTTCCCTACACTCCGCTTCATCACCTTTTGTTTGAGGAATCCCGGATGGCTTTAATCATGACCAGCGGAAACCTGAGCGAGGAGCCCATTGCCAGAGACAATGAGGAAGCCTTTTCCCGGCTCTGCGGCATTGCCGATGCCTTGCTCATCCATGACCGGGATATCTACGTTCAGTATGACGACAGCGTTGCTGCGGTCGTCTCCGGAAAACCGGTCATTCTCCGCCGGGCCCGGGGATACGCCCCCTTTCCCATCCGCCTCCCTTTTTCCTTAAAGTCGATCCTGGCCTGCGGGGCAGAATTGAAAAATACGTTTTGCCTGACCAGGGACCACTATGCCTTCCTCAGCCAGCATATAGGCGACATGGAGAACCTGGAAACCCTGAACCATTTCCAGCGGACCGTGGAGATTTACCAAAAAATGTTCCGCATCCAGCCGGAGATGATCGCCTATGACCTCCATCCAGAGTATCTTCCCACGAAATATGCCTTTAAGCTACCCGGTAAAAAAGTCGGGGTGCAACACCATTTTGCCCATCTGGCCAGTTGCCTGGCGGAAAACGGGGCCGAGGGGCCGGTGATCGGGGTGACTTTCGACGGGTTAGGATATGGCTCGGACGGGAACCTCTGGGGCGGCGAAATTCTGGTAGGAGATTACCGCTTCTTCGAAAGAAAGGCTCAGTTTGAATATATACCCATGCCGGGGGGAACGGCGGCCATCCAGCATCCCTGGAGGATGGCTTTGAGCTATGTTTATTCACTTTTGGGCAAAGAAGAACTGATGAAGCATCAACCCTTCTTTGCCCTCCACAAGGGCGAGAAGGTCCGGATCATTCTGCAGCAGATTGATAAAAAGATTCATTCTCCCCTGACGTCTTCCTGCGGCCGCCTCTTTGACGGCGTATCGGCTCTTCTGGGGCTTTGCCCTTCTGTCTCTTATGAAGGGCAGGCGGCTATGGCGCTGGAAATGATAGCCGACCCGGAAGAAGGAGGAGCCTACGATTTTTTTACGGAGGAAGAAGGAGGGAAAGAGGTCATCCGCCTTAGGCCAATCATCGCCGGCATTTTGCAGGATATGGAAAAGGGAATCGAACACTCGGCGATTTCGGGCAAATTTCATAACACCCTGGTAAACGTCGGCGTATCCACCTGCCGGAAGATCGGCGAGCGCGGAGGGCTAAGTAAAGTTGCCTTGAGCGGAGGGGTCTTCCAGAATCGTCTTCTTTTGGAGCGGATGAAGGCGGCCCTGGAGAAGGCGGGATTCGAGGTTCTAATCCATCGCCTGGTGCCGTGCAATGACGGCGGCCTTTCCTTAGGCCAGGCGGTCATCGCCAATTTCGTTTCTTTCTAATTCTTGGATGCACCGCAGAGAGCGCTGAGAACGCAGAGATATAAAGAAAGATTTTAAAAAATAAAATTTAGAAAACAGATAACCACTGATAAGCACAAATAATATTAAAATATGCTTAATAAAATTTTCAGAAATTGAACGTTAGTAGTACAGAGTACACAGAGAAAGACTTAAAATAATATAGGCAGTTTAAGAGTGATGAACTCGTAAAAAGTCGGAAAATGCCCTTTTCCGTCATTCCGGCCCCGATTTTCATCGGGATAAACTCCAGCCGGAATCCAGTCCCGCTCAGAGCGGGATTCAAATGCTTATAAATACCCTGGACTCCGGTTTTCACCCCCGGATTAAGACATGCCGGGGCAGGCTTAGTGGACACTTTTTACGAGATCATCAAGAGTAAATTAAAAACAAGGGTTTTAGGAACGGAAGAGAAACTTTTAATTGAAGTCTAACGTGAATAAGCATTTAGGGGAGCCTCTTGCAAAAGTATTTTTTTGTGGTTCGACAAGCTCACCACGAACGGAAAAACTAAATAATTTCAACCTAAGCCCGTTCACCCTGAGCCTGTCGAAGGGTAAATTACGGACTTTTGCAAGAAGCTCACGTGAATAAGCATTTAGGGTTGTGGATTATTTTTCGTTTTCGGCGATCTCTGCGGTAAAAGGGAATTTTATGTGCTTGGCTATCCCGGCAAGGGTCAAATCGATTGAAGGAATCATGGCCGAGGTTGAAGTGGGCGGGGTCTTCCGAAAAGTGAGCCTGCAATTAACCCCCGAAGTCAAAAAAGACGATTATGTCCTGGTGCATGCCGGCTTCGCCATCCATGTCATCGACGAGCAAGAGGCAAAGGAGACTCTGAAACTTTTCCAGGAGCTGGACGGCTTGGAACCTAAGTAAAATAGGGTTCAAGGGGTCCAGTGAACAATAAAAAATCATTGCAAAATGTTCAATTAGCAATAAACAATTCCCATAACAAAGACATTTTTCATTGATCATTGATGGTTTCGTAAAAAGTCAGCAGAAGAGTCATTGCGAGCGAAAGCGAAGCAATCTCGTTTTTATAAGTCCTTGAAAATACGGGATTGCTTCGTCGTCCCGCATTGGCGGAACTCCTCGCAATGACGAAAACGGGACTTTTTACGATATCATCATCATTGACCATTGGTAATTTGGCAATGAACCCTGAATTTTGGAGCACGATTGAAGTTTATCGATGAATACCGGGATGGAGAAAAGGCCCGGCAAGTGATCGAAGAGATCCATCGTCAGGCTGTCGCACCCATGAGGTTAATGGAGGTCTGTGGAACCCACACTGTCTCCATCGCCCGCTGCGGCCTGCGCAAAGTTCTCCCGGAAACCGTCGAGCTCATCTCCGGCCCCGGCTGTCCCGTATGCGTAACCGGGAACAGGGACCTGGACAGGGCCATTGCCCTAACTGGTATCCCGGATGCGCTCGTGGCCACTTTTGGGGATATGATGCGCGTCCCCGGCTCCGCTTCCACCCTGGCCATGGAAAAAGCCTCCGGGCGGGATGTACGGGTGGTCTATTCTCCGCTGGATGGCCTGAAGATGGCCGAAGAAAAACCGAAGCGGAAAATTATTTTTCTGGGCGTAGGGTTTGAAACCACGGCGCCAACTGTGGCGGCAACAGTCCTGGAAGCCAGGAAAGGCGGGGTGAAGAATTTTTGGGTCTTTTCCATGCATAAAACCGTGCCGCTCGCTTTAAAAACCTTGCTTGACCTGGGGGAAATAAAACTGGATGGGTTCTTGCTGCCTGGGCATGTAAGCGCCATCATCGGCAGCCATCCTTACGAATTTCTGGCCAAAGAATACGGCCTGGCCTGCGTGATTTCCGGGTTTGAGCCCCTGGATATTCTTCAGTCTATCCTGATGCTGGTCCGGCAGGGAAGGAGCCGGAGCCCGCGCGTGGAAATTCAGTACAGGCGGGGAGTAAACCCGGAGGGAAACCTAAGGGCCCTTCAGGTCATGCGCCAGGTTTTTGAGCCAAGCGACGCGGAATGGCGCGGGTTGGGAATTATTCCCGGAACCGGCCTTACTTTTCGCCGGGATCTGGCAGAGTTTGATGCCTGCGGAAACTTCGAGCTTACTGTTCCCCCGGCCCAGGAAAACCGGGCATGTCGTTGCGGCGATGTCCTTCGCGGCCTGATCCGTCCGCAGGAATGCCCTCTCTATGCCGGGGCTTGTGCGCCTAAGAATCCGGTGGGTCCATGCATGGTATCTTCCGAAGGTTCCTGCGCAGCAGCTTACAAATATGATTCATGAAGCCGGATCGACAGTTTATTCCGAGAAGGACAAAATCCTACTGGCTCACGGCAGCGGCGGTGAGCTCAGCCATGAGCTGGTCGCCTCGCTCTTTGTAAAAGCATTTGCCAACCCCATCCTCGACCCCTTAAACGACATGGCCGTCCTTAGGGTTGGAGAAAACAGATTGGCCTTTACCACGGACTGCTACGTAGTAACCCCAGTTTTTTTCCCGGGCGGTGATATAGGCAAACTGGCGGTTTGCGGAACGGTGAATGACCTGGCTATGGGCGGGGCCACGCCGCTTTTCCTTAGCGCGGGGTTCATCATCGAGGAAGGCTTTCCCCTGTCATCCCTGGAGAAGATCGTATTCGCCATGCAAAAGACCGCTGCCGAAGCCGGCGTAAAAATCGTTACCGGAGACACGAAGGTGGTCAACCGCGGCGCAGCCGATCAGATATTCATCAATACTGCCGGGATTGGCATCATCCCTCCGGGCGTGGAAATCTTGGGCAGGAATGCTAAGGCAGGGGACCTGGTTCTTTTAAGCGGCAGCATCGGAGACCACGGCGTGGCCATTCTTAGTTCGCGAGAAGGCCTGGAATTTTCCACTACGCTTATGAGCGATTGCGCCCCCTTAAACGAGCTGGTGGCCGTTATGCTAAGAGCATCGCCCAGGATTCATTGCCTAAGGGACCCGACCCGGGGTGGACTTTCCAGCGCGCTTAATGAACTGGCCCGGCAGTCGGGGGTGGGCGTCTGGGTGGAAGAAGACCGGATTCCCATCAAGGAAGAAGTGCGCGGAGCATGTGAACTCCTGGGCATCGACCCTTTGATCCTGGCCAACGAAGGCAAGCTCGTAGCCATTGCCGCCGAGGATGCCGCAGAAAAAATTCTAAAGAGAATGCAAGCCCACCCTCTGGGAAAAGATGCGGCCATTATCGGGGAGGTGCGCGAGGAACCGAAGGCCAAAGTTGTCCTGCGCACGCAGATTGGATCCACCCGCATTATGGACATGATGGTCGGGGAACAACTCCCCCGAATATGTTAATCTGCTTTTTCATCTGACTCATGTTGTTGTTAAACACAGCTTATATCGTGGCTCGGGGGCCAGGGGGCTGAGTCCGCCTTAGGCGGAGCAGCATCGGTTGGGAGAAAACCTTGAAGGAAGGGATTGGCTAAGTTTCCGCAAATTGAGGCGGGGGTTCTTTCCCGCCTGATCCATGGAAAGCCGAGCGCCTCATGATGCCAAGCGAAGCGCCCTGGCCCCCGAGCCTGAGAAAGCCACCGGTAACGGTAACTTTCAAACAAACTGATTCCTAAAATACAGGTTAACGTGAGTCAAATGATGGTCTCGTAAAAAGTCGTAATTTGTGCTCTTTCGTCATTCCGGCGAAAGCCGGAATCCAGTCTTTTCAATATGTTCCGACATCTCTGGACACCGGTTTTCACCGGTGTGACGACTTTTTACGAAACCATCAAAGGGAAAAGCCCATATGTTAATTTACCCCATTTGATTTATTTTTTTGAGTATGCTATCAAAAAGCAATTCTCCGAGGAGGAAAATCTATGGAAGAAGTCAAGATCTTGATCGTTGACGATGATCCGGACATCGTAGAAGCCCTGAAGATGACCCTGGAGGCCAACCATTATAAAGTGCACACGGCGGCCAATGGCACAGAGGGACTGAAACAGGTGAAAGCGGTAAACCCGGACCTGATCATTCTGGACGTGATGATGGACACCATCACCGAAGGATTCCAGGTGTCCTACCAGCTCCGCAACCCGGACCCCAATTCCGAGTATGCCAAATATTCCAAGATTCCCATCCTGATGCTCACGGCCATCGTGGAAAAGAAGCGGATGAAGTTTTCCACTAAGGCCGATGGCGACTTTTTGCCGGTGGATGACTTCGTGGAAAAGCCCATTCGTCCCCAGGTGCTTCTGGAAAAAGTGAAGAAGTTGCTGAACAAATGACGGCTTTTCACCGCAGAGAAATTGAAGAACCGCTTAGCGCTATGCGCATAGCGTTTTCTTTTTTAGCTCTGCGGTGAAGGGCCCCTTTTTAAAAGGAGGGAAAAATGGACTCCAATTTGCGAAGTAAAGGTTTGAGCCCAGATGTGCCTCAGTATTATATTCGCAGGGCCCTGTTCAAATCCATGGGCTACACGGACCGGGATCTGGAAAAACCGCTGGTGGCCATTGCCAACACCTGGAACGAAATCCTTCCCGGGTCTTATCATCTGGATCGGATTGCCCAGGCAGTCAAACGCGGGATCCAGGAAGCAGGCGGCCTGGCCACGATTTTCAACGTCATGGCTCCCTGCGATGGACAGGGGGCCGGGAACGTGGGATTTAAGTATCTCCTGCCCAGCCGGGAGCTGGTAGCCTCTTCTGTGGAAATGATGATCGAACACGCCAGTTACGACGCAGCGGTGATGATTGGAACCTGTGACAAGATCATTCCTGGCCTGATCATTGCCGCTGCCCGCTGTAACCTCCCCACTGTGCTGGTCACCGGCGGGTGGATGCCGGTGGGCCATTATAAGGGAGACCGCCTGGACATCTCCTCGATGGGTAAATATTTTGTCATGCACAAACAGGGGAAGATTACCAGGGAAGAATTAAACGTGGTGGAAAGCTTAGCCTGTCCTGGCCCAGGAGCCTGCTGCGTCATGGGAACGGCCAATAGTATGGGCATCGCCGCCGAGGCCTTCGGGCTGTCTCTGCCCGGAAACTCCGGGCTCTGTGCTACGGATGCAGCCCTGGAGAGACTGGCTGAAGAGGCCGGGCGAAAGGTCCTGGAGCACTTGCAGAACAACCTCCGCGTCAGAGACATAATGAACCAGGCGGCTTTCCATAATGGAGTCAAAGTCGCCTGCGCCACCAGCGGCTCCACCAACCTGGCCATCCACTTCCCGGCCATCGCTCACGAGCTGGGGTATCCTTTTACCCTGGACGACTTCGAACGCATCAGCCGCCAGACCCCCTCGATCATGGAGATCAAACCTTCGGATCCAGCTTACCTGATGGATGACTTCGGGCGGGCCGGAGGACTCCAGGCGGTCATGAAATCGATGGAAAGCCTTCTGGATACCAGCGTCATGACCGCCAGCGGCCAAACCCTAAGGGAAAATCTAAAGCAAGCGGAAATCAGGGACACGCAAGTCATCCGTCCGCTTCACAATCCCCGGAACAAGGAAGGGGGTTTTGCCATATTGAAGGGTAACCTGGGCATTTCCGTGGTCAAACAGACTGCGGTCCGGCCGGAGATGCACAACCACCGCGGGCCGGCCCGTGTTTTTGAGCAGGAAGAAGATTGTATTGAGGCCTTGTTAACAGGCAAGGTGAAACCAGGGGAGATATTAGTCATTCGCTATGAAGGCCCCAGAGGGGGACCGGGGATGCGGGAGATGGTTATGGCCACCTACCTCATCGTCGAGATGGAATTGGACCGATCCGTGGCTCTGGTAACGGACGGAAGGTTTTCGGGAACATCCGGAGGCCCGTGTATCGGACATCTTGCTCCGGAAGCCATGGTCGGGGGGCCGATCGCCATACTCCGTGACGGGGACGTCATCGACATCGACATCCCGGGCCGCCGCTTAAACGTGGAATTGAGCGCTGAGGAGATCAACCGCAGAACAGCAACCTGGAAGCCTCCCCAGCCCAAAGTTACCCACGGCTGGTTAGCTCATTTCGCCAATCATGCCACCAGTGCGGATAAAGGCGCTTATCTGGAATAAAAGTGCGGGAGAAAATTTCTTGCACCCCTTTTAAGTTCATTGTATAGGAATTTCTTTTTTTTCGTAACAGGTTAGCGATTTTTAAAAATGGTATTAAAGCCTTTGTTGAGGGCCGGGGGTTAGAGCGGAACGCGCCGGAAGCATCGGTTGGGTTTCCGCTTGGCCACGAAGGCAGAAGATCTTTTCCTCCGGAGGAGGCGGGGGTTCTTGCCCGCCCCATATGCGGAGATATAAGCGCCTTATGATTCCAAGCGTTCCGCTCTGGCCCCCGGCCCCTGGAATCCCTTGGCCTTTACAACACACCTTTTTTTAACTTTAGTGTAGTCTGCATCTGGATCACTTTAGACGTTTGACATATTCTTTACTTTTTCTTAATCATGGTTTTAAGGCTCTGTGATCTCTGTGCCCTCTGTGGCTAAATTTAATTTAATCTTACGAAAGGAGATACTGAAATGGCCCTAACCGGTTCACAGACGGAAAAAAATCTGCAAGAGGCCTTTGCCGGGGAGTCTCAGGCCAACCGGAAATATTTGGCCTTCGCCAGGAAAGCGGAACAGGAAGGTTTTAAACAAGCAGCCAAATTGTTCAGGGCTGCCGCCGAGGCGGAAACAGTCCACGCCCATGCCCATTTGCGTGTTCTGGGAGGGATTAAATCCACGAAGGAAAACCTTAAGGAGGCCATTGCCGGCGAAACTCACGAATTTAAGAAGATGTATCCGGAGATGCTGGCCAAAGCTAAAGATGAAGGGCAGAAACAAGCTGAGATCAGCTTTGACTATGCCAACCAGGTGGAAAAAATCCATGCGGCCTTATATGAAAACGCCCTGGCCAACCTGGGAAAGAATAAAGAAACAGACTACTACGTTTGTCCGGTGTGCGGGTTAACAGCAGAAGGGAAAGCCCCGGATACTTGCCCCATTTGCAAGACTCTTGGCTCCAAGTTCATCAAAATATCCTGACGTTTCTTGTTTACCCTTTGCGGAAGACCTTTCCCGGAGAGGGGAAAGGTCTTCCATTTAAGGGGCGTCCCCTTTTCCAATCGTTTTTACCAACATGTTGGTATTAGTTGCGCAGTAAGCGTCTAATTCTCCGCAAAAATCGGATACGTGTTGGCGCCGAAGGGCATGACCGTGATCTTGGGCCGGGCGATACCGCATTTCTGGTAAGCCAGCTTCAGAGCTTCGTCCATGGAAAAAACCGGCTGAACTCTGGCCTGGCGAGCGTAGTCGGCATTTTCCGGCCGGGTCAATAAAAGGACCTGATAATCCCGGCAGTGCTCGGCTTGCCTGAGGGCCACCCAGCCGGGCAGCTCGAAATTCTCCCGCAGGGCCTTCTCATGCTCGAAGGCATTGGGGTATTTAAACCACTCGAAGAATTCCCGCGGCTCAGTTATATCCGGGCATTCGGCAAGGATCACGGCTACACCGCCTGGTTTTATGGCGTAACGGGCGTTATCAAGGGTTTTCTGGGATTGGTAAAGATTGATGTCTTTTGGATAGCCGCCGGCCGAGGCGATGACCATGTCGGCTTTTTCCTGGATCATGACTCCGTAAATTTGATCCACGAGAACTGTGGCCTCCTGCCAGGCCGAGACCCAGTTGCCGGCGAAGACGCCGGTGATTCCACCTTCAAAATTGGGGACAACGTTGACCATGAAGTCCGGCTTAAGGAAGGCGGCGATTTCCATCATGTCCTCGTGCTGGGGGTTGCCTTTGGTAATTTTGTTGGCGCAAAGGGGGCTGGGTCCGGAACCCAGAGTCGGCCCCAGGCCCCACAGATGATTTTGCTGGATTGTTTTTAAGGCCGCCACGCCGGGCAGCACGCTTTTGCGGCCGCCGCCATAACCGACCATGTAATGATAGATCACGCCGCCGGTGAGGATGACCTTGTCCGCCTCCAGCACCAGACGATTTAAGGCCACTTCGGTTCCCCGGCTGGTTTTACCGAGGTAAACCATATTAGCCGTGTCCCGGGCATCGTGATTAACCACCCTGACCCGATGGCAAACTTCCTGGCCGCAGATTTCCGCAAACTCAGCAGCGGTATTCTGGCGATGGGCCCCCACGGCAATGAGCACTGTTATGTTTTGATCCGGGACGCCGGCCCGGTTTAGGTAATCGACTAACAGGCCTAAGGTGTCAGAATTCCTCTGCCAGGCCCGGGTTATATCGCTTACGGTGATGGCCAGCGTGTCCTTGGGTTTTACTATTTCCTGCAAGGGCGGCGCATCGATTGGATGATCGAGGGCGTGGCGGTATGTGCCGGGCAAATCCGAAAGGGCCGGACGGTTGTTACCTACGATTTCGTAAAGGACATCCTCCTCCGGAATCTGAAATTTCACGCTCCCCTTGCCAAACCGCAAAGAAAATTTCTTAAGTCCCATGGGCGCTCCTAGGGCCACGTCATTTAAAGAGGTAACCCTTTTGTGTAGTAAATTAACCCCCTTAACCAATTTTTGGAAAATCCGAAGCTCGAAGCACCAAATCCGAAACAAACACGAATGTTCCAAATCATAAATTCAAAACAACGATTAACTTTAAAACTTTTAAATAGGTATTGGAAATGTTTTGGTCATTTGATATTCGGATTTTGAGAATGTTTCGAATTTCGATATTCTGATTTCGAATTTAAATTACTTGCATATGCCTTTGATTTAGCAAACTATCATCAACTTTGACGGGGACTTATGGGTACTCCTATTTCCCTTCCAGCATTTCTTTAAGTTTCTGGACTTCTGCTTCCGGCATTTTATAACAATGCTCGGGTCCAGGGAAACCCCCTTTATACACATCCTCCTTAAACGCTTCCAAGGCTTTAACTATCTGCTCCCCGATATTCGCATATTTCTTGACGAACTTCGGGGTAAAGGCTTCAAACATCCCCAGCATATCGTGAACAATCAAACATTGACCATCGGTATGGGGACCTGCACCGATTCCGATTATGGGTATCTGCGCCCTCTCGGTGATGATTTTGCCCACCTCAGGAGGAATGCCTTCGAGGAGAATCATGAAAACACCGGCTTCTTCCAGGGCCTTCGCATCCTCAATAATTCGGAGAGCTGTGGCGGCATCGCGGCCCTGGGCTTTAAAGCCCCCGAACATGGCAATGGATTGCGGGGTAAGGCCTAAATGCCCAACGACCGGGATCGTAGCCTTAATCAGGGCCTTTACGGTGTCGAGGATTTCCCTCCCGCCTTCAAGTTTAATGGCGTCACAGCCGCACTCAGCCATGAATCGCCCGGCATTCCGCACAGCCTCCTTATTGCTTATCTGGTAAGTCATGTAAGGCATGTCCCCGATCAGGAAGGTATTAGGGGCCCCTTTGCGCACAGCCTGGGTATGGGGGATGATGAGATCCATGGTTACTGGAAGCGTGGAGTCGAACCCAAAAGTGGTCATGCCGATCGAGTCCCCCACCAGGATAATGTCGATGCCGGCTTTCTCCTCCAGTTGGGCTGTGGGGTAATCATAGGCCGTCAGCCAGGTAATCAGTTGCTTGTTTTTTTTCTTTTCCATTAACGTATGAATGGTTACCTTTTTCATCTATTCTCCTTTCCTTATATTCGTTGCCAGCAGGTTCATGGCAATTTACTTACACAATTTTGCCCACAGCCAAACAAAAAAAGGGGGCACAAAAATAAATTGTAACCCCTCAATTTTGATAATCTCGTAAAAAGTCGGCAGAAGATTCATTGCGAGCGAAAGCGAAGCAATCTCGTTTTTATAAGTCCTTGAAAATACGGGATTGCTTCGCCGTCCCGCATTGGCGGAACTCCTCGCAATGACGAAAACAGGACTTTTTACGAAGCCATCAAATTTAGAACAGTAGGACTCGGTGTTCCATTCCGAGGGTCATTCCCGTACCTTAAGTCTCTACTTCTTCCCCGGTACAATCGCATCCTTAGCTGCTTTGGCAATTCTCATCTTGACTACGGTCTTAGCAGGAATTTTGAGTGGCTCCCCAGTAGCGGGATTGCGACCCATACGAGCTTTCCTCTTCACCAGGACCAGTTTTCCGATTCCAGGAAGGGTAAATGAACCAGCTTTCTTGGTCTCGGAGGTGGCCAGCGCCGCTACCTCGTCAATAATCCCGGAGGCAGTCTTTTTAGTGAGCTCAAATTTACCTGCAAAGTGGGATACGATCTGGGCTTTGGTCATGGGTTTCTTAGCCATTGTTTCCTCCTGTTGGTATGGAATTTAAAGCTGGATAGTGGGAGTATATTAGAAAGGGGATCGGGAAGCAAGTTTAATCCTGCTCGGAAAATTGTAGTAGGGGACGTTGTCTCCTGCGTTGCTTTATAATCCCTGTTTAAATCATCCCTCTTCTTCCGATCTTGCAACCGCCCGTGCGAGGCTGGACGTGGCGACTCCAACGTGACGCGCGATCTCTGCCATAGATAATCCCAATTCATCCAGGCCGCGTTTCGCTATCGTTGCCCGAAGGGTACTTACCTTCCTCCGACAACCGCCCCCTTTGAGCTCCTTCGGGCTTATTCGTCCTTTCTGGCACTCTTCTTCGATAATCTTGGTTATGGTCTTGCCGGTCCGTCGAAGCTTTAACTGACATCTTGTTTTCTCCTCGGCTTCTTGGAGAATGGCGTTGACAAAATCGTCGCTTCCGAGGATGCGTTCGTCTGTTTCTTCTTTTTGGCCGTTTCTCCGGGCTGATAGGACTTGGGACCACCCACCCTTGCTTCTGATCAGCCCCCCTCCGGTGAATTCATCCGGCGAGCGTTAGTCAACTGGTACTCCGAGCACCAGGCATAGTAGACCCATGCGCAGGAATTGTCCGTATTTGATCTGGTCAAAGTACACCGCCCGGGGGTCCTGGTCCACTTCCGGGGAAAGTTCATAGTCGCGGGGGAAAGGGTGCATGATGTAGGTATCCTTCTTTAAAACCTTCAGTATCTCCTGATTGATTCTGAAGATTTCCTTAGACCGGTCATAATCATCGATCTGATTCTTAAAACGATCTTTGGGGATCTGGGTGATGTAGAGAATATCCGCTTTCGAAACTATCTCCTTAAATTCTTCGGCATTGTCCAGGGATTCGCTGTAGGGGATTCTGTTTTCGGCCAGATATTCTTTCATGTCATCCTGAATCTTCAGGACCCGCGGGGAGGCAAAATAGATTTTAATGCCCGAGTATTTCGCCAGGAAATAGGCCAGGGAGCGAATAGTGCGGCTGTTCATCAAATCGCCGATAAAGGCGATGGAGACGCCGTCAATCCCCCCCTTCAGCTTTTCAATACAGTAAAGATCTATTAAGGCCTGGGTTGGATGCTGGGCCGGCCCATCCCCGCCGTTGATGATGGGAACGAGAGAAATTTCGGCAGCCCGTTTGGCTGAACCGCTCCGGTAATGGCGCAGGACAATCACGTCAACGAGGGAGCCCACTACCCGCACTGTATCTTCAAAGTTACCCCCGGCAAGTTCGGAAGAGAAAGTTTCCGGGAAGTCAATATGGGTTACCTCCCCTCCCAGGCGCTTCATGGCGCTGTCAAAGGAAAGATTCGTGCGCATGGATTTTACGTAAAAAAGATTGCCTAAGATTTTCCCCCTCAGAAGGTCCAGAGGCAAATTTCGCTCTGTCCGTTCTTTTATGTGGTCGGCGGCGCCGAGGATCTCTTGCAGGGCTTTTTTGTTAAATTGCTGCGCTTCTATTATATGGCCATGCTTCATGGTTTACTCCCTTCAGGGGACGATATGGGTTCCCTCTTGATTTTGCAATGCCAACCAGGCACGGTCCAGGGAAGTAATAATTGCTTCCTCGCCCCCATATTCGATAAAGCGGATGCAGGCCAAAACCTTGGGAGCCATGGAGCCGGCCAGGAATTGTCCTTCCTGAAGATATTTTTTAGCCTGTCTTATGTCCAGGCGCTCTACCTCTCGCTCTTCCGGGGTGCCGAATCCGAGTTTTACCCTGGGCACATCAGTGAGGATCACGAAGAAGTCCGCAGCCACGGCCTCAGCCAACTTTTCCCCGGCCAAATCCTTGTCGATTACCCCTTCGATCCCTTCAAACTCCCCCCGCTCATTCAGGACTACCGGAACGCCGCCTCCTCCGGCTGCAATGGCGATCATTCCGGCATCGACGACCTTCTTCAAAGCACTCACTTCTAAAATCCGGATCGGGTCAGGCGAAGGGACGACACGGCGGAAAGGCGTTTCCCCGCCGGGCAAGACCTGCTTGATTTTATAGCCCCTTTCAGATTCAAGTTTCTCTTTGGTCCTGCGGTCATAAAAGGGACCCACCGGTTTGCCGGGATGCGCAAAGGCCGGGTCTTTCCGATCTACCAGCACCTGCGTAATCATGGTCACCACGTTAAAATTCAGATTAAGGGATTTGAGTTCATTCATAAGAGCTTGCTGCAACACATATCCTAATTGCCCCTGGGTCATGGCATTGCAGATGTCCATGGGTTGGGGCGGAAGCTGAGAAGCCGCGGCCTCTTGCTGCACCAGAAGGTTTCCTACCTGGGGGCCGTTCCCATGGGTGATAACCACTTCAAATCCCCTTTTGATGAATTCCAAAATGTGCAGGGAGGCGGCCTGAATGCTGGTCCGCTGCTCTTCGTAGGTCCCCTTTTGGCGCGGAAGCTTGATGGCGTTGCCCCCCAAGGCGATCACAATTCTCTTACGATCTCTTTTCATGTTTTCTCTCACCGAGGCCCTCTACCACATCACTGATTGTGTCCCGTATTTTTTGCTGGACACAGGGAAGATAATCACTTATGTCGTGGCCCTCCCGCCTGGGCCTGGGAAGCTTTTAAAATCAAAGACCTATTCCCATCCCCCCCTTGTGTCCAGCAAAAAATGCGGGACACGGCCAGACCCCACCAAGGGAGTTAAATCTATTTTCCATCTTGGGAACCCCGATTTTTCCCCTCCCCCCAGCCCTCTCCAGCCGGGTAGAACAAGTTTTCGGATGGAAACTAACTAAAAAATTTCTGTTGGCGTTGGGGATTACAACAGTTTATCGAGAAGGTCAATCATCTCCAGATCACCGCCTGCTGGGGGGACCCAATTTACCTGAACAACTTCCACTCCTTGAATTTGCAGGCTTTCGGCAAAATCCTGCACTCCGATATTGACGGCCTTCGGGCCGTTTTGCAGGAGCTCATTTAATTTATTGGACATCAGTATCCTCCTTAAGACGGGCTACCATAAGCGCGCAGAATTGAGCCGCTTGGGAACTGCTGAGAAAAACGGCTACCCCTTCGTCCTCGAGGCGGGCGACCTGTTGCCGCAGGCCCTGGGGATCTTCGTCCGTTCCGCATACCGAAGCAACCACGGAGAGATACCCTCCTAGTTTTTTAGCCTCGCGCTTGGCCTCGGCGATTGCCGGAGCAAGTTCGCCCGCGGGGTCGGGGGAAGAATTAAAGCCCAGGATAAAATCTAAGAGGATAGTGGCCACTTGCGGATCCTGCGCCTCAGCGATGAGACGTTCCCGGCGCAGGCGGGAATCCATCATCGGGTGGGGCCGTCCAGCCGTGAATTCATCTGCGCCCATATCCACCAGAGTGTGTTCTTTACTCCTTAGCGGATCAGGCAATTTGGAATTTCCTTCTATGGGGGCATTGGAGTATGCGGCTAACCCTGCTTCCTTAAGGACTTGCTGGGCCTGATAGCAAAAAGTGCCGCCGGCAAAAATTCCGCGGATGTATTGTTGGTCGGGATTCATGCCGGTTCGTTCTTTTAAGATGAGCGCCTGGAACCGGGAGCTGTTGGCGCTGAATGAGGACTTTAGGTTGCCGGTAACGGCTTGAACGGCCAGGGCCGCAGCTTCGTCCAGAGTGCGGGCAATTTGATAGCGGATATTGGCATGGGCAAGTTCTTTTTTCAATCCCAGAAAACAAACGACCACTGGCTTTGGGCATTTAAGGATTCTCGGAACGAGGTTGGCCAGAGCCATCGGGCCCGGCGGTTTGGATATAATGGCGATGGCTTTTGTCGGCAAGTCAGCATCGAGAGCATCGAGGGCTGACAGCATGGAAATGCCCCCCAGGGCATCCGCAAGATCCCGGCTGCCGGTTCCGATAGCATGGGATATGCCTGAACCAGCCCGGTGCACAAGCGTGGTGAATTCCTGGATTCCAGTGCCGGAAGCGCCGATGACCCCGATAGGTCCTCGCCTAACGACATTGGCAAAGCCGACGCCCACCCCGCCGATAATGGCCGTGCCGCAATCGGGCCCCATGACGATGAGGCCGCGCTTACGGGCATATTCTTTGAGGGAGCGTTCGCTCTCTACCGGGACATTGTCGCTGAAGAGGAATACGTTTAAACCGCGTTCCAGAGCTTTCTCCGCTTCGCGGGCCGCATACGCCCCGGGTACGGATATCACCGCCAGATTGGAAAGGGGCTGGCGGGCCAGAGCTTCGTCAAGGTTACGGATGGCTGATGCCGTTCCACCGCCTGCCTCGGCGTGCAGCCACTGGTTAATATTTTCCAGAACGGCGGATAAATTCTGCTGACGGTCTGCCTTAACCGCCAGGATCAGATCGCTGGGCGTGGCCGCTGCAATCTCGGCGCTCGTAAAGCCGACTTCGGCAAGCACCCCCTTGTTTTTCTCCGTGCCCATGAAAAGCACGGCCTGCAGGATGCCCTTTTGCTCCGAGATGCGCTTGGCCACCCGCATCAAAAAAACAGAATCGTGGTATTCGTTTTTACGGAGGACATAACCCGTTATCATCTAATCTCTCGATAAAGGGAGGCCCCTTCGATAAATTTGAAATCCGAATTTCGAATATCGATATTTTTCCCTGCTTCCGGCAGTTAGGACCGTCCCAATCCATATTTTCGCCCAAAAGCGGTCAGGGCCTTTTTAAAGCACTCCATGGGAGCGCGGACGAGTCCGGCGCCGATAATAGAGTAACCAGGATTCCGGTGGGCGATGGCCGTATCGATGATGGGAACGATGCCTGTCTGGACCACTTTGCGGATGTCGATACCTACCGGAGCGCCCTGAAATCCCATTATAGGCATGCGGTAATTCGGACTGGCGGTCACGGTGATCTGCCGCATATCTTTACTGTAGACCATGGCTTCCTCCGGCGTTCCCCCTACCAGGGCGAGGATTCCGGTTGCCCCAGCCAGAACGAACCCGCCCCAGCCGACGGTCTCAGTGATGGCCGAATCTCCTATATCCGCACCTGCGTCCTCCCCGCCATAACCGGGGAAATAAAGCCCATTAACCCTGGGCGCAGGAGCAGTGAACCACTCTTCCCCAAGGCCGCTGACCCTGATGCCAAACTCGGTGCCGTTGCGGGCCATGGCCACGACAACCGTGCTGTACTCGATGCCGGCCGCCGGGTCAGCCGAAGCCTTGCCGGCGGCCATGGCCAGGGCCAGAAAAATCAGTTCATGGTTGGTGATGTATTTAAGCGTGCCTATGAGGTTATCTTTGGCGACGCCGGCCTCAATCATCGGGCAGGCCATGGCATTGGCGAAAAGGCTGGAGGCGGCGACCGGGCGGTTGTGCAGTTCATCGCCCATCTGCAGAGCTTTGGCAATGATGGGCTTCAAGCTGAGGCCTCCCATCTGGAGAAGGCCTTTTCTGAGCGCTGGCGCCCAAACATCCCGCCATTGGCGCAAGCCTTGCAAAGCTCCGTCACTATAGTCGCCAAACTGCTGGCGCCCTTCCACCTGGCGGCAAAAGGCGCGATTGCCAAAGGTTTTGTTCTCCACGACCCAAACCGGCATGGAAGCGGAGATGGTCCCGGCCATGGGACCGACAGCCTGGTGAGGATGATTGGGTTCAAACCGGATCGCTCCGCTCTCTAAAAGCTTACCGGCCTCATCAACACTTCCGGCCCAGCCTTCAAAAATGGCCGCACCCATCATGGCGCCCCGCTGCGCTCCGCACATACGTTGCCAATCAACTGGCGGGCCGGAATGTAAAAGCATTCGGTCTGTAAGGCCCGGGATGACTTGTCCCGCAGGGGCGATGTCAATCAACACGGGATCTGCGGCATTTATGCGCTTTACCGCTTCCGCATTGGCCGCTTCAATCTTCTGTTTGATATCATCCATGGATCATATTCTCCTCTCTACCCCGGCGTAGCTGGATTGTATAGGAATTTGCTTTTTTATCCCCCTCCCCCCATCCCCCTCCCGCCAAGGGAGGGGAGATACTGGGGGATCCAAAATTCCCTCCCCCTGGATGGGGGAGGGTTAGGGTGGGGGTGTTAATAACTTGATTATAAAAGGTGTATTTGAAAAATCCGAAATCCGCATATCTAAATCCTAAACAACTTTTCTTGATGATCTCGTAAAAAGTCGCGAAAGGGTCATTGCGAGTCACGCCATGGGCGTGACGAAGCAATCTCGTTTTTATAAGCGCCCGAAAAGACAAGATTGCTTCGTCGTCCCGCCAATGCGGAACTCCTCGCAATGACAGGAACAGGACTTTTTGCGAATCCATCTTTCTTGACGATCTCGTAAAAAGTCTGAAAATACGTTTTTCTGTCATTCCGGCGAAAGCCGGAATCCAGTAAATTCAGGCAGTTCTGGACTCCTGCTTTCGCAGGAGTGACAGTTTTACGACTTTTTACGGGATCATCTTTCTTGTATTATCTTAAATTTCCTCTGTGGTTAATTTTAATTTAATTTTCCATCAACGGAGAGCATCCCGGTTAGCGCCCCGGCCAGCATATACCAGCCAGTCGTATGCCCAACCCTTAACAAACGATTGATGCCGGCCATAACCTGTCCAGGATCTTCGCCTTTCAATAGCATCATTACCAGGTCATGCAGCGGCTCAGGGCCTTGACCTTTGGCCAGATCGCCGAGGATGGCATGGCTTATGGGATGGGTGCGAGTCCGCGCCCAGTCGATAAGGTCGAAAATGGGCTGCTGCTCCCAACGGAATTCTTCGGGGTATGCTTTGTTAAGCCAGTGAGCAGTAAAGAGCAAACCTCCCAGAAAATCATCCCCGAAAGGGGTCAGGCCCGGGCCCAGTCCAACCAGTTCCCGGCCCCTCGTCCCGACCTGGGCCAGGCCCTCGCTTAGCCAAAGTCTTACTAGGTCAAGAATCGGAGAGAGGATCTGGTTCGACCATGACCCTGGTGGGAAAGGCGCTAAATCCCGGCCGTTTACTATCGAGGAAATCATCGGGATTATTCGGCCAGACCCATCATCGCTGATAGCTGCGGAGATGTCCTCCAGCAACTGCCTGGCCAAATCATGCATCTTGGGGAGCGGCCTTGTCTTTGCCGGTCGGAGTTGGTCCGGCTTCCATTCCGCTGCCTGGCTCAGATCAACGGCAAGGTCTCTCCCAATTCGTAAGGATCTCCCTTCCACGAAAAAATTCTGGCCAAGGCAAAGGGAGCGCGGCAGGAAGGAGATCAGGATGCCGCGCCTATGCAGCGGCGCCCCTTCTCGAACTAACCACAGTATCTCTCCATCTCTTCCGGATAAGTAGGCAACATCGGAGAGAGCTGCCAACACTTGGCCAGAGAACCCTGGCGTAACCAGCAGGCTTTTGGCTTTTGCGCCGACGCATATTGCCTGCCAGGTAAAAAGGTCAGACTTATCCCGCCGGTTGAAGATTTCCTCAGGGCGACCTGTTTTACTTGGGCTGACCAATCACGCCCTCAACCAGCCAATCCATTCTCCCTATGTTTGTAAGCGGCCAGAATTCGCCGGCTTTCACCCGATCAGCGCCTTTATTGTCTTTGATCGGGCCCTGGAAGGTGTTTTTCTTGGCGGCAATAAATTCCTGCTTGGTTTCATTTACTAATTTGATGGCATCCGCCGGGACAGCAGGGCCAAATGGGGCTATCGTCAGATAGTCGCTGGCTAGATTTCCCAAGAGGGCCTCGCTCTTCCAGGTGCCGTCCATGACCTGCCTGGCAAAACGGGTGTAGAGTTCACCCCAGGTAAAGGCGATGCCGCTGACCCAGCCTTTTGGGGCAAATTTCTGCACGCCCAGGTAATGGTAGCCAACAGAGTAAACGCCGCGCTTTTCCGCAGCCTGCACCACTGTAATGGGGGAATCCACGATTACCCCCATGACGTCTACGCCCTGATCCAGGAGGGCATTGGCAGCGGTGGCCTCCTTGGGGGCGTCGAGGAAGGTTCCCATGAAAACCACTCTCGTTTCCATTTGGGGGTTTACAGAACGGGCGCCGAGATGAAAGGCATTAATGTTGGCTAAGAAAAAGCTTATGGGAAGGGCGACCACATAACCGGCCTTGTTTGTTTTTGTCGTTTTACCTGCGGCAATGCCCATCAGATAGAAGGCATCCGGCGTGCTGGCCCAGTAGGTGCCCAGGTTTGGCGCAAGTTTGTATCCGCCGGGATGGACAAATTTGACATCCGGGTATTTTTTGGCCACTCTTAAGGCTGGGTCAAGGTAGCCGAAACTCGCGGGAATGATAAGTTTGGCTCCCTGCCTGATCATGTTCTCCATGACCCTTTCGGCGTCAGCCCCCTCCGGGACATTCTCGACCTGGATCACCTCAATGTTCGGCAGGTTCTTTTTCATGAGGTGCACGCCTTCAGAATGGGCCTGATTATAACCGGCATCGGTGATGGACCCAATATGAATGATGCCCACCTTCAGTTTCATCTGGGCCATAGCTTCCGGTAACCCCAAGGACAGGATCAGAGCGAGGCCGGCCACAACAGAAAGGACCTTAAACATCGCTTTCGAAATTTTCTTATTCATTTCATCTCCTCCTTTGTTCTTGATAAACTCCAAAATCCGCTTATCGAATGCCGAAATCCAAAACAATATCAAAATCCGTAACACTTTAGCCCTTTGAAAAGAGGTGTAGCGTAAGGTCAGAGGATATTCAAGGTCCGGGGGCCTGGGTGGCCCGCTTGGAATCATAAGGCGCTGATTTCTTCGCAGGTGGGGCGGGGAAAACACCCCCCGCCTCCTCCGGCAGAAACGAGCGGGGTTCTTCGTAGCCAAGCGGAAACCCGGCCGATGCTTCCGGCGCGTTCCACCCAGGCCCCCGGACCTCAACAAAGGTGGTAAAACCACTTTTTCAAACCGCTAAATTGATACCAAAATCCAAATACCAAATGTGCAAAACAATGCCTTTCCAGTTTAAAACTTTGGTCATTGGTCCATTTGAATTTTTTTCGAATTTGTTTTTATCTATTCCGTTCCTTGAAAGACCCGCCCTAAACTGCCCGGGGCAGCCTGCCGGCGAGTGCCGCCCCAGATGGCCAGGACTGCCAGGCTCAAAACGTAAGGAAGCATGTCCAGCAAAAAGGACGAGACCGGCACTCCCCGGGCTTGCATCTGTAGCTGCAGGGAAATTGCCCCGCCAAAGAGCAGGGCTCCGGCGATCGCCCGCAGGGGGTGCCATTTGGAAAAGATAACCAGGGCAACCGCTATGAAGCCTCGTCCGGCCGTCATCCATTCCGCCCAGGTCTTGGCCACGGCGAGGGAAAGATGGGCCCCGGCGATACCCCCCAAAATCCCGGCGATGAATAGGGCCTGATATTGCAGCCTGTGGGGATTCTTACCCGCAGCAAAGGCCGCTGTAGGGTTTTCCCCTACGGCCCTCAGGCTTAACCCCCAGCGGGTTCTGAAGAGAAACCACCATACAAGAACCGCAATCGGGATTACCAGGTACACAAGTATATCGTAATTGAAAAAGGCCCGGCCAATGAAGGGAATAGTGGAAAGAAAAGGGATCTGGATCTCGTTGAGTCCCTGAATCCGGCTGCCGATGTAGGAGGCGCCTATGAGAGCGCTGAGGCCCACGCCGCAGAACATTAGCGCCAGTCCGCTGGCCAATTGATTGGCCCGGCGGGTGATCACCAGGAACCCAAATACCATATTGAAGAGACCCCCGGCCAGCGCTCCAGCCAAAATACCCAGGACAGGATTGCCCGTCTGGACCGTCGTCGTAAAACCCACCACCGCCCCCATGAGCATAACACCTTCCAAACCAAGGTTGACGATGCCGACCCGTTCCCCTACAGCCTCAGCAAGGGTAGCATAAAGCAAAGGCGCGCCGGAATGAATCGCTCCGGACAGGATACTTATTAAAAATGATCCGATCATTTTCCCCCCACTTTACCGGCACGCCGGGCAAGCACGACAAATAATACCAGAGCCATAAGGATGTGCACCGCCGCGCCTGGAATCCTGTGGGTCATCTGGAGAATATCCCCGCCGGCCGTAATTACGGAAATCAGGAAGGCCGCAGCCACGATACCCAGCGGGTTGCCCATGGCCATCCAGCTAATCAAGAACCCGGTGTATCCCAGGCCCGGAGAGAGGCTCGGGCGGAGCTGCCCATGAATCGCCGAGACTTCGCCCATACCGGCCAGCCCGGCCATTCCGCCGCCGATAAACATAAGGAGGATGATATAACGGTAGGTGGATATCCCATTGCGGCGCGCCGCTTCCTGATTGATGCCGATAGCGCGCATTTCCAAACCCCAGCGTGTCCGGGACAGAACGAAATGGAACAGGATGAGGCCGACAATTGCCAGGACGGCCCCCAGGTGGACCCGCGACCCGAAAAAAGAAGGCAGGATGGCTGCATCCGGAAAAGGTATGCTTTGCGGATAATTGGCGCTTTCCGGGTCTTTCCAGGGGCCGAAGACGAAGAAGTTTACCAGCAGGATGGCCACATAGTTCATAAGCAGGGTGGAAATTGTTTCACTGGCCCAGCCTTTGGCCCGCAGGAACCCTGAGATTGAGGCCCATAGCCCGCCGCCGAGAAACCCCAGGATGGAAATCCAGGGCAAAAATAGCCATGCGGGCAGGTTGCTGAAATTGATGGCTCCCCAGGTGGCGAATAATGCTCCAATGAAGAGCTGACCTTCCCCGCCCACGTTGATCAGCCAGATTCTGGATGGTATAGCCACGGCCAGAGCGGTTAGGGCGAGCGGAATCATTTTTACCAGCACTTCCGAGAACCCGTAGGAGCTGCCGAGCGTGGCCGAGAAAATATCCACATAAGCCCGGATGGGGTTTTTCCCAAACACCAGCAAAACCACAGCAAAGACTAAAAGGGCTATCCCGAAGAGTCCGCTGAAGCGAATAACGCTGGCCACCCTTTTATTCCGAAAAAGGTCAATTCCGGCAGTGACTTTATCCACTCCGCCCATATTCTCCTTTCGACCCGGTCATCAGGTAGCCCACATCTTTCATGCTGATGTCCTTTGGGGTGCTCGTAGCCACAATCCTCCCGCGGAACATGACTACCAGGCGATCACTTAAAGCAAACAGTTCACCCAGGTCTTCCGAAATCAGGAGGATGCCTGCTCCTGAGTCCCGGGAGGCCACGAGCACCTTCCGTGCGGCAACTGCGCTTTGTACATCGAGGCCTCGGGTAGGGTAAAAAGCAATGATCAATTTGGGGTTGTGAGCCATCTCCCGGGCCAGGATCATTCGCTGGATATTTCCGCCGGAGAGGATTCCCAGAGGAACATAAAACGGTGGAATATTGAACCCCAAACGTTTAAGGGAAGCCTGCAGGTCGGAACGAACGGCTTCCCAGTCCATGGACAAGCCCCTTTGCCGGGAGTACATGTGTGTATTGGCCATGGCCATATTTTCCTGCACGCTCAGCCAGGGGAAAGCGGCCATGCTAAGCGGGTCTTCAGGAATGAAGGCCACTCCTCTGCCGCGGACCCGGGCAACTGACCAGTGGGTTGCATCCTGTCCCCCCAGGTTTTTAGCTCCCCCGGAACATTTCTCGATCCCCAGGACGACATCGCCGAGCTCCTTCTGGCCGTTGCCCGAAACCCCGGCGACCCCGACAATTTCACCAGGCTTAATTGTCAGATTTATATCCTTAAGACCCCAACCAGTTCCTTCAGGCTGGGTACTGACCATTTTCAATTCGAGGAAGGGATTTCGCCCTTCTAACGGCGTTTCGCTCCGCTTTCGGGAAAACTCATCGATCGTTTTGCCGAACATCAGGGAAATAAGCGCGCTTTCCGTCGCTTCGGAGCCTGGGAGGGTGCCGGCGACTTTACCGCGGCGCATTACGGTAATGCGGTCTGCGCAGACCAGGACCTCTTTCAGCTTGTGGGTAATAAAGGCCACGGCGTATCCATCCCGGCGCAGGTTGGTGAACACCTGGAATAATCCTTCCACTTCGTGGGGCGCGAGGCTCCTCGTCGGCTCATCGAGAATCAGAATCTTAGCGTCTGCCAGGAGCAATTTCAGCACCTCCACTTTCTGGCGTTCCCCGACAGAGAGTCGCCAGACCAGGGCCTTAGGATTCACCTGAAGACCGTAGCGCTCTGAAATTTCCTCGATGCGGTTGACTATGGAAGCATTATCCAGGATAAAGGGCAAGTTGGGCAAAAAGAGGGCGATATTCTCGGCCACTGTCAGGGCCGGAATCAGAATGAAGTCCTGAAAAACCATGCCGATACGGTATCCTCGAGCATCGTGGGGCGAGCGAATTTGCACCGGCTTACCGCTCAGCAGAATTTCCCCCGAGTCCGCCCGGTAAAAACCGTACAAAATCTTCATCAGCGTACTTTTCCCGGCTCCGTTCTCCCCCAAAAGGGCATGGACTTCGCCGCTGAAAATATCAAGATCAACGTGATCATTGGCCAAAACGGCCGGGAATGCCTTGGTAATACCACGCAAGGAAAGAAGAGGGGATGAGCTCATCATTTGATCAGTTTTCCATTCGTTGCCAGCAGGTTCATGGCGATTTACTCACACAAATTTGCCTATAACTAAACAAAAAAAGGGGTCACAAAAAAAAATTGTAACCCCTCATTTTTAGGTGGTGCCGAGACCCAGAGTTGAACTGGGGACACGCGGATTTTCAGTCCGCTGCTCTACCGGCTGAGCTATCTCGGCTTTTAAAGATAATCTTTCTCCGATTAAAAAGATATAATTATAATGCCTTCGTCTATGTTGTCAAGTATTTTTTTCTTTAGGTTGAAATTCCGCCATAAGGGCGACAGGAGGGATGAGGGGAGGGGGTTTTAAAAGTTTTGAAAAACAGCGGCGTGCTTCTTATGGAAAAAGGAATACCCGTTCGTTTTTCTCAGGGGATTTGAAGGAGAAGAGGGGGCAAGAGTCGGGTCTCTTGCGAATTGAAGAAAAAGTTATCCCTTTAGCTTTTGGGAGACAAAAGCTGCCTGTTGGTTTATTCGATCTCCCTCCGGAACCGTTTAATCTTAAGCCGATAGAGCTCCTTGGGAGTCATATCCATCAGATAAAACAGTTCTTCTACGTCGACGATCCCATAGATGCCCTCATAGTAAACGATCATTTTATGGATGCTCTGGCCCATCTGCTTTCCTCTTAAGCGGCGAATCCCCAGATGGGCCAAACGCTGGCCTCGCTGGCTCTTATAAGCGTTGACTAAGCTATAAATGATCAGGGTTAGAATCGCATGCGCCCGGACGGCCGAGCCCGTCTTCTGGGGATACTTCAATAAATGATAACCCTGCTTGAGCTCCCGGAAACCCTGATTTTCAATCTCGGAGCGCAAATCGTACTGCTCCAACACCCTCAAGGGCCGAGAGACCGAAAGGCTGGTCAAAAAAATCTTCTCCTCCCCAACCTCATACTCCCTCTCCTTCCAACGTACCACCATGATCCCATTGATCGGATTCGCCCTAAAATCCTTCCGGCCTCTTTTCCTCTTATGCTCCTCCTCTCCAAATTGATCATAAGATAAAAGCCCCCGCACCCCCAAAACCTTGACCTCTTTCGTCTCCTCCCAAAAGACCCTTTCCCCATCGGCCTTCTCCGACCGAAACCCCCGAAGGTCCTGGCTGACATCCATATTGGTCCGGGCCGGGATGACAAAATGGATCTTCATCTTCTTCCATAACCACCAAAGCAAAACCCCATCGATGAACCCCCGATCCACCAATAAAACCCTCACCGCCCCGCCCGTCCGCTCCTGCGCCTCCCGCACCAACCTCTTCGTAAAGCGCTTCTCATGCTCATTAATTTTCACCATCCGCGCCGCCGCCACCAGCTTGTGCCTCGCCTCCTGAGACATTGACGCTCTTTGTCGCACTCATGGAAAAGCGAACCGTTCCTTCTATCTATTCAGCACAATTTCTACAAGAAATGGCTGCGGTATTACTTGGATTTCTGCGCCAAATACCGCCTTCCCGATTCCTCCTCTAAAAGCCTGACACAGTTCCTCACCAAGCTGCGGGAAAAGAAACAGACTGACGAGCAGATCAAGCAAGCGGATCATGCCGTATCAGTTTATCTCGATATGACGCGACCATCCAAAACGGCGCCGGCCTCAGCGCCGGCAATATCGGCCCCATCTGCAGCGGAGCAGGCGCCACCTCGGTCTCGGCCGTTATCGATGGCTTCCGGCATGCCATCTCCGGCTTTGGCCGTCTCCGATCCGTCGTCATCTGACGTGCAGACCGCATGGAAGCAGGCCATCACCGATATGGCAGTGGTTATAAAGACCAGGCATTATTCTCCGTCAGAGGTGACCTTGTTTCTGAGTGAACTTCCGAGTATTTTCCCATTTCCGGCAAATCATCATAAAGGCGGGATAGGGGATGTTCGTGCAGAACATGCTTAGTTCTTTACTTGCTCCCTTAAGCTATTTCCGATTCATTCAATAACTTTTTCCACAAAGGGGCCACGTCTAATGTTTTGGCCCAAAGCTCAAGATAGTTCATGGCTGACTTTCCACGCTGGACTTCATACACTCGAAGGGCGTCGGTAAATGGGGAGAGAGCTTTGAGGAGTATATGCGCTTGGGATTTTTCTTGAGGTTCATGGCGTCGAGCCCCTCCTCATAACAATGTCCGGTCCAGGCTACGGTACTGGATGGCTTCGGAGATGTGCGGGGCAGTGATGTTTTCCACCCCTTCCAGATCCGCAATGGTGCGGGCGATCTTGAGGATGCGCGTGTAGGCGCGGGCGGAAAGACCGAGTTTGTCGATGGCCTGTTCCAGGAGGGCTTTAGAGTCCTCCCCGATCTGACAATATTTTTTCAAGTATCTGGAGGTCATCAGGGCGTTACAATAAATGCGTTTGCCGGCAAAGCGGTCACGCTGGATCTCCCTTGCCCGGTTGACGCGCACTTTGATGGTCTCAGAGTCTTCTCCGGAGGCTTCTCCCGTAAGATCCCGGTAACGCACAGCCGGAACTTCGATGTGGATGTCGATGCGGTCCATCAACGGCCCGGAAATCTTGGAGCGGTAGCGCAGGATCTGCGGCAATGTGCATGTGCATTCCCGGTTGGGGTCGGTATAAAAACCGCAGGGGCACGGATTCATAGCGGCCACGAGCATGAAAGAAGAGGGGAAGGTAAGGGAAGAAAGGGCCCGGGAGATGGTCACCTTACCGTCTTCCAGCGGTTGGCGCAGGACTTCCAGGACATTTTTTTTAAACTCCGGCAGTTCATCCAAAAAGAGAACGCCATTGTGCGAAAGACTCACTTCTCCCGGCTTGGGAATCTGACCCCCACCGATGAGGCCGGCGTCGGAAATCGTATGGTGAGGGGAGCGGAAAGGACGCGTAGCAACCAAGGCGCTGTGGGGTGGAAGCAGGCCCAAGACACTGTAAATTCGGGTTACTTCGATGGCCTCTAAAAATGAAAGGTCGGGTAGAACCGTTGAAATTCGTTTAGCCAGCATGGTTTTGCCCGCCCCGGGCGGGCCGACCATGATGAGGTTATGTCCACCGGCTGCGGCGATCTCCATGGCTCGCTTAACGTGCTCCTGGCCTTTGACTTCGTTGAAGTCTTCGGTGTAATGCTTATCCCGGCTAAAGATTTCCTGGAGGTCCACAAAGGTAGGAAGGATCGCCTTTTGGCCGTTTAAACAATCTACCACCTCGGAAAGGACGTCCACCCCCAAAACTTCTATTCCCTGAACCACAGCCGCTTCCTCAGCGTTTTCTTTGGGAAGAAGAACCCCGCGTTTGCCGTTACTCTTTGCCGCCATGGCCAAAGAGAGGGCGCCCCGGATGGATTTAACCCGCCCGTCAAGAGAAAGTTCTCCGAGAAGGAGATATTCATTAAGAAGCCTGGGAGAGACGATTTCGAGGGCGGTGAGGATGCCCACGGCAATGGGCAGGTCAAAGCCGGCGCCTTCTTTCTTCACATCTGCAGGAGCGAGATTGACGGTGATGCGTTTGGGCGGAAAGTCATAGCCGGAATTCTTGATGGCCGACTTCACCCGTTCCTTCGATTCTTTGACCGCCCCATCCGGAAGCCCAACCGTGGCAAAAACAGGAAGGCCTTGAGCAATATCAACTTCTACTTCCACGATGTAAGCATCAATTCCCAAAATGGCGCCGCTTAGAACTTTGGCCAGCATGGAGAACTCCTCTCCTTGGGCAGAAAGGCGGGTTTAATTTAATTGTATAGGAATTTGCTTTTTTATCCCCCTCCCCCCATCCCCCTCCCGCCAGGGGAGGGGAGATACTGGGGGATCCAAAATTCCCTCCCCCTGGATGGGGGAGGGTTAGGGTGGGGGTGTTAATAACTTGTATTGACGGGGGATAAATTTTTTGTAACACTTTAGCTCTTTGAAAAAAGGTGTATTGTAAGGGCCAAGGGATCCCCGGGGCCGGGGGCCAGAGCGGAACGCTTGGAATCATGAGGCGCTGATTTCTCCGCATATGGGGCGGGCAAGAACCCCCGCCTCCTCCAGAGGAAACGATCTTTTGTCCTCGTGGCCAAGCGGAAACCCAACCGATGCTTCCGGCGCGTTCCGCTCTAACCCCCGGCCCTCAACCAAGGCTTTAATACCATTTTTTCAAATCGCTAAACTGATACAATTTTTTATACTTATAACAAAAGGATTTAAGCAAGGCAAGACATAAATACAGCTTTCAACGGTCAGCTTTCAGCAAAAAAAAGATTGGGTGCTCATTGGGAGGAGATTTTGTTTTAAAGGTTGCTATTATAGAACTGTCTTTGACGGAGGAGGGAAGGGAGTGGCCAGATTAAGTCATTTCGACCAGGAAGGGCGGGCGCGGATGGTGGACGTGAGCGCCAAGAGAGCGACCCATAGAACGGCTGTGGTCACAGGACGGGTTATCATGAAAGCCGAGACCCTGCGGCGAATCATAGATAAAGAAATTGAAAAAGGGGACGTCTTAGGAGTGGCCCGGGTGGCCGGGATCATGGCCGCCAAACGCGCAGGAGAAATCATCCCCATGTGCCATCCCCTGGGCCTCGACAGCGTGGAGATTCATTTCCAGCCGGAGGCTAAGCGTTCCGCAATACACATCCAGAGCAGGGTAAAATCCACAGGGAAGACAGGGGTAGAGATGGAAGCATTGCTGGCAACAGCTACGTCCGCCCTGACGATTTATGACATGTGCAAAGCCGTCGACCGGAGTATGATCATCTCGGACATCAAACTCATGAAAAAGTCAGGCGGGAAGAGCGGGACCTATCTGCGGATAGATGAAGAATAGGAAGATTCGGGAAGCAGGGAAAACTTCTTTACTCTTATTCTAAGATATGGTATATGTTTCTATATTTTATGGACTCTTGGGGGAAAGAGATGAAAAAAGAGAGGCTCGCTTATTTCAAGGAGCTTCTGACAGAACGTTTAGAGGTTCTGCTCAATGAGGCGGAAAAGACTGTCACCGGCATGACCAATGACAAAAATACTTTCCCCGACCCCACTGATCGCGCCAACTTAGAGACCGACCGTAATTTTTTGCTGCGCATCCGCGACCGGGAAAGAAAACTGATTCTGAAGATCAAAGAAGCTTTGGCCAGGATCGAGGACAGGACCTTTGGCATCTGCGAAGACTGCGGAGAGGAGATCTCCGAAGAGAGATTGAAAGCCCGCCCCGTGACCACGCTTTGCATCGAATGCAAGACTAAAGCTGAAGCCGAAGAAAAGAAAAAAATTACCCTCGGCTGAGAAAGGAACCCAGGCAATGAAAGTAAAATGGTATGGCCATGCAGCTTTTTTGCTTACCTCTGACCAAGGGTTCAAGGTCATCACCGACCCCTACGAACCCGGGGGGTTCGGCGGGGCAATCGCCTATGGCCGAATTCCAGATGAGGCCGATGTAGTTCTGGTAAGTCACGATCATGCCGATCATAATTACGCTAAGGGCCTTCCGGGGAAACCGCAAGTTATCCAAGGCTCGGGCACCCACCGGTTCAAAGACTTAGAAGTCCGGGGGATTGCCTCCTATCATGATGAAGGCCAGGGCTCTCAGAGGGGGAAAAATACCATTTTCTGCTTCACTCTCGATGGCCTTCAGGTATGCCACCTGGGCGACCTTGGACACATACCCACAGAACAACAGGTTAAACAAATCGGCCCGGTGGAGCTGCTTCTTATGCCCATCGGTGGCGTTTACACCATAGATTCCTCCCAGGCCGCCTTAACAGCTCAGAAATTGAATCCCCGGGTGATCATCCCCATGCATTTTAAAACTCCCCAATGCGGTTTTCCCCTGGCGAAAGTAGAAGAATTCACCAAAGGGAAGGCATCAGTTAAAGATATTGGGGCCAGTGAATTTAAGATCGAGAAGGAAAATCTTCCCCCAACACCTGAGATTATCGTTTTGCAACCAGCCCTTTAACAGCGGAGGTTTGGTTTGATGAAGCGCAAACACCCCCTAAGGCACACCCTTTTGGGCCTTTTTATCCTTTCCGTCCCTTTGCTTTTTAACCCCTTGAACGCCGATGAAGCGCAGCTCGTCCGGGTGCGCAAAGGGGACACCATCAGCTACCTCTCTTTCAAGATATACGGAATGTACGACATAAGAATGGTCGAACTTCTGCGGCGAGAAAATCCCCAGATTAAAGACATCAATTTAATCTACGCCGGCCAGCAGCTCCGCTTCCCGAAACCCGCGGTCATGAAAAAATGGGTGAGTGAAAAAACCCTGAAGCCCGGAGAGCCAACACCGCTCCCTACTCCCAAGGAAACCCGTCCAGCCAAAGAAGAGCCAACGAAAGAGGAGATCCTGCTCGGGATGAAAGTTCGAGCGAACAAAGGAGTTGTCACTTATCTTGATGGGCAAGCACAGGTGAAAAAAAGCGAGGGGCCCCAGTGGTCTCCAGCTCGCCCCAACTATATTTTATATGAAAAAGACCAGATCAAGGTTCTGGCCAAATCGCGAGCTGAGTTAATTTTAGACAATCAGAGCGTCATGAGGCTTTCGGAAAACACCCTGCTGACCATTCACAAACTCGAGGAAGAACCGGCAACCCTTAAAGAAACAACCGGCATGGGTCTTTCCCTGGGAAAGTTATGGACGCGCACCTCCAAGCTTTTCAATCCCGCCTCCCGGCTCGAGGTAAGAACACCCACGGCCATTGCCGGCGTGCAGGGGACGGTATACCAGGTGAGCGTGGCCAATGACAAATCCACGAGAATCCAAGTCTTTGAAGGGGCGGTGAATGTTTATAACCCCTTTCCGGCATCCAAGCCTTCTCAGCCTGACCGGGCATTGGGCGAGCCCCAGGAAGTAAAGGGTCCTGAAGAAGTTCCAGGACCGACAGCTGTTTCCCGGGAAGAATGGACCCAGATTGTCTTACGCCAGTTCCAGCAGATTACCGTAACCGACCGGGATATTTCCCGGCCCACCTCTTTCGATATCAGTAAAGAGCGGCAAAGCGAGTGGATTCGATGGAACGAAGAAAGAGACTTGGATTTCCAGCCGCCGGAAAGGCCCCGTTGATGGCCGGGGATAAATTCTCATGAGTCCTCCTTTCCGCACTCCAGGGAAGAAAATCAGGTTTTTGGATATTCTTCTGGGATTGGGCCTAACCGTCTTCGTGGCCTTTCTTTTTTTTGTCCCTTTTAATTTTTTCGAAACCGCCCATTGTAAGCTTTATGACCTTAGCTTAAAAATGCGGGGCTCCCTTACTCCTCTCCCAGGGTTGGCCATTGTGGCCATCGATGACGCCTCCCTGGCTAAGGTGGGCAGGTGGCCCTGGCCCCGGGGCAAAATCGCCGATTTGATTGATCGCCTGTCGGAAGCCGGGGCCGAGATAATCGCCGTGGATATTGTCTTCCTTGCGGGGCACGAAGAAAAAGCCGGCGGGAGCGATCAGTTGTTCGGAGAAGCGGCCCGCCGGGCTGGAAATGTCATTTTCCCTTTTTACTTTACCCTGGGAAAATCCAAGGAAGGAGCAACGAAAGCCGATATGGCCTCTCCCATCGCTGCTGCCTCCTTTTTATTATTCGATGACCCCAAGAAATTTATTGACTTTCCCCCTCCGCCAGCCAAAGAGATTTTTGCCCCCCCTCTGGAAATCGCTCAAGGGGCCAGAGCCCTTGGACACATAAATGTCCTTCCAGATAAGGACGGCAAGGCGCGCTGGGATCCATTGATCATTGAGTATGACGGGCATTACTACCCTTCCTTCAGCTTGCAAATCGCGGCCTCGGTCCTGAAGGTGTCAAGAGGGGACATCACTGTTCGCGTAGGCCATTCCATCCGCTTAGGGAAGGAAAAAATTCCCACCAACACCCAGGGGATGATGCTCATTAATTATTATGGAGGCAATCAAACTTTCCCTTACCATTCCGCTGCCGATGTCCTTGCCGGGAAATCCCCTGCTGGCACTTTTAAGGGGAAAATCGTTTTGGTGGGAGTTACTGCTGCCGGGACGTCCGCCGGAGCCCATGACCTTATGGCCACTCCCTTCTCTAACCAGTTTCCCGGCGTAGAAAAGCATGCCCATGAAGTCGCTTCCGTTCTCCAGGGCCGCTTTATTTCCCGTCCAACCTGGGTTTCTTTCGGGGAGTTTGGGCTGATCCTGGGGATCGGGCTTCTGCTCACTTTTTTATTGCCGAAGGTCCGGCCGATTTATCAGCTCGCCGTCAGCCTTATCGTTCTTGGGGCGTTAGGCGGGTTGATGATCGCGGCCATTTTCCAGGGAACGTGGGTCAAAATCTTTTTTCCCGGCCTGCTGGTAATTCTCCAGTATGTCGCAGTTACGGCTCGCCCCGCTCCCCTGGCGCAAAAGGAAACGACTCGCGCAACTGATATAACGGGCATCGTCCAGGGCGAAGGTGAACTGTCTGCGGCGGCCAATGGGACGAGCCGTCCCGAAGTCCCTAGCTTAATGCAAAAAATTGGCAGATATGAAATCCTGGGAGAGCTTGGGCGTGGGGCGATGGGAGTGGTGTATAAAGGAAGGGATCCCATCATTGACCGCTTGGTGGCGATCAAAACCATTCGTTTCGACCGCTTCTATGAAGAACAAGAGATTCAAAACCTGAAGGAACGATTTTTTAAAGAAGCCCAAGCTGCGGGCAAGCTTATCCACCCCAACATCGTCACGATCTTTGACGTGGGCGAAGACAAAGGCTTTTCTTTCATGGCCATGGAATACGTCGAAGGGGAGAGTCTCGCCAAATTTACGGCGCGAGACCGCCTGCTGCCTTCGGGAAAAGTTGTGACGTTAATCATCGAAGCAGCCGAAGCCCTGGATTTTGCCCACCGTCGGGGGATCGTCCATCGCGATGTGAAACCTGCCAATATTATGCTCGCCCCCACAGGGCAAGTAAAGGTAATGGACTTCGGCATTGCCAAACTCCCCACTTCCACGCTCACCCAAACCGGGTCTATTCTGGGCACGCCGGCTTACATGTCGCCGGAACAAATCAATGGCCAGGAGATTGACGGACGATCTGACCTTTTCTCCCTGGGCAGCGTTCTTTATGAACTTCTCACCGGGACAAAGCCCTTTAAAGGGGAGACGCTCTCTGCTTTATCTTATCAAATTACTCAGGGAACTCCCCTGCCGGTTTCGCGGCTGAATCCCGCCATTCCCCCATCTTGCGATGAGGTCCTTCTCCAGGCCCTGGCCAAGGCGCAGCAAGATCGTTTCCAGAGTGGAAAAGATATGGCCGAGGCCTTGAAAAAGATTGTTAAAAAAACAGGAAAAACTTAACGGCGCCCTTATTTACTACCCTATTCCTATTTGACTTTTTAGGCTTAATTCAGTTATATTATTCGTAACAGTTTAGCCGTTTGAAAAGCTGTCAAACTCCCCTTTTCCAAAGGGGGAAAAGGCTGAATATTTTATCAAATTCCATTAAAAAACCTCTCCTCCCTTTGTAAAAGCCTGCCTGCGGTAGGCAGGGGAGGTCGGGAGGGATTTCTGGGAAGGCCTTTTCAAACCGCTAAATTGTTACTATTATATGGAGCCTCTTGCAAAAGTATTTTTTTGTGGTTCGACAAGCTCACCACGAACGGAAAAACTAAATAATTTCAACCTAAGCCCGTTCACCCTGAGCCTGTCGAAGGGTAAATTACGGACTTTTGCAAGAAGCTCATATGGAGTCCAATAAAATGGTTGACATTAGAACCGTAGACAGAAGCCGATTGCCTTAGGCACATGGGGGGTAGTAGCTTGGATCATATGTAAACACATTTACTGGTTTGCATATATTCAAAATTGGGCTATCTCCTTGACTTCCCCACAAAGAGGCTATCTACATGATAATAAAGATTTTTTCTATATTTTGCTGTACATACATAAAAAATATCGAAAATATTATAAAATCCAATATGTTATAGATAATTTGGGGGAGTCAAGGAGATAGCCCCAATTCAAAATTCCAAACCGCCACAGTATCCAGCAGAAACCTTTATGGAGAAATTCCCAATTTAGGGGATGTGAACAGGACGGGGAGGATTTACAGGTGAACAATCATAGCCGTACCCCTTCTTTATGGACTTACCTGAATCCTGACCAGGGTAATTTTAAATTAAAGATTTCCCTTACTACGAAAGACGTCGCAACTGTCGAAAAAACTTCTTTTCCTTTCCTTTTGTTAACCGACTCCGATCCTCTCGCCCACTTACTGGAGGGAAAATTTATAACCGATGCCGGAAGCGAGATCAAGAAAGTATTTCTTTTGCTGCAAAGAGACCAATATTCCCTGACCAGGGATGACTTATGGCCTCTGAACAACAAAGATATTAATTATTCCTGGCAAAAAGCCTTTTCTTTTCACGCCGCCCAAAAGGCAAATGGTTCTTTCATCATTCTTGGCCAAGTTGATCAAAAGGAAGGACTGCAACCCTTCCAATCGTTATTCTTTTGTAAAGTTAGGGAGCTTTATTTCCATCCGCTCTGTCCCCAATGCGGCCTTGAATTACATGAATGCCAGGATGACGCCCTTCTCCTTCGCTCTGGACTCCAGGCCTATTCCGCCTCCTTGAAACGTTATCTTTTTTGCCCTTCCTGTTTTAGCGGGGGAAAAACTGATTTTTATGCCTCGGCTTTGGATAATTTCGACCCGCCCACGCTAAAAGACCGATTCACTTTAATTAAAGAATTTGGGAGGCTGGTGGAAAGGGGAAAACCTGCCAATCTATTTCCTTGCCTGGATTGCGCAAATCACCCGGATTGTTACGGACCAAATTTTTTAGCTCTTTTAAGAATCGTTCCCTTCTCTTTTTACCCCTTTTTCATGTTCATCTTCGAAGCTATGTCCTTAAGCGCCAAAGATTTTTTACCCATCCTCTCCGGCGCCACCTTTGAGGAAATCCAGACTAAGCTTGAAGCCGGGCGGGAATTAGGCAGGGAAAATTGCTTAAGGTCTCTTCAACAAGACTCGCTGACCAGGCCGGTTTACCTTTTCGACCGCACTGAACGGTATTTTCTGGAAGTTTTTTATTTGAAGCTCTCTTTTTTACACGAAGTTTTAAGAAGCCTCTTATCAGAAGGGGGCTTTTATGAAAACCCGCACCTGCGCTTCTCTCTGGAGCGCATCTGGGTAAAACTGGCTGCAGAAGGAAATTTGCTTCCTTCTTTCTGGAATTTTAAAATCCAGCTCATGGATATCCATAGAAACTGTAAGGAGACCCAACCCTTCCCTAAAATACCTCAAGCTGATGGTTTATATTTTCTAGGCCAACTCTGGTTTTACACTCTTTTAGTCAACAAGAAACAAAATATCTCGGAGATTTATCCGGCCCTGGGCAAGGCCATAGATCGGGCTTTTTCCGGGGATTTGGCTTCTTTCGGGGAAGGTTCTCCGGCCTTTTATCCTGAAAATATTTTCTGGAATCCGCAAAGGCAGGCCGTAAGAAAAATTTACCTTCCTCTCTGGGAAAAGGCCCTGGGTTTGGGATGTTCCTTAATAAAATTTAGTCTGAAGCAAGACGGGCAATGGTCGCCAGAAATTTTTTTTCAACAATTAGAAGCCTTACGGGAAGAAGCCAAAGAAAACCTCTTCCGGGAAAGGCCGGGGAAAGAAGAAAAGGAATTTTTGCCGGAAAAGCAGGCCATTCATAAAATTTTAGAAAAGCTTCTTAGAAAATGGCAGATGGAAGTTGAACCAGCCCGGGAAGAATTGATGGAAACGATCATCCTCGGCCCGGAAAAATACAAAAAAGATGCGCCTGCGCCTTCAATCCGGGAATGGCCAATAAAAGAGGAAGCCCCGGAGACAGTGATGATCTCTCCCGGGGGCATTCCCAAAATGGCCCCGGCAGCTCCCTGCCAGGAAAGGAAAGAGCCAGAAGATATTTCCGAGACCGTAATTATTTCCCCTTCCCAGGCCAAAGGCCAAGAGGAGCCTCTTGAAACCATTATCGTCTCTCCCGCCAAAGCCCCTGCGGGAGTTGGCCGGGTTTCAACGGCATTCCCGCCGGAAGACGCAAGCGTCTTAGGCGGAAAAGTTCCTGCCCTGGATGTTGAAAAAGCTGTTTCTTATAAGAAACAAAGCGAAGAACCTAAGGAAGAGGATTTTCTATCCGAGACTGTGATCCTTAGTCCCAAAGAGGTTCGAGAGAAAAAAGAAAAACATGGGAGCAAAAGATAATTCCATGGAGAAATTAGCCGCCGAAATCAGGACGGTTTATGAAGCAGATTCTGAGCAATCGGAAGTTATCATCGAAACCTTCCTGAAAAAGAAATGGAAAGACTACCCTCATCTGGAGCGGTTAAACCTTCTCCAGAAACTTAGCAAGCAATTTGAGGTTTCCGCATCAGGCCATGCCCCGCAAGGGACCGGAGCAGGGGAGACTGCGCGCCTGCTCTCCTTGCTTTTAGGGAAAAGAGTCTCCATGCTCGACCTCTCCTCCGAAGAATTTTTGGAAAAGTTGGCCCGTTCCTTGAATACCGTCTTTGACACCTTAAACCAGATCATTGGCGTGATCCATTCTACCCTTTGGGGCAAGCAGGCCCAGATGGAAACGATCCGCTTGATCCTTGGCTCTAACCTGGAAGGAAAAGGGCAGGCGGACTCTTTGCAAAATTATCTCGATCAGATTAAAGATGCCTTTTTAGTCTCCCACCGGGCTTTTCGTCTTGCCGCCCATACCAAAGTTGGGGAAGTATTGAAAGAAATAGATCCGAAGCGGATTGCCGCCGAGGCCGAGGGGGGGCTGGAGTTTGGCCCCTTGCGCAAGGCCAAGCTTTTCGACATTTATAAAGAAAAATTCCTGAAGTGCAAAAGCTGGCACGAATCAGGCCGTTTTTTGGAGGACCTCTTAAGAGAATTTGAGAAAGATTGTCAAAAATTATATATGGCAGTCCAGAGAGGTGAACATGAAAAAATTTCTTGAAAAGTTTTTTCTTTTGTGCTTTTTATTACTGATTGTTTGCTGCGCTTCCAAACCGGCGATTTTGCCAACGCCGGAATGGCGTTATGAAAAAGACGCCATCAGGCTGCAGATGAAAAGTGATCCCAAGTTAAATCTTTTCGACGGCAGCCCCCACACCCTTCTTGTCTGCGTCTATCAACTGGGGGACCCCAACGCCTTTAATCAGCTGAAGGAAGAAAAAGAAGGGCTGACCAAACTTTTGGAGTGCGGCCGCTTTGACCCGGCAGTGGTCAGTTCAAAGAGATTGGTGGTTCAGCCCGGGCAGGATGCGACTCTGTTATTAGACCGGGCGGAGAACGCCAAATACGTAGGGATTGTCGCCGGCTATTACCTCCTCCAAAAAGATCGGGTAATCCGGCTGCAGCAGATTCCTGTTCTGGAAGAAGTAACCGGCTGGCTTAGTAAAACGAGAACGGTCAAACCGGGAACGCTCAACATGGAGCTTTATCTGGGCCCGCAAGAAATTTTAGGCGTCAAAGGGGAAATAAAGGGAAAATAATGGATATCCAAAGACCTCTGTTTTGGCATCAAGGCCTGTTTTTACAGCCGCAACACTTTCAGTTGCTTGAGTTGTCTTTTCAATCCCTTCTGACCCCTTTTTATGATTTTCTCCAGCCCCATTTTTGGGGGGTGGGGGCGTCGGAAATCCAGAAGGGAGCATTGGCCAACCGCGCCTTCAATCCTCTGCGGGGTGAATTTTTATTCACCGATGGGACTTATGCGGTCTTGCCCGGCAACGCCCTCATTGAAGCCCGCTCTTTTAACGAAGCCTGGGTGGAAGGAGGGAAGCCTTTTACCGTCTATATCGGTCTTAAAAAATTTACGCAAACCGGGGAAAACGTAACGATCCTCCCCAAATTTGAAAATATTGCGGAAGTGCCCACCCGTTTCGTCGCCATTGCTGATCCGGACGAGGTGAAGGACCTGCATGCCGGCGGGCCCGAGGGCCGGGTGAAAAGGCTTTATTACGCCCTCAAAATATTCTGGGAGACCGAATCGGCTCAATTGGGTGATTATGTACTGATTCCCTTCGCTCAACTGGAAAGAGCTGGCGCAGAGATAAGATTAGCCGAGCGTTTCATTCCCCCATCCCTGATGGTTTCGAGCGCGGAGCCTTTGCAGAAGATGATAAAAGAAATCAGGGATCAACTTGCCGGCCGCTGCCACCAGCTGGAAGAATATAAAAGCCAGCGAGGGATTCAGACTGCCGAGTTCGGAACCAGGGACATGGTCTACCTCCTCGCTCTAAGATCCTTAAGCCGCTATGTTCCGCTCCTTTTTCATTTTACCGAGGCCAAGCAGGCGCATCCCTGGTGGGTTTACGGATCTTTACGGCAGGTCATCGGGGAGCTCTCTTCTTTCTCGGAGAGGGTAAACGTATTGGGAGAACTGAAAAGCGGGGGCCGCGTTCTCCCGATTTATGACCACCGCAATTTATGGGAATGTTTCTCAGCGGCTCAAACCCTGCTCTCGCAGTTGTTGGATGAAATTACTGCCGGGCCGGAATATGTCATTCGCCTCATTTATGACGGCACGTACTTCGCAGCCGAATTGAACCCGTCCCTTTTTGAAGGGCGCAAGCGATTCTATTTGGTCCTGAAAACAGAAGAAGACCCCAAAGCATTGCTTAAGTCCCTGACCACAACGGCCAAGTTGAGCTCGAGGGAATCTTTACCCCTCCTGATCGCCCGGGCTCTTCCGGGGATAGGGTTGGAGCATCTGCCGGTTCCGCCCCAAGAATTGCCCCGGAGAGCTTCCTGTATTTATTTTCAGGTGGATCATCATAGCGACCATTGGTCTTCCGTGAAAAAAGGCAATAACATTGCCCTCTATTGGGACCGCGCTCCGGAAGATATGGAAGTGGAGATGATGGTGGTGGGAAGATCTTAACGAGATTACATTGCAAAGTGCCAAATGCAAAATGAAAAATTGAAGAATTAAATTAGCCACAGAGATCACAGAGTTTTTAAAACCATAATTAAGAAAAAGTAAAGGATAAGGGTCAATTAGCAAAAGTGATGATCTCGAAAAAAGTCGTCACTCCGGCCTCCCTGTGCCTGGCAGACAGATGAAAACCGGAGTCCAGAGGTTTGATAACTCCTTTAAATAACTGGATTCCGGCTTTCGCCGGAATGACATAATGAAGGGAATTCTGACTTTTTGGGAGATCATCAATTTTAATTGCCGTGGAGTTTATTATGCATCTCACCGATTGTTTTATGCCGGTTATCGCCTATGTGGTCTACTTCCTGAAAACGGCGGCCGTGAAGCAACCGCCGTATGACCAGGTCAAAGCGGATATTTTTCGTCTGCTGGGGCAGAGCGAGGATTGCCTGAAAAAAGGCCTTTTCTCCCAGGAGGACTATGACGGAGCGCGCTTCGCCATTTGCTCCTGGATTGATGAAGCCATTCTCAACTCCTCCTGGAATCAGAAGCAACAATGGCAGAGAGAACAACTCCAGCGCCTCTATTACCAGACCACCGAGGCCGGAGAGGAGTTCTTCGAGCGCTTAAACGCTCTCGGCCCCCATCAAAGAGATGTCCGGGAAATTTATTATCTTTGCCTGGCTCTCGGTTTTGCGGGACGATTTTGTCAGGCAGGTGACGAGGCTCTTTTAGAACAGCTCAAGACTTCCAATTTAAAGCTCCTGGCGGGAAGTTCGGTGGGAATTCCCTCCCTGGAACGGACAGAACTTTTCCCGGAAGCTTACCCCGCGGAAACAGTCGGGATCAGCCCCCCCAAACAGAGATTCCCTTTTTCCCTTTTAACGGCTGCCACTTTAGTCGCACCCGTAATCCTTTTTGGGGCGCTCTTCATGATTTACCGATTTGTTTTAAAAGGCGTGGGAGAAAATTTTTTATTCAGGGTGCCCTAAATGAAAGACACATTATTAAAATTTATTAAAATTTTCCTCCTTATTGCCGCCGTACTCCTGGCCATCCTGCTCATCTTCGGGGCGGTATATCTCCTTAACTGGCCCTGGTGGGTAGGGATATTCCTCCTCCTTGGCCTGCTTAGCCTGGGGATCGGTTTTCTCTTCCTTAGAAAAATATTGCTGAGGCGCCGGGAGCAGCGCTTTGTCCAGCAGGTCATAGAGCAGGATGAAGCTCACATGAAGAGTTTCGCCGGCAAAGAAAGAGAAGACCTGCAAGAGCTTCAGGTTCGCTGGAAAGAGGCCATCGATACCTTACGCCGTTCCCACCTGAGAAAGTTCGGAAACCCACTCTATGTTCTCCCCTGGTATATGGTGATCGGCGAGAGCGGCTCGGGAAAAACGACGGCCATCAGCAGCGCCCGCCTTTCCTCGCCTTTTGCCGAGTTCACCAGGACTTCGGGCATATCGGGCACAAGAAATTGCGATTGGTGGTTTTTTGAACAGGCCATAATTTTAGATACGGCTGGAAGATACGCCATCCCCATCGACGAAGGCCGGGATAAAGAAGAGTGGCAAAGATTCTTGAACCTGCTGATTAAATATCGGGGGAAAGAACCCTTGAACGGCCTGATTGTCACCCTTGCGGCTGACAAGCTATTGGGGGCCTCTCCCCAGACCCTGGAAGAAGATGGCCGCAATATCCGCCGGCGCATAGAAGAACTGATGCGGGTATTGGGAACCAAAGTTCCCGTGTACATTATGGTAACCAAATGCGACATGGTTCAAGGAATGGCCCAATTTTGCGACCGCCTCCCTGCTAAAAACTTAGACCAGGCCATGGGGGTCATTAAGAAAGATTTAGCGGGGGATGTTACTTCCTTCCTGGATAGGGCCTTGAACACAATCGGTGAACATTTGCGCCACCTTAGAATTCTTCTTTTACATCAAACGCCCTCCAAGACCGTTGATCCTGGTCTTCTCCTTTTCCCTGAAGAATTTGACCAACTGAAGCAAGGTCTTGGAATCTTCATGGACGTTGCCTTTCGGGAAAACCCCTACCAGGAAACCCCGACTTTGCGGGGACTCTTCTTCAGCAGCGGGCGCCAGGAAGGCACCCCCTATTCCCATTTTTTAAAGGAGTTAGGTCTCATCGGGGAAAAAGAGGTATTGCCCGGCACCAACAAAGGGCTCTTTCTTCATGACTTCTTTGCCAGGATTTTGCCCGGGGAGAGGGGACTTCTGGCTCCCACCCAGCGGGCCCTGCAGTGGCAATCTCTTACCAGAAATTTGGGATTGGTTGCCTGGGTTACCCTGGGAATAGCGGTTTGCGGCCTCCTCAGCTTCTCTTTCGTAAAAAACCTTAAAACCTTACGGGAAGTCTCTCAGGAGTTTGCCAAACCCACGGTTTTACAGGGAGAGATTCTGACTGATTTAAACACCATGGAACGCTTTCGCCAGGCCATTCTCCGGGTGGAAGAGGAAAACCGCGGCTGGCTGGTCCCCAGGTTCGGGTTGCATGAGAGCATAAAAGTGGAGGTCGGCCTTAAGGAAAAATATTGCGCCCTGTTTCAGAAAAGCTTTTTGGCCTCCTTTGATAAACAGATGGGGGGAGTGCTGGCCAGGTTGACCGACGCTGTTCCGGATGAAGCTATCGGGCCATATATTGCTCACCTGGTTAGGCGCATCGGTCTCCTGAAAGCCCGTCTGGAAGGCCAGGGACTGGAAACTCTGCAAAAGAAGCCCCAACCTTCTTATGAACCACCCATGGGCGCAGCGGAAAAAGCAACTCCTGCGGAAGTGAAGAAAAAGTTCGGCAATCTCTACCTTTATTACTTAGTCTGGCGTTCCGACACAGCAGAGATCAATAAAGAAATCGCCCTTCTGCAGTCGTGGTGTAAACATCTCCTGGGCTTGAAGGGGGGTCAACTGCGCTGGTTAGTCGTATGGGCCAACGGTCAGGGCCTGGCTCCCGTTACCCTCGGAGATTTTTGGGGAGGAAACCCGACCCCCGGAGAAGCGATTATCTCCCCGGCTTTTACCCGCAAGGGAAAGGAGATGATGGATACCTTCTTAAAGGAAGTGGAATCTGCTCCTCCTGATCCACTTGCCTTAGCCAAACAAAAAGACGAGTTCGAGAAATGGTACCGGAACGCCTGTTTTGAGGCCTGGTATCAGTTTGGCATGCGCTTTCCCAAAGGCCTTGAAAGACTCCGCTCCAAACAGGAATGGCAGCCGATGGCCGTCAAGATGTCCACCGATCAGGCGCCTTACTTTGAATTTTTAAACCGGTTAACCCAGGAGCTGGACCCCTATAGCAAAGGGGAACATATACCTCCCTGGCTTACCCAGGTTTACCAGTTGCAAATGGCCAAAGCGCCCGGAGCTGCCGGAGGACTGCTGGCCAAGGCTGCGGAAGAAGGAAAGAAGCTGATTGCCAAGGGAAAGAAAGGCCTGGTAAAAGAAGGGGTGGAGGCTGTTGATCTTCCCCAAACGGTAAAGGCCTATCAGGAATATCGCGCCGCCCTAACGGCGCTCGCCCCGGCAGCTACATCCAGAACGCAGGCTTTTCAGTTAGCTTCCCAGGTCTTTGGCGAAGATCCGGCCACCAGTAAATCTCCCTTCTTTGCCGCTCAGGCGGCTATAACCAGGTTAAGAGCCGCAATGCCCAGCGGGAAGCCAGCGGAACATATCCTCTGGAAGATGATTGCCGGACCCCTGGAATTTTATGCTTATTATGTGCGGATGGAAGCAGCCTGCCATCTGCAGAATCAATGGGAGCAGGTGGTTCTGAAGGAAACTCAGGAAGCGACCGACCAGCAAGCAACCCAGCTTCTTTTCAGCCAGGAAGGCCCGGTGTGGAAATTCGTTAAGGGCCCGGCGGCTCCTTTCATCGGCTGGAGCGTGCAAAGGGGGCATCATGCCAAAGAGGTTCTGGGGGGAGCGATTCCTCTTGATGCTGGTTTTCTCTCTTTCCTCCGGCTGAGCGCGGCGGGCAAACAAACCGTAAGCAAAACCAGCTATTCCCTATTAATAAAAGCCTTCCCCACCACGGCCAATCCCCAGGCTAAACTGCAACCGCAGAGCACTCGCCTGGACCTTCAATGCGGGGGAAGCGCGCAGAGCCTGGTCAATTTCAATTATCCAGTCAACAAGACCTTCCAATGGTCGCCAGATACCTGCGGGGACGTTTTATTCCAGATCGAAGTAGGCGATGTCATCCTGAAAAAGAAGTATTCAGGCTTTCAGGCCTTCCCTGAGTTTTTGCAGGAATTTAAGGGCGGAATACGCACTTTTTTCGTAGGTGAATTTCCAGCAGAGAAAGCCGCCCTGGAAAGATTGGGAATACAGTTTATCAGGGTAAAATACGAATTTAGCGGAGACCAGCCGGTTATGGGAAAGATAGCCGCTCTGCCCAGGCAGGCACCGAGGAATATTGTTAAGTGTTGGGATCAATAAAGTCCAGCCAACATTGGCAATGGTCTGCTTTTGGCAAACATCCCGGGATAAAAGACTTCTTTAACCTGGGCCACGGCGACCCGCTGACCGCGGGTTTTTCCGATTGGGTGAAAAGCGGCTATCAGCAGGGCGGTGTTAAAAAGAATTCTAACTCATTTTTTTCCTGGCGATTTTGGGCCAGGGGCTTTAAAAAGCAATGCTTGGCTTGCGGCCTGGTGAGGGACAGCAGCGATAGCCTCGGGCGGCCTTACCCGATTTTGATAATGGGAACAGGCCTGCTTAACGGCTGGGAGGAATACTGGGATCTTTTGCCTTATGCCTGCGAAACCACATGGAACCGAATGGAATATATATCCTCGAGAATGTTTAACAACCTGAAACAAATGGAAGAAGAGGTGCAAGGCCTTCAACCCCCTCTGGCCTACTGGGAAGAAGGGGTGGAGAAAAGAAAAGGTTTCAGGAATTGCCGGGAATCTTCGAGTTTTCAGGGATGCTCGCGGGATCTCCTAAATTCTCAAAACCAAGCCTTAAGCCTCTTAAGGGAAAAAGAAATTTTGGTAAGCTTTGATGAGGGGACGTTCCAGGAACAATCCACATGGATAGGCTTCTGGCATTTTCTCTTCAAAGAGCAGGAAGATGCCCTTCCCAATGCCCTTTTCATGGGAGGAACTCTGGAAAAAACTTTTTTAGCTGGTTTCAAGCGGCCTTTAATACCGGCGGACTTTGTGCGGTTGTGGTCGGTTTCCTCCTCCGGAGGGAGCTAAATAATAAAGAGGATTGCTTCTGAAGGATTTTTGATTGTAACAAGAAAACATTTATGATAATTTTACAAAAGTCTTATACCACGCCATGAATGCAAAAGATTTGGTCAGAGCAGGCAGACTCTCAGAGGCGCGCGAGCAGCTTATCCGCGAAGTTAAGTCTTCGCCCGCTGATATGGGAAAGCGGACTCTCCTCTTTCAAGTCCTCTCTTTTTGCGGGGAATGGGACAAAGCTGAACAGCATCTCGATGTGGTTGCCGTCCAGGATTCAAAGAAGGAAATCGGTGCTCAGGTCTACAAAAATCTTCTTCATGCAGAACGGGAGCGACGGGAGGTCTCGAAACTTGATCGTCGTCCATCCTTCTTGCCGGAAACCCCACCCTATGTCGAAAAATATTTCGCAGCCTGGAAGGAGGTGATCGGTAAGAAGATTGAGGGAGCAGAAGAGTTTTTCGGTCAAATAGAGGCCCAACTCCCCGCCCTCTCCGGAACCGTGGACGGAATGAGCTTTAGCGGGTTCAGGGACACGGACGCCTTTCTCTCTCTTTTCCTGGAGGCGATTGTCCACGACCGGTATGTGTGGATACCCTTGAATTCAATCCGGGAGCTTTCTATTTCCCCTCCTCGCACCCTTCTGGACCTCCTCTGGATTCCCGCGCGCATTATGACCTGGGAAGGGCTTAGCTTCGGTGGTTATCTTCCCGTCCTCTATCCGGATTCTTTCCTCCACCAGGATGAACGGGTAAAACTCGGCAGGTTGACGGACTGGATACCTCTGGGGGGACCCTTTTACCGGGGGGTGGGCCAGCATGTCTTTCAAATCGGTGAAGGGGAAAAGTCCATCCTGGAGATCCGTGAAGTGATATTCAAAATCCCGGGGGCAAAGGAAAACCATGAAAAGAGTGATTGATCTCGATGCCCTATTCGCTCCTATTCCAGGGGAAAATCCGGCCGGTGAGGACCTTCGCTACAGCCCTATCTATGATGATCTGAAAGAGGCCAGAAGGGCAGACGATCTGCTGGAGCGCGGAGACTGGCAGCGGGAAATTAAGGCCTCAGACTGGGGCAAGGTCATTTCCATAGCGGTGGAGACGCTTTCGAAAAAATCCAAAGACCTGCAGATCGCCGTGTGGCTTACGGAGGCCCTAATCAAGACGGAGGGTTTCAGCGGGCTGGCCACTGGGCTCAGAATCATGCTCGGGCTCTTGAAAAATTACTGGGAGAATCTCTATCCGCCGATCGAGGAGGGAGATGTGGAGTTCCGGGCCGCCCCTATTCAATTTGTGAACGACAAACTCTGGCCTTCTATTAAGGAGATTTCGCTGACCGACGCCAATGTAGCCCCGGGATATTCCTGGTTAAAATGGCAGGAATCGCGCGAGGTCGGCTCGGAATCCGACACCCTCAGCCGGGCCGGCAGTGTAGATGAGACTAAGAAGAAGAGACGGGATGAATTGATTGCCGAAGGGAAATTGAACGCCGAGGAGTTCGACTCTGCGGTGGCCCGAAGTTCAAAGGCCTATTACCAATCCCTGGTGGAAGACCTGGCCCTATGCGGTGAAACCTTCAAGCAATTGGATCAGTTGGTGGATGATAAATTCGGGTCGCAAGCCCCCCGATTGGCCGATTTTGGGGAGGCCCTGGACGACTGCGCAAAGGTGGTCATGAAGATCTATCGGGAACAGAAAGGGGGGGTTGAAAAGGCCCCGAAACCCGCACCAGAGTTGAAAGTCGGGGCAGAAAAAGCCGTTCCTCAGGAAACCGGGGAGAAGCGGGAAACCGCGGCGATTCCCCACCCGGATAGCCAGTTTTCGGATTCGGATTCTTTCGAAAAGGCGGTGTGGGAAGAGGCCCTCCAGGTCATGAAGACCTCCGGCATGAAGGACGCCCTGGCGAAACTTCTAGGAGCCTCAAACTGTGCGCCGTCGGTGAGAGGCAGAAATCGTTATCGACTCCTCATGGCGAAGCTTTGTCTGGAAGCCGACCGGCCGGACCTGGCCAGGCCCATTGTGGAGGGGTTGAATCGTCTGATCGAGGAACTGCACCTCGAAGGTTGGGAATCCCCCTTGTGGATTGCAGAGGTCCTCGATGCCCTTTATCAATGCCTGAGCAGGGGAGAACCCTCGGATGAGGATATAAATAGGGGGAAGGCGCTTTTACAAAAGCTTTGTACCCTGGATGTGACCAAGGCGATGATTTACAAATCCTAAAGGGGAAGGGTTTGGCAGGGTTAATGAATTTTCCGCAGAAAATTTCCCAAAGAAAGGAGAGAATATGGCCAGAGAGAGCACCCAGCATAAGATCGATAGGGTGAGGGCCCCCAGAGTCCAAATAACCTACGACGTGGAGATCGGTGATTCCATTGAGATGAAAGAGATCCCCTTTGTCGTGGGGGTGGTGGGCGATTTTTCCGGCAAACCGGATGAGCCCCTTCCGCGGCTGAAGGACCGAAAATTTGTCGAAATCGACCGGGACAATTTCGACAAGGTCCTGGAGGGAATGAAGCCGAGAGTGGCCTTCAAGGTGGACAACAAGCTAACCGGAGAAGAAACCAAATTGGGGGTTGACCTGCATTTCAAGTCCCTCGATGATTTCCATCCGGAACAGGTGGCCAGCCAGATTCCCCCCTTGCGCAAACTGGCGGAGGCCAGACGCCGGCTTTCTGACCTCATGGCCAAATTAGAGGGGAATGAGAAGTTGGATGAACTCCTTCAGGACGTCATTGCCAGCACGGATTCCCTGGCAAAACTGGGGGAGGAGGCTGGAGTCAAAAAGGAAGAAGAAAAGAAATAAGGAATAAAGGAGGTCCCACATGGCGGAAAAGGAACAACAGACCCAGGCGCAGCCGTCTCAAGTCGAGGAAGCCAAAGGAGAGAAAGGGTTATTAGACCGGATCATCGATGAAGGCCGGATGGCCCGTGACGAGAGCCAGAAGGGATGGGCAAAGGACGTCATTGGCGAGTTTGTCAAGCAGGTCATGGAAGGGACCATGGTGGTCTCCAAGAACCTGGACCTGATGATCACTTCCCGCATCGGCCAGCTGGACAGGCTGATTTCCGCCCAGCTCAATGAAGTCATGCACCATCCTGATTTCCAAAAGCTCGAGGGCTCCTGGCGAGGGCTGCAATTCTTGGTGAACAAGAGCGAAACCGGGGAGCAATTGAAGATCCGGGTGATGAGTGTTTCCAAGAAGGATCTTCTCAAGGACATGGAAAAGGCATCGGAATTCGACCAGTCCACCCTCTTCAAGAAGATCTATGAAGAGGAGTTCGGCATGTTCGGCGGCGCCTCTTATGGCGCCCTGATTGGGGATTATGAATTTGGTAACAACCCTCAGGATCTGTCCCTTCTCGAAAAGATCTCCCAGGTGGCCTCGGCAGCCCATGCGCCGTTCATCGCCGCTACTGCTCCCTCCATGTTTAACATGGACAGTTTTGCCGACCTGGGGGGTCCTCGGGACATGGCCAAGATCTTTCAGAGCACCGAGTTTGCCAAATGGAAGTCCTTCCGCGACTCGGAGGATTCAAGGTATGTGGGCCTGGTCATGCCCCATATCCTGATGCGGCTTCCTTATGGCCAGGGGAGTGTTCCCGTGGAAGCCTTCAACTATGAGGAGGATGTGGACGGAAAAGACAATAGCAAATACCTCTGGGGCAATGCGGCCTTTGCCCTCGGAGCCCGGCTGACCGATGCCTTTGCGAAATACCACTGGTGTGCGGCCATCCGGGGGGTGGAGGGAGGCGGCCTGGTGCAAGGTCTGCCGGTCCACACCTTCCGGACCGATGAGGGGGATATCGCCCTCAAGTGCCCCACAGAAATCGCCATCACCGACCGGCGGGAGAAAGAACTCGCCGATCTCGGCTTTGTTCCGCTGGTCCATTGCAAGGGAACCGATTATGCCGCTTTTTTCAGCACCCAGACGGCGAATAAGCCCAAGGCGTACGACACGCCTGCGGCCACGGCCAATGCCAGATTGTCTTCGCAACTCCAGTACATCCTCGCGGTCTCGAGGTTTGCCCATTACCTGAAGTCCATGATGAGAGACAAGATTGGCAGCTTCATGACCCGCAAGAATGCCGAAGATTTTCTGAACCGGTGGATTACCAACTATGTCCTTTTGGATGACGACGCCGGACAGGACGCTAAAGCCAGCCATCCCTTGCGGGAAGCAAGGGTGGATGTGAGTGAAATCCCGGGTAAGGCGGGGGCTTACCGGGCGGTAGCATTTCTGAAGCCCCATTACCAGCTCGACGAACTGACCGTTTCGTTGAGGCTGGTTGCAGACCTGCCGCCGGCAGCCAAGAAGTAAAGGCCTTTGAGGCCTTGATGAAGGTTGGATGTTTTCGTCAGGATGAATGAGAACCAGCAAAACCTTCAGGCATCCATCCTGGACAGGCTCATTGACCTCGAACCAGGGGTTTCCCGTGAGCCTGTCCAGTACCGCCTTCTCACGATCGGACGAGCAAAGGCCTCGGTCGTTAGGGACCTCGAGAACCTGCTCAACACCAAGCGGAGTGTATTGGCCCCGCCAGCCGCGTTTCGAGAAGTGAACAATTCGCTTTTCGTCTATGGCCTGCCGGACTTTACCTCCCAAAATCCGAGAAGCCCAATGGTGCGGCAGCAACTGCGCCAGCAGATGGAGAGGATCATTTCCCGGTTCGAACCCCGGTTAAGAAATGTGAAGGTAAATGTGGAAATGTCGGCTCAGACCGAGCGGAATCTCCGGTTCAAAATCAGCGCCCTTTTAGTGGTAGACCCGCTCACCGAACCGGTAACATTTGACACCTATTTCGATGTGAGCCGGGGCGAGTATTTCATCTCCCAATGAAACCTTAATGGATGAAAAGTTTCTAAATTATTATGAGCGGGAGCTTACCTTTATCCGGGAGATGGGGGTAGAATTTGCCAGGAAGTATCCCAAGATCGCCGGTCGATTGCTGCTGGAGCCGGATAAATGCGAAGACCCCCATACCGAGCGGTTGATCGAGGCTTTTGCCTTTCTCTGTGGACGGATCCACCAAAAGATCGATGATGATTTTCCGGAAATAACTGAATCCATGCTGCAGATCCTCTACCCTCATTACATTAACCCCATCCCTTCCATGTCGGTGGTGAAATTCGAACCGGCCAAGAAGACCATCCCTCCGGCCGGATACCGGATAGAGAAGGGTACCGCCCTCTACTCCAAACCCGTCGCCGGCAGCCCTTGCCAGTTTAAGACCTGCTACCCGGTGACCCTCTGGCCAGTTGAAGTGACCTCAGCCAGGCTTCGGGACCCGAAAAAGTCGGTGAAGAATGCCCAACAGGTCATCGAGATCCAGCTGAAGGCTTACAACAACCTGACCTTCTCTCAGCTTCTCTGGGAGGGTCTTCGCTTTTTCCTGAACGGGCCGGGCCAGCATATCTTTCATCTCTATGAGCTTTTGTTCAACCATGTATGTCAGGTGGAATGTGAGTCCATCGGCAAGAAGGGGAAGATCGAAGGGATATCCTTGACCCCGGAGGACCTAAGGCCGGTGGGATTCGATGCCGCCGAAAGGATGATTCCCTATCCCCCCCGGTCCTTTCCTGGTTACCTGCTCCTTTTTGAATACTTCTGTTTCCCCGAGAAATTTCTCTTCGTCGATCTCCAGGGTCTGGATCAGATGAGACAGCGAGACTTTGGCGATACCCTTGAACTCCGCATATACCTCGACCGAGTAGCCAAATCGGACCTCCTGATAAATGAAGAGACTTTCTGTCTCAACGCCACCCCGGTCGTTAATCTTTTCAGCCGGATTGCTGAGCCGATTCGGGAGGAGCAGCAGAAGACGGAATACCGGGTGATTCCAGATATTCGGAGGCTTGAAGCAACCGAGGTCTTCAGCGTCGACCGGGTCTTTACTTCCTCACCTACGTCTCCCGGGAAGGAAGCCGAATTTAAACCTTTTTATTCCCTGAACCACTATCTCGATGAAGGGGATGGCGGTCGGGGCATACCTTTCTGGCATATCCAGCGGCGTCCCTCAGGCCTAAAGGGAGATGAAGGGATCGAGGTCTTCCTCTCTTTTACCGACTGGAGTTTTAAGCCCGCTGACCCGGGGGTGGAGACGATAACCGTCCATACCACCTGCACGAACCGGGATCTGCCCGGCCGTCTCCCTTTTGGCGATCCCGCCGGTGACTTTGATATAGAAAAAGCGGCTCCGGTGGCCCGCATAAACTGCCTCATAAAACCCACGCCTACCCGGCGGCCCTCTCTGGGCGGGGCACTCCAATGGCGCCTCATCTCTCATCTTTCTTTAAACTATATGTCCCTCGTTCAGGGAGGGGAAGAGGCCCTGAAGGAAATTCTCAAACTTTACGATTTTGATAATTCCCCTGTGACCCGGCAGCAGATCAGCGGCATCGTCTCCGTGAATTCCCGGTACATCACCAGAAGAGTCGGCCAGGCCATTTGCCGCGGGGTGGAAGTGACCCTCGAGTTGGATGAAGACAAATATGTGGGAACGGGCCTCTATCTATTTGCCTCTGTGTTGGATGGATTTTTTGGCCAGTATGTTTCGGTCAACTCCTTTTCCCAGTTGATCGCCAAGACCCTGCAGAAGAAAGAGGCGCTAAAAAAGTGGACGCCGAGAAACGGGAACCGGATCCTTCTCTAAAAGACCGCCTTTTTAAGGAATTTTACCGTTTTTCCTTTTTCAAGGCCGTCCATCTACTGGAGTTGCTTTTTCCCGAAAAGAAGCAATTGGGCCGGACCCTCACGCCGGGGGAAGAAGCGGTTCGATTTTCGGTAAAACCCGGTTTCTCGTTCCCTCCCAGCGATATTTCGAACCTGAAACAGGAGGATGAGAAAAGGCCGGTGAATATGGAAGTTGCCTTCATGGGACTGATCGGTCCATCCGGTGTCCTCCCCTACTGGTATAATGAACTGGCCGCGGAGCGGATTCGCCAGAAAGATTTTGCCTTCACCGCCTTCTTGGATATCTTCCATCACCGTTTGATCTCCCTGTTTTACCTGGCCCGGAAAAAATACCGATTCCCTGAAAATTATCGGGTAGGAGCCAAGGATAGGCTTTCCAATCATCTGTTAAGTCTTATCGGTTTAGGAACGCCGGGGCTCGCCGGAAAAATCGGATTGCCCCAGGAGTCCCTTATATATAACAGTGGGCTTTTGTCGAGGCTGGTCCCGTCTGCCGCGGCCATTGAAGGGACCGTGGAGTATTTCTCCGGTACGAGGGCGGAGGTGGAGCAGTTCATCGACCGGACCCTTTCCATCAGTCCGGAGGATCAAACCCAACTTGGCGTCGCCAACGGGCAATTGGGTGTCGATGCCATTTGCGGAAGCTCGGCCTGGGAAAACCAGACCAAATTCCGCATCCATCTCGGGCCCATGGGCTATGGGTATTTTCTCCGTCTTCTGCCCACCGGCGACCTGCTCCGCCAGATTTTCTCCCTGGTCAGGTACATGGTAGGGCTGGAGTATGAATTCGAGATTCGTCTCGTTCTTACCCGTGAGGAAGTTCCCCTATGCGTATTAGGTATGAAACCCCCGGCTTCTCCGCGGCTGGGCTGGTCAACCTGGCTTAAGACTCCTGGGGTCCATCACCGGGAGGACCCTTACGTCACATTTGAGGACCCAGAATCTCCTTTGTAGTGGTCATGATTGGGCGGGGAAATTTGAATAAGACTTGAGCTTCTTGCAAAAGTCCGTAATTTACCCTTCGACAGGCTCAGGGTGAACGGGCTTAGGTTGAAATTTTATAGTTTTTCCGTTCGTGTTGAGCTTGTCGAACCACAAAAAAATACTTTTGCAAGAGCCTCACTTGAATACGGGACTTAAGACTCAAATCTGGAACAAGGAGGCACCTTCATGCCAAGATCCAACCTCAAATCCTTGATCGGAAAATTGAACCAAACCTGCCGAAGCACCCTGGAATCGGCCGCCGGTCTTTGCCTGTCTCAGACCCATTACGAGGTGGACCTGGAACACTTCCTTCTCAAACTCCTTGAAATTTCCAATACCGATTTTCAGAAGATCCTGAGGCACTTTGAGATAAACGAATCCCGTTTGGCCTCCGATCTCACCCGGGCCATGGAAGGCTTCAAAACCGGCAACGCCAGAACGCCGGCTCTGTCACCCCGGATCCCCCGCATGATTCAAGATGCCTGGCTGGTCGCCTCCGTTGATTTCCAGACCCAAAGCATCCGCTCCGGCCACATCCTTCTCGCCCTGATGAGCAATGAGGAGATAGCCCGGATGTTGACAGCAAGCTCCGACGTATTCAAAAAGATTTCTGTGGAAACCTTAAGCCAGCGGCTTCGCGATTTGACCTCAGGATCAAGAGAAGACATTGAGGCTCCAAGCATGGGAAGACCCGAAGAGGCCCGAGCCCCGGGAGCCCCAGCCGCCGGAACGCGGGCCCTGGACCTCTATACCATCAATCTTACCGAAAAAGCCCGAAAGGGAGAGGTAGATCCTGTCCTCGGCCGCGACTTCGAGATCCGGCAGATGGTGGATATCCTCATTCGGCGAAGGCAGAATAACCCTATCCTGACAGGAGAAGCGGGTGTTGGGAAGACTGCTGTGGTGGAAGGGTTTGCTTTGAGGATCGTCCAGGGAGACGTCCCTCCCCCGCTTCGAAACGTGGCTGTTCATACCCTCGACCTGGGACTCCTCCAGGCCGGAGCGGGTATAAAGGGCGAATTCGAAAATCGTCTGAAATCCGTGATCAACGAAGTAAAGGCATCTCCCACCCCTATTATTCTTTTCATCGATGAGGCACACACCCTCATTGGCGCAGGGGGGTCCGCGGGTTCAGGCGATGCGGCCAATCTCCTCAAACCCGCCTTAGCCCGGGGGGAACTTCGCACCATCGCAGCCACCACGTGGTCCGAATACAAGAAATACTTCGAGAAGGACGCTGCCCTGGCCCGGCGGTTCCAGGTGGTCAAAATAGAGGAACCGGAGGAGCAGAAGGCTCTGGTGATGATGCGGGCGGTCGCTCCTTTTCTGGAGAAACACCACAAAGTGATGATTACCGATGGTGCTTTACTCGACTCGGTCCGCCTGTCCCGTCGCTATCTCACGGGAAGACAGCTTCCTGACAAATCGGTGAGCGTCCTGGACACAGCCTGTGCCAGGGTGGCCATTGGCCTTACCACACATCCCCCTGCTATTGAGGAGACCCAACGCCGCATTACCCATATTGATAACGAGATTAAAATCCTCCAGAGGGAAGCGCTGATGGGCCATGACCATGCCGAGCGTATCCAACACCTTCAAGCGGGAAAGGAATCAGCCAAGACCCGCCTGGATGATCTGAACAAGAATTGGCAGAAGGAGATAGAGATCGCAACTCGAATAAAGGATTTGAGGCAGGAGATAGAGGAAATTCACGGAAAAGATCCCACAGAAGTGGGCGTTTTATCCCAAAAGCAGGAATTGCTGAAAGGGTTGGAGAAGGAACTCGCCGCAGTGCAAGGAGATACACCCTTGGTTCAGGTTGCCGTAGATTCGCAAATCATATCCGAGGTGATTTCCGGGTGGACTGGTATTCCGACAGGCCGCATGCTGACTGACGAAATTGATACCGTCCTCAACATGGAAAAACTGTTGGGCGAAAGGATCATCGGGCAAGACCATGCCCTGAATGCCATCGCCCAGATGATCCAGACCGCCCATGCGGGAATCGAAGACCCATCCAAACCGACGGCGGTCTTCCTCTTCGTCGGTCCAAGCGGAGTAGGCAAGACGGAAACAGCGCTGGCTCTCTCCGAATTGCTTTACGGCGGCGAAGAGAATGTGATCACGATCAACATGTCAGAGTATCAGGAGGCCCATACGGTTTCCGGACTTAAAGGTTCTCCTCCCGGCTACGTGGGATATGGGGAGGGGGGCGTGCTGACTGAGGCGGTCCGCAAGAGGCCGTACAGTGTGGTCCTCCTCGATGAGGTGGAAAAGGCCCACCCGGATGTAACGGAACTCTTTTACCAGGTCTTTGACAAGGGTACCCTTGAAGATGGGGAAGGCCGACGGATCGATTTCAAGAACACTCTCATCATCCTGACGTCCAACCTGGGCACGGACACGATCATGAAGGTCTGTGCCGATGAGGAGACTATGCCGGACTGGCCGCGCCTTACGGAGATGCTCCGGCCGGAGCTCCTGAAACGCTTCAAGCCTGCCTTCCTGGGCCGCCTGAAGGTCGTACCGTATTATCCGATCACCGACAAGACCATGCGCCTTATCGTGAAGCTTAAACTGAACCGGATCGCCAAGCGCATGCGGGAAAACAGGAATGTTTCCTTTGGGTATGATGAAGGATTGATCGAGTCCATCGCCAGCCGATGTAAAGAAGTGGAAAGCGGAGCAAGGAACGTGGACCATATCTTAACCAATACGTTGCTGCCCGAAATGTCGAAAGAATTACTTTCGAGGATGGTGACGGGTGAACAAATCAAGGAGGTCAAGGTTTCTTTGATTGGGGAAGGATTTGGGTTTGAGGTGCGATGATGAACATTAACGTGGAAGCTTTTAATGTGGATACCAGTGATAATCCTATCCCGGTGGTAACGAAAGCCTTGAATGCTGAAGTACCACAGGGGGCGATCCGAACCTGCTGTAAGGGGTTAAAGATTGAAGCGCGGGTGAAAACCGCGGATGATAATGCCCCGAATTGGTATGTTGGATTCGTGCAAGTGTTGAAACAGGCACGTATGGGAGCCCTTTACGAAAACCGGCGTTCCATTTTTTGGAATCAGATCACTCTTCCGTGTTATGATTCCTCATCCCGCATAATCATCCCATGGTTCAACGAGCAATCACGCAAGCCTTTGGCGAAGAATCTACCGGTTTCCGTTTCCCTGAGGGATTTTCCGACCGCCCTGATCTATACCAAGTTTCAAGATGATCCGGGCGTGCCGGTTAAAGCTGGCAATGACTCTCTCACCAAATGCGAAAAGTTTTTGGATTTTGATGTCTTTCTTTATGCCCGGCACAAAATTAAACAAGATGATTGCCAAGTGCTCAAATACCTGAGCTGGACAACCGAAATCGTGGTGGAACGATCACCGGCCCAAGCAGGCGTATATACCGCGACCAGGCACGTTCGCAACGTAACCCCTGCCCGGGACGGTCGAGAAGCCGACAAGATTTTGTTGCCGAAAAATTTCGCCGCCGCCAACAACACAATCCTTAAGAAAGTGGTTTAAGGAGTCGGCCCGAGAGACCCTTTTTTAGGGCAGGGGTCAGCAAAAAAACTATTAAAACCCAAATATTCCAGCTTATTCATAAGGAATAAGGGCTATGCGAAAATCCGGCTCAATTGAAAGGGTCCATTTCCGGATCGTCGATTCCATGGAGGAGACTTCCGGAAGGCCCGCCCCGGAGACGCCGTTTCGTATCCTCATCATGGGGGATTTCAGCGGCCGGGCAAACCGGGGTTTGGCTTCGGGGGCAGCCCGCGTTCGAAATCCCGTACTGGTGGACCGGGACAATTTCGATGAGGTGCTGGCGAAGCTGGGCGTCGAGATCCACCTGCCCATGGGAAAAAAGGCGCCGCCTCTGAAGCTCTGCTTCCGGGAGCTGGAGGATTTCCACCCCGACCAACTCTTCGAACGGGTGCAACCGCTGGAAGCGCTGCGGGATGCCCGGCGGAAGCTGGCCGATCCCCGGACTTTTGCGGCCGCCGCAGAGGAATTTGGGGGTCGGACAGGGACGAAGCTCCCTCCGGAAAGGAAAGAGCCCCCTTCCGGAGAACCTGTTTCGGGTCCACGACCTTCAGCGCCGGAAATGGCCGGGCTGACCTCGGGCAGCCTGTTGGACCAGATCCTGGAAGAGAAAGAAGGAAAGCCAGACAAAGGGCCAGCCAGGGACACGTCGGAATGGGGCGCATTCCTTCGGGAAATCGTCCGTCCTTACGTGATTCCCCGCGACGACCCCCGGCAAGCGGAAATGATATGTTCCCTCGATGCTGCTGCTGCCGGGCTGATGCGCGCGATCCTGCATCACCCCGATTTCCAGGCCCTGGAAGCCGCCTGGCGAGCGGTCCGTTTCCTCGTATCGAGGGTGGAGACTGACGCCCAACTACGGCTATACTTTATGGACATCTCCAAGGCCGAGCTATCTGCTGACCTGGCAGCGGCAAAAGACCTGCGATCAACCGGGATGTACCGGTTGCTGGTTGAAGAAACGGTCGAGACTCCCGGCGGCGAGCCGTGGGCGGTCCTGGGGGGCAACTATACTTTTGGCCCGAGCCGCGAAGATGCGGAACTACTCGGCCGTATTGCGAAAATAGCCAGAGCCGCCGGCGCCCCATTTATCGCCCAGGCGAGCGACAGATTCCTGGGGTGTGAGTCGCTGGCCAAAACGCCCGATCCGAGAGAATGGAAGGGAATGACCGATACCGAAGGAAGCCAGGCATGGGAGGCGCTGAGAAAACACCCCGAGGCTTCCTACCTTGGCCTCGCTCTGCCACGATTTTTGCTCCGTCTTCCTTACGGCGCGGAAACAGACCCCACCGAACGATTTGCCTTCGAAGAAATGGCCGCCAGCCCGGAACATAATCATTACTTATGGGGAAATCCCGCCTTTGCCTGTGTTTATTTAATAGCCCGGGCCTTCAGCCAGAACGGTTGGGACCTTCGTCCTGGAGTCATCCAGGAGATCGAAAACCTTCCTCTGCATGTTTACAAGGAAGGGGGGGAGTCCCGGATCACCCCTTGTGCCGAGGTTTTGCTCACGGAACGAGCCGCTGAAATCATCCTGGATAAGGGCTTCATGCCTCTCTTGTCTTTAAAAAATCGAGATATAATTCGACAGGCCCGCTTCCAGTCTCTGACAGATCCTCCATCTCCTCTGGCGGGGCGATGGATGGAGTGATAGGATTACCCCATGGCCCGCTACCAAGTTCCCGTATACTCGCAGAAGACCCTGGCTCTTTGCTGGGAAGCCTGTGGTAAGATGATGTGGCACTGGCGGCATAAGAACTTGAATGATTACGGCAAAAAGGCGGGCGATTATTTGAAGCTCAACAAAGGCCTGACTGAGGAGGAGATGGATTCATTTTATAAGCAGTTGGGCCTTCGGTCTTTGGCCCGTCCAAAGGGCGCCAATTTGCGGCATGCCCTGAAATGGAGCCCGGTAATCTTTACCGAGATAGGTAAAGGACCGGGCCACGCGCTGGTGGCCGGCGGCTACGACGACAAGACCCGCAAATATACGGTCATCAATCCCTGTTTGGTCCAGGTTGTGGACTTCGGGGGCGGAGCCGACACTTGTGCGCAGGGTACGGTCCCGCGGGAAATTAGGAAGGTCGATAGACAATTGGGTAAGTACATCTGGTACTGGTAGGAAGGATTGCTCGAGTGACAGGACCCCAGTCTATAAAGCTTTGGTTGGATGCGGACTCAACGCGAAAGACAGTCCTAATAGCATACTCAAAGCCTAACCAAGGAGGACCCCGTGGCTTATACACAGGATAACAGTCTTATTGCCGTTAATACTCCGCTGGGTAAGGATGTCCTGTTACTTACGGGATTTAATGGGACCGAAGGCCTTTCTCGACTTTTTAGTTTTGAACTGGACATGCTCTCCGAGAATCCCGACATCCCCTTTGCGGATATTATCGGGAAGAACGTTACGGTTTCCATCCTGTTAGCCGATGGGGAGAAACGGTTTTTTAACGGGCTAATTTCCCACTTTTCCCAGGGGAGGGGCGAAGCCGAAGGAGGAGGAGACATTCGATTGTCCCATTACCGGGCCGAGATGGTTCCGTGGCTCTGGCTGCTCACCCAGACTGCAGATTCCAGGATATTCCAGAAGCTTTCGGCGCCCGAGATCGTGGAGAAGATCTTCCAGGAGAAAGGTTTCTCGGACTTCCGGCTGCTCCTCAACGGCAGCTACCCGAAGAGGGACTACTGCGTTCAGTACCGGGAGACGGATTTTAACTTTGTTTCCCGTCTATTGGAAGAAGAGGGGATTTATTATTTTTTCATCCACGAAGAAAAAATGCATACCCTGGTTCTGGCCGACGCCCCGGAAAAGCATAAACCATGCCCCAAGCAGGAATCAGCGCAATATCAGACAACCTCAAGCGGATGGCTGGAAGAGGATGTAATTACCAGCCTGGAAAAGGTGCAGGAAATAAGGCCGGGGAAATATACCCTGAATGACTTTAACTTTGAGGCCCCCAGCACCAGTTTGAAGGTGGATGTTCCCAGTAAAATCAAATTGGGTCCCGGCGAGCGTGAGGTCTATGACTATCCGGGGCTTTACGCCAAGAAGCAGGAGGGAAATCAGTTCGTCAATGTACGCATGGAGGAGGAAGAGGCAAGAATTACAACGGTCATCGGTTCCGGTGTCTGCAGAGCCTTTACCAGCGGATACCGGTTTAAGCTTCTGGGCTCCTACCGCCAAGATATGGATGGAAAGGAATTTATTTTGACCTCCCTCAGCCATGGGGTAACCCAGTTGGGGTACACAACTAAGTCTTCGGCGGACATGAAGGGGTTCGCTTACGCGAATAATTTTACCTGTATTCCTTTTGACGTTCCCTACCGGCCGCCGCGGGATAGTGTCAAGCCGGTGGTGCGGGGGACGCAGACGGCCATCGTGGTGGGACCGGGTGGGGAGGAGATTTATACGGACAAATATGGCCGGGTGAAGGTGCAGTTTCACTGGGACCGGGAGGGGAAGAGGAATGAGAACAGTTCCTGCTGGGTTCGGGTAGCCCAGCTCTGGGCGGGACCGGGATGGGGGGCGATGTATATCCCGCGGATCGGGCAGGAGGTGGTAGTCGATTTTCTGGAAGGCGATCCGGACCGGCCCATTATTATTGGGACGGTATACCATGGATCGAATATGCCGCCCTATCCGCTGCCCGACGACAAGACCAAAAGCGCCATCAAATCAGACTCCTCTCTTGGGGGGGGCGGCTTTAATGAAATTCGCTTCGAAGACAAGAAGGGGCAGGAACAGGTCTTCATCCATGCGGAGAAGAACCAGGACATCCGGGTCAAAAATAATTTGCGGGAATGGATCGGGAACGAAACCCATCTGATTGTGAAAAAAGACCAGTTGGAAATGGCGGAGGGGGACAAACATCAGACGGTCAAAGGGGACCACAATCAGAAGGTTGACGGCACCGTCTCCCTCATGGTGGCAACGAACCAGCAAGAAAAGGTAGGAAATAGCTATGCGCTGGAGGCAGGCATGGAGATCCACCTCAAAGGCGGGATGAACGTGGTCATTGAATCTGGTACCACCCTCACGCTGAAAGTGGGCGGCAATTTCGTCAACATCAATCCCGGCGGGGTTTTCATTAAAGGCTCGATGGTGATGATCAACAGCGGCGGGGCTGCGGGTTCTGGAGCGGGCTCCTCACCGGCTGCCCCGAAGGAGCCACAAGAGGCAGATACGGCGAAACCGGGAAAGAAACCCCAATTGAGTCCCGCAGCGGGAGCTCCTTCCCCTCAGGCTCAAACCCTTAAGAGTGCGGCCAAATCGGGAACCCCGTTCTGCGAAACCTGACCACACTAAGCAGCTAGGGCCCGTGAGGCCCTAAAGAGAAGAAGGATAACCTATGCTGTCTCCGGATCAGACCCAGAAGGTCATCAGCTATTTGTTTCGATCTGTGGAGGGGCAAGCTCCACGGGAAACCTATGTGATATTAGACGCGGCAAGGGACGATGGGATCTTTCCAAAGCTTGCCAACTTCGATACAGAAGACCTCTGCCTCTACCGTGGAGGTAAAGCCATCGAATTGGCCAACGTTGCGCCTTACCTGATAGATCTCAAGAGAGAGGATGCCTTTACCCAGTGGGTTCTCATGAATGGATGGGGAAAGAGCTGGGGAATCTTTTTCCAGTCCTCAGTCTCTTTTAAAGAACTCCACCGACATTTTCGGAAGTTCCTTATGGTATACGATGAAAAAGGAAAGCCGCTTTATTTTCGTTACTATGATCCAAGGGTTTTACGGGTATATCTGCCTACGTGCAATGAATCCGAACTCCAAATCCTATTCGGTCCTGTTGAGCGCTATTATGTTGAAGGGAAAGCAGAAAATCAGTTGATTGAATTTGGCTGTACAGAGAAGTTTCAACTTTTTCAGAATGTAATCCAATGGTAACCGCAAGACTGTTCTCTTGTGGAACTGCGATGGGGAAATACCGATCATGTTGATCATTCGAAGAGAGCAATGGGATGTTTTAAGCCGGTACATGGTTCATCAGTTCGAAGATGATGTGGTGAAACATCTTCAGAGAAAATTTCCGCAAAAGACGGAAGGGATGCCGGACGGTGAGCTTCGTTTGTTGATTCAGGCCGGTACTGAAAATGCGCAAAGGTACGGGATCACCATCGAAGCGGATGTTGTCCGTTACCTTGAATGTATGATGACCTACGGGGTTGAATTTGATACTGACCCGTCGGCATCTTGGGCAGGAGAGATCCTGAATGATCCAGAACTTCTCGGGAGGGAAAAGACCAAGCTTCTCATTCAACACCTCGAAAAGGATTCCGAGGGGAAGACATGACGATTACAACCGAAGGCTGCGGTTCTTCGACGAGAAGAGTGGGGGAGACTTCGGAACCATGCGGGGAGCCCCAACTGATCAACGCGCGGTGGCGGGAGGAGACGGTTAAATGTGGGGATGAGGCGGGAATGCTTGCGGAGACGGTCAATATTCCCGCAGGCACGGATGCCACCTTTACCCTCAAACGCACATCCGATAACGGGACGATAACCTCCGAGACCAGCAACACCCAGCCTTCGTCCGTGACGGGGACCTGGATAAGCCAGAAACCCTCAGACACCTGGAACGGGGCGGAAGTGAAATTCACGGCGGCCGCGGCCGGGCTGCGGGCGGATTCGCGGGACGCCCAGCTATCCTTCCATCGATATGCCAATATCGCTCAGGCCACGATCAGCGGGCGCATGGCCAGCACCAACCGCGAGGGGAAAAATTTTGGGTGGGATAAAAAAGTCCATATCGAATTTACCGACCGGCAGATGGTCTTGACCGTAAAAGTTCATTTTCTGAACCGGACCCAGCCCAGGCCGGAGCGGGGGAAGAAGGAGGAACCGGCGGATTACCGCACCCGCTGCGAGGCCGTTCCCATCGGGGGGCCGGTGCCGGAGGACGTCAAGCAGAACATCAAGAATACCATCGAAGGGGTCTACCGGGAGCAGCTGCACCTCCACCGGCATGATTGCCGGAGGGGAAACGCCTGCAACTGCAATCTCCGCTATCAATGCTGCAAGTTCAAGGTGGAAGTTCGCGCCGAATTTGTAGAAACCTCTGGGGACATGATCCACGAGGTCAATCTGTGGCCGGGAAGCGCCCGCGCCAACTCCAATCATTGGCACCGGATCGAATCCCGCCCGGGGAAAACCTGGGCCCATGAGCTGGGACATCTCATGGGCTTTTATGATGAATACCCGGAAGGGGCCACCGGAAGTCCTCCCTGGCAGCCCGATGTAGAGGACAGCCTCATGGGAAGCGGCACCGACGTATATGATTATCATCTCGAGGAATTTCGGAGCTGGTTTTGCACCCAAAGCAGCGAACAGTTTGATCTGAAAAGGAACGCATGAAGAAAGTTTCGATTCCCATCCTACTGGTATCGCTGATCCTGATGTATGGAGGATATTGTATGCCACAGGAACCTTTTCTCATTACCGCTTCTTTCCCGCTGGACGAAGGAGGTTTAGGGTACATTCTCAGAATCGATCAACTGGGAAATTCTGAGCTGAAGATGGAGACGAATGTGGAAAAACCCGAAGTTAACGCCATCGGCGTATATCAAATCTCCATCGGCCAGGAGAGGGCACAGGAACTGCGAAAAAATCTAAATCTACTCAGCAAGCGGCCATTCCCGAAATCTCCCGAGGGCCCCCCCGGCACACCGATGGTCCGGGTGGCGTTGGAAGAGGGCGGCAAGACTGAACAGCGCTTCGTGGACCCGAGCACGTCGACACCGGCCATGTGCCAGGTAGCAGACCAGATCAAGAAAGTGGGAGAGGATGCTCTTAAGAACCCGGTTCAGGTAATCAGGATGTCCGCCAGTCTGGACCAGGCCGAGATCGGCCGTTCGGCGAAGTTGAAAGTTGTCATCCGATTAACAGCGGACGGCGCGATGGAGAGTACCGTGAACGATCCGCTGCAGACTCAGTCAAAGACGAGGGGCTTCACGGTCTGGGGCGTACGTTCTGACCTGCCGGTCACCGAATTATGGCCTCAGCACTCCATTCATCAGAAATTGACGACTGAATATCTGACCAAAGCGGATGTCCCCAAGGACCCCATGGAACCCGGATGTCTTACGCTCAAGCCTTCCCAAAAGGCTGAATATCAGTTTGAGGTCCCTATTTCCTGGGAACCCGGTGCCTATGCCGTCCGATTGATTTTTGAAACCAGCAGGATGGGAGGCAAGGCACTTCGTGGAAATATCCTCTCGATGCCGGTTCAATTGAAAGTAAAATAAAGACTGGCCGAAAATGGGTGCGCCCTCGGAGCCTTTAAAGTTCACACCCCCGAATCTTACAATCAACGGAGAAGATTTATGCCTTTTCAGGTATGCATGGGAACGACGTTGCAGTGCAGTTTTGGTATGGCGCCCAGCTCGCTGGTCGTTCTTCCTAAGAACAAGGTCTTAACCCAGACGCCGGATGCCAATATCATGGATAACATACCCATGGTAAACATCATGCCCTTCGGAATGTGCACCTCCATCGCGAATCCTGCGGTTGCGGCAGCAACAGCAGCGGCCTTAGGCGTTTTAACGCCGATGCCCTGTGTTCCTGTAATCCCGGCTCCCTGGGTCCCTGGGTCTCCGACCGTCCTTATCGGAAAGATGCCCGCTCTCAATAATACTTCTAAATTGATGTGCACCTGGGCCGGAGTGATTAGTATTACCAATCCAGGAGAAACGACGGTTCAGATACCGTAGACGGCCCATGCTTTGGGGCAAAGGAGGAACGAGGATCTGTGAGGAAATGTCAATAATCAAGTCTGACCCCGAGACCCCGAGAGGTCGATAGAGGGAGCACGATGCTGAAGATCCGTGATAAACAAATGAAGGCCTTCAGCGAATACATGCGGCGGCAATTCGAGGATCGTATGGCCACTCACCTTCGCCGGACATTCCCGCAGGCCACATCCGGCATGACTGACGCGGCCCTCTTGTCCCTGATCCGCGAGGGGATCGAGAGGGCGGATACTTACGGCATTAAGCGCACAACGGATGTCCAAACGTTCCTCGAGTTCGTGGCTTGCTATGGCCTCAACTTCGACTCCGACCCGTCCACTGCTTGGGCCGGCAGGGTACTGCGCGACAGGACCCGAAATCCCTCAGAGAAGATGTATCTCTTGCACCAGCTTCGCCGCGAACGTGGAGGAGGGGAATGAGCGATGGCCCTGGACAGGGGTGCGGTGCGGATGTGGGCTCTGCTGTTGAGCCTTGCCCGCCGCCAATTCCGGATCTTACCATGCATGTTGATGCTGACCGCGACGGTACGGTAGATGATGATATCTCCGGATTGGACCAATGGAATTGGGGGGAAAACCAGAAAGGGGCTGTCATTCTGGTCAACAACGACGACGACGGCGGCAACCGGCGTCTTGACAACTCGAACGGGGTCGTTGACGGCAGCGATGACGAATCTGATCTGGCTCCGCTGGTGCTTAAGCGGAATCCACCCGGTCTTTCCTTTCCCCCGGGATATACGGCGCGGTTGAGCGTTTCCGACAGGCAGAAAATCCGCATTTTTAAGAAGGGGAGTTGGACGGAGTTTATCGGTCCCGGCACCCCACAGGGACGAAACACCATTACCGACCTCGGCCCGCAGCGCATCGAATTCGGCATGGAAGCGCTGCAATATCCTGGACAGTCACCGGATCGCAACTTCGATGGATTGGTAACACTTACGCTTGAGGTGTTGGAGCCGGGTGGCGGAATTCGGAGCAGCCATCAGGCGCAGGTGCGCGTCGCGCCGTGGCTGATGCCCAATCATCTCAATCAGACAGTAGAGGTGTACGTCGTTGAGACTCGAGACAATAGCAGCGTCCGCACCGAGTTGACGAACGCGCTTGATGGCGCGGATGCCCCGACCTTAAAGGTCCTGTCTCGCAATCCACACGGTGAGGACCGTTGGATACAGGACGCTATGGAGATAGGCTTTTCCAGCCTGCCGAACTCCCTTGGTTCCGAGGATTGGCACCTCCCTGTCGTGATGCCGGCCGCCAGAAAACGGGAAGGGCAACTCCATGCTTATCCGAAACGCAACCTCTTAGGTGCGGGCTATGGCTATACCGAGGCAAAACCCCCCACGCCCAGCGCTGACTCGCTCGACTCATTTGGCAACCTGGAATGTTCGCCGCCGGTCACGGCTAATAGCCGGGAGTTCAAGTTTGGCCGCATTTTGTACGGTCACGACGGTTCCAGACCCATGATGTGGGCGGTCCGGCGTTTCCTCCAGATGCAGAAGGTTCAAGAGCCGGTTCCGATTGACACAAGCTGGTTGGCTGTCGGGCATGTGGATGAGATCTTTTCGCCTTGTCCGTGGGCAGGCCACACCAAAAAATTCAAAATGCTCATCGGCAGCCCGGCGAAAGCTATCAGCATCCTTCAAACGCTCCGCGACGACTTAGGCCAGGGCAGTGCTCCCCTTTTTCTGAACATCAATCCAAGACTCGGCTACCGCCTTAGAACCGTAGATGCAATCCTTAACGATGATGCCTTTGTCCGCATGAACCGAAGGGTTCAGGAGAAGATAGATAGCGTCAAAAACATATTGGGGACGAATCTCGGCTTAGTTGACGAGGATTTCGTCCCGTTACCGGTACTCTTTTCCTGGTATGTATACGAGGAAGAGTACTGTGACGGCACGACGACCCTGGTTTTTCAGCCGGACGGAAGCATGGTACCTGCCTGCAGCGGTACTTGGCGCACGAGATGGCGCCTCATTCCGCGATGGCATGTTGCTTACACCGGGAATGTCATTAATATGTTGGTGGTCACGAAGGGAGATGGGAAAGCTAAACTCGTTATTCCCAAGCCATTCGGACCAGTGGTAAACGGGATGTGCCAGTTCGAGAGAGAGGTTCAGTCGCAACTGACTGGCTCCGGCAACGATATCACCTTCATCGATTGTTTTCTCACCTACCATCATATGGATGGAGAGATTCATTGCGGCACAAACAGCAAACGTAAACCCCCCATCGATCGGTGGTGGTGGCAGCAACTGGTGACCTCATGATTTCGACGGGAATTCGCAAACTGGGCGCAATCGTAATTGCAGGCATGTTGGCTATTCTGGTTGGACTGTCTGGATCGTTTGTTGAAGCGCAAATGCCCCCTGTAGAGCACAGGCCGCAGGAGACGAAGAGTCGCGGAATGGAGGGAAAATCTATGCAATATTGGTACGAATTCGAGCTGCTCAAATATATCACCGGCCGGCCATATGCTATGGAGCGGAATCGTCTGCTGCAGCCGCCCATCGGCCTCGAAAACCGCCTGATTCCATATGCGGCTGATCAGGACTGGCAAACGAAGATTACTGCGCATATTTTGCTCGGCTACCTTCGCCACCAGAGTGCCATCGCTACCGTTTTAAGAAATCTCAACGAGGAGAAAGTGGGCAGGGCGCAAGCGTCGGCGGCCGGAATGAGCCCGGTCTATGAGAAATATCGAGCATTGGCGAAAGACCTCGGCCCGGCTGTTCTCCCCTTCGCATGGGAGATGCTGCTCAAATTCGACGGCGAGGCCGAAGACTGGAAGCTCATTGCAATGACTCATATTATCGGCGCGGTGCCACACCCGCTGTCTGCCGAAGCACTCATCAGGTTTATTGAGAGCACACGGAAGAAAGGTCCCCGCTCCGCTGCGGTAGCCACTCTCATCCGCATAGCCGATACCGGCGTGATTGCCCGCGTGACTAGGGCCCGCGCCCACCATGAAGCCGTGGCGGATGTGCTAAGGGAGATGGGCGAGGAAGTGGAAGCGCAAAAATCAGGACGAAAATCCGGTTCTGAAAAGGGAAGATGAGGGCAAGAGTGTAATTCAAACTTGCTTATGGACATGGCAGCCTCCTCCGCAAGGAGTACGACTTCCCCGGTTATAAGAGTTCCCCTCCAACTGGACACTTTGTGCCTGATCCCGGACGAAAACCGCTTCTTTCATGAAAAAAGGGGACGTTGGTTCAAATGCAAATTATTATTGACAATGGGCTTGGTGAGGTATAGATTGAGGTCATGCCGAGACAGCCGTGGTTGGATGCTCCCGGGACCTTGCATCACGTGATAGGGCGGGGGATTGAAGGAAGTAAGGTCTTCCGGAACCGAGGGGATCGGGAAGATTTCTTAGATCGTTTAGCTAAGCTTTCCGAGGCTAAGGCCTTCAGCGTTTATGCTTGGGCCTTGATGGGTAGCCATTTTCATCTTTTGGTGAGGAGCGGAAACCAATCCCTCTCGGAGAGCTTGCGGAGGCTTCTGACCGGGTATGTGGTGAATTTCAACCGCCGGCACAAGCGTTCTGGCCATCTCTTTCAGAACCGGTATAAGTCGATTCTCTGCGAGGAAGATCCGTATCTTTTGGAGTTGAGCCGGTATATTCATTTGAACCCGTTGAGGGCGCGGATGGTAAAGAATTTGGAAAGGTTGAAAGTTTATCCTTGGACTGGCCATTCGGCCATTGCGGGAAAGCAAAAGCGGGACTGGCCGCCGCTTACGTCAGGGCCGCCCATATCTACCGGAATCGGCTGGCAGCGCGAAAGGGTGCGACAATCGACGTGCTTTCAACCGTCTCTGATGTCTCCTACGAGGTCCTCGGTCTCCTGGGAGGAGGTTTCTTCGGCATCCTTTTCGCGTATCTGGCCAACACCGAATACCACAAGGCAGGCGGGTTTTCAGGCAACACGCTGCTGATGGCCGGCTTGGGGGTGATCGGCTTGGACGCTTTCGGTGTCTCGCTCGTCAAATTCTTGCGCTACCAGCGCGCAAACAAGACCATCAGCCAGGTCGGGGGACGTTGAAGAAGATTTGATTGCCATGCTTCCCCACTGGGGTCATTCCAGATTCCAGATCTTCTGCGGTCAGAGTATACTTCCCCAGGATGAGACCGCCATAAAAACCCTGGCCCGGTACATCCTCCGGACTTCCTCCCCGGAACGGAGGAGCAACTCGCCGAATTTTCAAAGGTTGTTTACCGGGCGAAAGACGCAAGCGGGAAGAAGGTCTTTGACGCCCCCGTATCAGGTACGGGGCAGGGTCTGGAATGGCTGGCCGCCATGAGTGTTAAAGGTGGTTTAGCTTAGAGTAGAGAACTGACGAATGGGCAAAAGCTTTAGATCCAGCTCCCCCCCTCCTGTTCGAAACCCGTCTGATGAAGATGCGAAGATGGGCAGGATGGAGCTGCCTCTCAGCGGGGCTGCACCATCGAGATCATGTCGTCCTGGCCCCGGGTTAAGGCCTTTCCCAAAAAAACCTTCTCTTCAGCAGTAATGGTCTCAGGGGCGAAATACTCCACCGCGCGCAGAAGACGTGTCCGAATGAAGCGGTTTGTGGCGTCGTCCACGCCGCCGGCAGCCTCGACACTCTGCACCTCGCGCCGAAGGGCGCCCACTACCGAACCGGCATCCTCGGCCCCCTTCTCCGCTTTCCGCAGCAGCCAGTAGGCGGACCACCGATAAAGATGCTCGGGAAAAGCCATGTCCAATCCACAGTAGATGCGCACCACCCGGGTGAATCTCGCTTCCTCACCAAGCCCTTCGACCTCCCTGCGAACCTCAATGGCTTTCTCCGCACGGACCAAGTCGTTGTCCATGAAGCGATGAAGCCTTTGGGCTTCGATGTACGCCCGGTCCGATTCGTGCTGCCTCGCGTCCAGCTCAGTCCGCCTCTCCCCGCAAATGCTCCGTAAACTCCCTGTGGAGGCGCGGGGACCCAGCGCGACGACGCAACGGAGCAGGAGCTCCAGATTGGCCGATGCATCCCTTCGCGTGATCAAACGCGTCTCGTAGTAATCCTGGGCGCGTTGCCGGTCGCCTTCGTCCCCCGCATAGGCCATCATCATGACAATCGCTGCCGCCCGGCTGAGGTCGGGCTGGTGCAGCTTACCATCCCCGAGAAATGCGGCGAAATAGGGCAACATTTCCCTCAGGCCGTAATAGGCCACGAGTTCGAATCCCCTCCATACGGTCTCGACGGATGCGCCGACGTCGACCTTCTCGCGCAGAATCCTGTCCAGCAGTTCGCGGCGCACCCGCTTGGGAATAATCGGAGGGGTGTGTTCGTCGGCGCGAAGGTATTCCTCCACCCACGGCTGCGCCAGATTGTCCGGAACAGAATACGCCAGGTCTGCCATTTATCCTCCGTGCTGGCCGCTATCAGCCGTTCCCGCTCGCCGCGCGCTACCAACCTTCCAGCACCGGCGCTCCCGATGTCCGCAGGCGGCTGACCTGGTCCAGGGGGGATGCGGCCCCCATGCCGTCAAAGGCCACGTTCGTGTTATAGATACGCTTGGATTCGGCAACGCCGTTGTTGCCCGACGTGCCGGACCGCATCATCTGGTGGTTCTCGCCGGCGTGAAAAACGTCCATGACGACGTGTCCGCATTCGTGCGGGAACGTGAAGGGGTTGTTATCCGTCCCGTCCATGGTGTCCCCGGCCGTGTAGGTGGACCGCAGCAGCGGGAGTTCGGGCTGTTCGGCCGCAGGTCTGAACGCGTTGGGAAGGACAGCCCGCCCCCGGATATAGTGGGCCGGATCATTGTCGTACCGGACCGTGTCCACCACAAAACACTCCAGGCGATCGTCGGCGCCGCGATAGTTGCGTACGAGTGCCCGCTGCTCCGCGGTACCGATATTGTGGGTTGCAAATCCCCCGGCGGCATCGTTGCTGGAGACGAGAAAGTCCGTAGCGGTCACCCGGGCGATGTACAACGTCTGCCCGTTGTCCTGGCTTGACTCGTCCTCCAAGGTCACCCGCGAGCCGTCCGCCCGGGTCACCAGAAAGTCCGCCGATCCCTGAGCATCCCCCGGCCGCGGCGCATTCTGGAACGCCCGACCGGTCAGCCCGGCGGTCTGGACTCGCTGAGCGAGAGCCTCGGCAGTCTGAAGGGGCGATTCGCCGGAGGGGGGATGGTAGACTACCGCCACCCGTCCGTTATGGGCGGGGATGACGATCTGATCCCCCGGATGGATCAAATTCGGGTTGGGGCGGAGGAGCCGGAAATCCGCGTTATCCGCGTAAGAATAGATCGTGTTCCAGTTTGGCACCTCATGACGTTGGGCAATGCGGTTTAAGCTGTCCCCCCTTACCACAGTATACGTAATCTTCTCGACGTCCCGGATGAAGAAGCGCATCCAGTTGTCGGCATTGCCCGCAGCATTGGCGCCCGCATTATTCGAAACCACCAGGAGGTTACGGGGCGGGTCCACCTCATCGACCGCCGCCATCAGCTTCGGCGAGACACACGCCTGGGCGTAGCACCGGCGGAACCACTTGCGCAGCCGGGTGGTGGCATCAGCCGGCGTCACCGGGCCCGAACCCGCGACACCCGGGTTCTGTCGAACGACGTGGATCACCAGCCTCAGCCGTCTCTGGTCGGATTCCTGGCCCACCGCGGCCTCGCGGGTGAGGGTTACGCCGTTTGAGGCGGGGTAGGTGACGCGGAGGGTCTGATCCAGGATTTCGACGTCAGGAGCGGTGGAATCCCAGTCCGCGAGCAGGCATTGGTCCGGCTTCTCGTTCTGATCTTCCGTGTCCGTGACCAGGCGCAGATACCGCGAACGGTACTTGTTTTCGGTCCCGCCGGTTGAACCGCTGACGCGGCGACACTCCACCTGGAGGCGCCGGGGAGGATTAAAGGGTTCGAGTTCGCCGGCGGCGTTAGGCTTGAGTACTTCCAGGGTCACTTCAGCGGCGGCAATGGTGCCCCCGCCCTTGTCGGTGTCATCGATCTCAATCTTGAAGTGGTCCGGGTCGGCCGTGCCGTCGGCATTGGGGCCGAACCCGTTGGGAAGATTGTCGGACGTAAGGCGGTTGCTGATGTTCACAAAATCGAGCGTCGCGTCGTTTCCGGTGTCCGCGTCACCGTCGTCGGAGATGAACCGGATCGTGGCGTGGGCGCACGTTGCCTCGGTCTCGCTGCAGGATCGATTTGGTCTGTTTCGCGCGGCATCAACGGCCCCAGAGCTGTTGCACATAGGATCGCCTTCCCCTATCGGCCGGTATAGTGACCCCTGCTACGGCGGCCCACACCCGTGTTGCGCTGGCGGCGCCCTCAATCTGAAGAGCGCCCGACGCTTTTCAGCCATCGTCCCAGGTAGGCATGACTTGCATCAAAAAGACGATCAATCTTCTCCTGCTCCCCTTCCGGGGCAGCATCCGTTAGAATCTCGGCGGCCCATGGCACCAGGGGGTCGCGGTCGAACGGAGAACCCATCAGGAACATCAACACGATATAAATCACCTGGCCCCGTCTCCCGCTGATCCCGTGCGCGGCAGCGTCCTGAATTCCCCGCTCGATGAGGAGGCGAACCATCTGTTCACCCAGGGCCTCCCGTTTCTTGGCGAACACTCCGCCAAGCCGATCGCTCATGCCCTGTGCGAAATCACCCGGCGGAAGTTCAGACATGATCTTGGGGTAGTTCTTCTCCAGGTTGAGGAAGACGCGGTACAGGGTGCGGTCTTCACGGCCGGCGACGGTCCTCAGGAATGCCAGCGCTTTGTCTGCGGTCCGCTCGGCGCGCGAGTACGGGTCGGGGTCGGCGGGATCCGTCAGGATCTCCCAGGCCCATGGGTACATGACGTCCTCATCGAACCGGCTCCCCAGCATGAACATGGTTGTGAGGTACAGACAGACATTTCGATCGGTGACAAAACCGTAGGCTGCAGCGCGTTTCCTGCCGAACCGAATGACTGCCCGAATCACCGGCTCCCCCGCAACGCGAACGTGGTTAGGGAAGAACTTTTCGACATGAGCGAGCATGTCGTCTTCGTACGCCTCGACGGCAGCTTCAGCGAGGATATCGATCTGCTCTTTGCGGACCCTCAACATGGAAACCCGCTCACCTGACGCTTCATATTAGGCGATCTCTCCATCCTTCTCCAGCACATCTCAGACCGGGGCGCATCGAAATCGGTCGATTTGAAACAGATGAAAACAGACCTCTGGATGAGAGAAATATACGAAAACGAGGGTTCTGTGTCAAGATAAAAAACCGCCCTCTCGCAACCCCTCCGTGACGGAGACACCATTGATCCACGGGGGCCGTGGGAAAGAGGGGGAGACTGTCGGACTGGGGTCAGACTTGCTTAGTCCGCTCGCCCGATTGCAGACGCGGCAAGGGGATATGGTTACGACTCTTTGCCATACCAGTGTAGAAATCAGCGGCGCCCTGGAGAAAAGGCTTTTGCAGTTGCTGGACGGCACTCGCGACCGTTCCATGATTCTGCAGGCTCTGGAGGAGGCGATTCTGTCGGGCGCAGCAACCCTGCGGCAAAATGGCGAGCCGGTACACGATGCCGCTAAGGTGCGCCCGTTGCTGGCTGCAGAACTGGAAAACCAATTAAACCGCCTCGCGAAACTCGGTTTGCTGCTGGCCGGAGACAACGGCGAAGCAGAGAATCTGCGCCAGACTTGAATCTCGCTTTCAGGAGAACGGGTGAATATGGCCTACCCATGACACGAAAATGGAGACTCGAATCTGAGGGAGCCTATCAGCGTCCAATCACCCGCGGGATCCAACGGCAACGGGAATCCCAAAGAATAAGACGACTGCCGCCGGGCTAATCGGTTACCAAGTTCTTGGGATGGGTCTTATGAGCGTCACCGAATACGTAAGCGGGAAAGATTTGAGACCGACATTGAAAGGGACAGGACCTGGCAAGCAATGAGAGGGAATTCACTGATCGAGCCTGCCCCCCCCCTAATATTTTTCAAGTAAACTCGCGGCAAGGTGACCTTCGGCCACCTTGCACGCTCGCCTTCTCGGGCGGGGCCTTAAACCCCGCCCGATACCAAAGGGATGCTGCGCACCTTTGGAAACCCAGCCATTGGTTCCCCGCCCACAGGGCGGGGTTTATAAAATTTAATCAACCTTAGCGGAGATAGAGTCCTTCGGGGAAAGAAGTCGCCAGAATAAAACGGCAGGCGGCGCAAGGAGGTCCCGGCCGCCTTCCGGGGTAAAGGACCACGCTGTTCAGGCTTTCTCCCCTTCCTCGACTTTCCAGCTCATCTCCACGTTGCCTTTTTTGTTCCCCTTGGCGTCGTATTCCACGTAGGTCTGCTTCACTTCCCCGAAGTTCAGCGATAAAGACTCCGTCGGCACCGCGTCGCCTGCGCCGGCAGCGGAGACGTTGTGCGAACTGACCATCACGTTCCTCAGTTCATACTTCAGGAAGACCGCCCGGTTTCCTTCGCCATAGGTGGTGGTATCATGGATTTCCACCTTGGGGAAAATCTTCCCTATGCATACACTTTCCGCGAGCTTCGGGCCGGATTTGTCATATTGCTTAGTGACCACCACGTCCTCCACGGTGACCACACCCCGGCGACGGGTTGCGCCCGTTGTTCCAGCCCCGGCTTTGTGCAGGCCCCAGCTGAAGGACAGCAGGTCGCTCCAGCCCTTGTGGGCCTTGTCGTTGGATTCACCGTCGACTCCGTCAAACTTAATGAATAGTGCCATGTTTTGCCTCCTTTCAAGCAATGAGTAGGGTGTTTGAAGTTCCGAGTCATTTCTCGCATGTTTAACCGGTGATCATTGCCCCCTGCAGGTGATAATAGGATAAAACATCCGCCGAAGGTGATTCAATAAGCAGTTCACCCCCAACCGCTGGCGAAGCATTTCATACTGGCAGGCCACCATGACGCGCTTTGGAATATAATGAAAAAAATGTTAGAATAGAAACTTCCATAAATATACAAAAAACGGAATCCTATGTCAAGCGAAAACCCACCACAGAAATTAACCGGTCACCGGGCACTGGCCGTTGGGCCGGATACTCAAAACTTCGGTGTAGAATTGCTCAAGGGATCGGGCCAACGCCGCGGTGTCGCAAGCCGAGCTGGCTTGCAGGTAGAGTCGCATGTGCCGGCGAAGGTCGGCCAGCTGCTGCGGCGTGTCCGGACTCCGGGCCAGACGTATCGCTAGATCGACCATCCCTTGAACATCTTCGGCCACAAATTCGTCAAGATGGGTCCTGCGCAGCAGACTCTGGCTCGTTCTGGAAGCCCAGCGGTCGCCGTCAAAGGTCAGCACCGGCACCCCCTGCCAAATCGCCTCCTTGGTCGTCGTACCCCCATTATAAGGGAACGCGTCCAGCGCCACATCGATCCGGTTGTAGTATTTCAGAAAAGTGACGTGATCGGCAGGCCCACATAACGTGATGCTATCCGATTCCACGCCGCGATGAGTGAACTGATCAGCCACGTACCGGCGATTATGGATGGATCTTAAGGCAGTGTTTGCCAACCAGAGGCGGGTGCCCTCGGCCCGTTTCAAAATATTTGCCCAGGCATCCAGCACAGGCGGGGTGATCTTGTACTGAGAGACCAGGCTGCCGAAGGTCAGATAGGCATTTCCCAGGCATGGCGGTGGGACGACGGGGGGCACCGGGTAATCTACCTGAAACGTCAGGTAGCTTGCCGGCAAGCGGAATACCTTTTCTGTGAAGAACGGCTCTTCCCCGGGTCTGATTACTTCGTCGTCCCCGATAATGTAATCGAATCCCGGTAGGCCGGAGGTCGCATACATATTGAACCAGGCGACGGTTACGGGGGCTGGACGGCGGAGGAACAGGGCGAGCCGTTCCGGAAAGCTGTAGGCATTTAAAATGAATCCCTTGACTTCCCGGCAAATCCGGCATCGGTCGGACGCTGATTTGGATCGTCGGCGGCCTGGCCTCGTTTATACATGGAATACCTGCCTACGTTATCGTCCGACTCGACCTGTCGGACCTTTCTCGAGTCGCTGTCTGCCGCGCTGAAGCTTATTGGGGCAGGACGCAACTATCCAAACTCGCTGCATGGGCCGTCCTTGCCATCTCCGGCATTCATTTTCGACCCATCCCCTCGCGAGGAAAACCACCAAGGGTTGACGATCACACCTCGGCCTTGGGAGGATCGACTGCCAACAGCACGCCGCGTTCGATCAGAGAGCGAACTGCTGGAAGGACAACGGATACGGTTCGGTCCCAGTCCACGCCCAGGTAATCAGCCATTTCGGCCAGCAACTGACGCAATGTTTGGTTGCCATTGCAACCGGCAAGCAATCGAGTGACATTCCTGTGGATGTTAAGCGGATACTGCAAACCACCTGTTTTCTTGACCCGAATATTACACACGTCGAGACCGCCGGGCGTCATAGTATATTCCTGCTCAATACGGATTTCCGGCGCAAGTCTCAGCCGGGAATTAAACAAGCGTTCGACGTGGTTCGCGGTGAATAAATCGCGACACTCGAAGAACCTTACCAACTCGTCGCCACAGGGGCCAACAATCCGGCACGGTGGATCGTCAATCTGGGTCCAGGTCGGGCCCCCGGGGGAGCGCCGCAAGGTGATCAGCAAGTAGCTGACCGCCTCGATCCGTTCGCGCTCGAAGTAGTCCATCCAGTTCTCGTAGAGTTGCGACACCAGAGCGGCTTCTTTCGATTCCGTGCTGAGAATCCAGGTCAAGGCATAGTCCGACACATCATCCGTCCGATCGACGAGGGCCAGCACATCGCAGCCAAGACCCTCAAACCATTCCTCCAGATCCGACTTCCAGGAGCGGCCCACCTGTTGCGCAATGTTCGCGGTGAACTGATAGAACCCCCCAATCTCCAAGTAATCTACGGCGGAGCGGACGAGGCGACGGCAGAAGACATCCCCCCGCTCCCCGCTATCGCGAAACAAGTACCGCTGCGTGGGGCTGATGACGAAGGGCGGGTTACAAAGCACTAGCTGGAATCGCTGCTTAGCTACCGGTTCGAACAGGTCCCCGACCCGGCAAAGGACGTTCCCAATCTGATTCAGTCGGGCGTTGAACCTGGTGAAGACGATGGCTCGTTCATTCTTGTCCGTCGCCACAACAGTTCCAGCATACGGCGCCGCCAACAAAGCCAACGTGCCAGAACCAGTCCCCAAATCCAGCACGCGCTCGCATGGCCGGCGAATCATCGCCCTGGCCAGTTCTAACGTCAGAACCCCAGGCGGCACTACGAAATCCGGTGGTGGGGCGGTCGACCGCCTCCAGGGCAGATCGACTGCCAGCGTCAGGCCGTTCACCGGCCAGATTTGCACTCGCGGCGCTACTTGGTCTTCGCTGCCGGGCGGACAGAGGAGTTCCCCCTCGACCCAGGATTCCAACGGCACGGGCGCCAGCGCAGATCGAGCCGCCTCGACCGGTACCGGCAGGCCCAAGAAGTACAGGCGAATCAACGTATTGAGTCGCGAAGATTCGCGTGTCCTCCGTAAAACGTGGGGTACGTCGCTGGTCGCCATCCTCAGGATTTCTTCCCGCCCTATGGCCCTGCTGATGGCCATTTCCGTGTAATCCGCAGTCTGAAAAACTTCGAGTGCCCGAACATAGTCATAATCATCGCGAAAGCCTAGCATTTCTTGCTCCTAATCAGCGCCCTTTCCGGGTTAGGTTGCTGGCCCGGGGATTTCCTTACCGACTAAACGGCTCAGCAGCTCATGCACCAGCTCAGTCCCCAGGCGTAGAAGCAACTTGTCCGGGTGAGCACTTGCCCACGCTAGGGCTAATATTAAGGTTACCCACCGCCCAGGACTTTGCTCTGGGTTAAAGCACCTTACGGCCCTTGATACCTCCGCGGGTATTTTCAAACACTTCACCGCATCCGGCGAAGGCTTGGCGCAGTTCTCAGCCGGTGAAACGACAAGATACTCCCGGCACGGAATGGGCCGGTCGTTGTAGATGGAGCATGACTCTTCTTCAAGGAACGGACACGCTATCCCTTGAATGAAATAATCCAGAGCAAAAAGAGTGCGCTCTTCAGGTTTCAGCCGCTCCGGCACAAGCAGCTTCTCCAGCAAACCTGATTTCGGCAAACGCAGCCGTTCCGTGCCAAACCGCGCTCGGATCTCTGACCTTCTTGGTTCAGGCATATCGTTGACTAATTCGCGGAGCTGATGCGCCTCCACAACCTCATGCCCCCGCCTGCCCGATCGCATTTCATCCAGAGTAACTCCATAAAAATTACAAACCTTGACCGCCAACATAACATGATGCAATACTCCGGGGGAAGCTAACCTGGCTAACCTTGGCATGCTTACTCCTTAACCTATTCCGCTCACCTTGTAAAGCAATTTCTGCATGAACGTCCCCCAATCAGCTCATTCAGCCGTTTCCCTTCTATCTCTCCAAGTTGGAATTATTTACGGAAATCAATCATTGATAGGTCTCGCAAAATAGTGTAAATTTTAAATGACGATCAGCAGTGATTGTCTGAAATAGTGTCGCGTCTTACAGGTTCCTTCTATAATTCACAACTTATCACCGGGCCTAAGCAGAGAACCGCTGCGCGGGCCAAAATGAGGCGCTGATTTCCCCTTGGCTGGAGCGGGGTGATAACTTCCATGAATTGATAAGTAACATCCACTGATTACCCCCCCGCTGGATTCCTGCAGGAAATAAAGGAATGAATGAGTTTCAGATCAAAGACCTATTTCCAAGATGATTTTTTTTCAGGGAAAAAAGGAATATGGGAGGAGGCCTAATTCACAAAAATGGGAGGATAACATGGAGACAGAGCACCTTGAAAAACGGTTTGGAATTTTGGCTGTGGAAAAGGGATTTATCACGGCAGATCAGGTCATTGAAGCATTGAAGGTTCAGGTGACGGAGGATATAGAAAAGGGGAAACACAGACATATCGGCCGAATCCTATTAGAACAGGGGCTGATTACCCTCTCCCAGATTGATGATTTGTTAGGCTCCTTAGGGGAAAATCTACCTTTATTTAAAGAACATTGAAAAGGGCATCCAATGAAAATCCCGTTTCTTCTAAAAAAACTCGATTCAACAATAACTTCAAATGATAACCTTAAAAATTATACTCAATTTCAACTCTTCATCACCGAATTTTATCAGGTTTTACTTTTGCTTAAAGGTAGGTGAAAACAACAGCCGGTGAGATCAAGATGAACAATTACCATGTGGCAAATACCCCCGGGGACCTCCCACCCTTCACTGAAGGAGTACGGCAAAGGTAAAATTATCATTGACATCGATGGCATGATAATTATAATGTTTACCTTGACACTTTAGCCTTTTGAAAAGTTGTCAAATCCCCCTTCATCCCCCTTTTCCAAAGGGGGAAAAAGTGGAATCTTTTATCGAAGGCATTGAGAAAAGTTCTCCTCTCTTTGGAAAAGGGAGGCGGGGAGGGATTTCCGGGAATGCCTTTTCAAAATGCTAAATTGATACTGTTTAACTGATTGTTTTCTAATCCAAAGACGGGGTAACCCGATGTCGGACTTTCAGCCCATACGCTTTGGAAAGTACCTCTTGATGGAGAAGCTTGCCGCTGGAGGTATGGCTCAATTGTACCGGGCTAAGATTATCGGTGATCAAGGCTTTGAAAAGTTCATTGCCATCAAGCAGATCCTCTCCCACCTGGCTGAAGAGAAAGAGTTTCTCAGCTCCTTTATCGACGAGGCCAAACTTGCCGCTTTACTCCACCACCAGAATATCGTCCAGATTTATGACTTCGGGAGTGCGGAAGGCGCCTATTTTATTACCATGGAATACTTATACGGCAAGGATCTGCGGGTCATCACCCAAAAGTCCAAGGAAAAAGGGCTGCCGCTAAGTTTGGAAAAATGTCTCTTTATTATTTCCCGCATTTGTGCCGGCCTCGATTATGCCCACAACCTGAAAGATTTTCAGGGAAAAACTCTGAACATCATCCACAGGGATATTAGCCCGCAAAATATCATCCTCACCTATGAGGGTGATGTAAAAATCGTCGATTTCGGCATCGCCAAGGCCCGCAGCCGGAGCACCGTCACTCAGGTCGGCATGATCAAAGGAAAAGTAGCCTACATGTCGCCGGAACAGGCCGCGGGCAAAGCCATTGATGCCCGTGCGGATATTTTCCCTACGGGGATCCTCCTTTATGAAATGCTCAGCGGCAAGCGGATGTTTACGGGAGACACTTTGCAGATCCTGGCCAAGGTAAGCCGGGCGGAATTTGATCCCCCTGAGACAGCCATCAGCAATTTATCCCCCAAGCTTTATAAAATCCTCCACCGGGCTCTGGCCAAAGAACCCGAGCAGCGTTACCAGTCATGCGGTGAGATGCTGGCGGACTTAGAGGAGTGCATGTTCGAGCTTTCCCTGCGGCCGACCGCTCGCGGGCTCGCCCAGTACATGAAAGATCTCTTTAAGGAAGAGATCATTGCTGAAGAACAGGTTATGCTCAGGGCAGCCGGGACCGGCATGGCGGCGGAAATAAAGTCTCCCGTTGCCAGGGATGAGCAGCCGGCGGAGAAAAGGTTGGTTGAGAAAAAACCGGTTGAAAAAAAGGCGGAAATCCCGACCGTTGACGCTGAAGAACAGCCCCAGAAAATAACGAAAAAGCGTGGAGTCTTGTATGCGGCGGTCGCAGTCGCATTCGTCGCCGTTATCGGTGTGGGAATAGCTTTTTGGCCCAAAACAACGCCTGTTAAGCCGCCCCTTAAGGATTTGGAGGCCGTATCTGCTAAACCTTCTGCGGCCAAGCCGCCTGAGGAAGCTGCCCCGGCCCCCGGTAAAGTGCTTCCACCCGATTCCCCTAAAACTAAAGCCAGGGTTTCCGACTCTAAGGCGAGAGCGAAAGCCTTACAAAATGAAGCTTCAGAGCTTTTGGGAACGCAGCCTGAGAAAGCCAAGAATTTGCTGATCGAGTCCATAAAATTGGATCCGGCCAACATACAAGGACATTTTCAACTGGGTTTGGCCTACATGAAACTGGGGGATTATCCCAGGGCGATTGAGACCTATAACAAGGTCGGCGAGCTGGATCCGCAATTCCCGGATACTTTCTTTAATCTTGGATATATTTATGCCAAGAACAAGGATTACCCCAAGGCCGAGGAAATGTACGCCCGGGTAGTGAAATTGGCTCCTCCGTATCTGGATGAAGCCCTTTTTAATCTCGGGATGGTTCAAGATAAGCAAGGTAAAAGGGAGCAGTGCATAAAGAATCTTGGACAGGCTCTTAAGGTTAATCCCAATAACGATTTGGCGAAGAAATTCCTTGCCAAGTTGAAAGGCAAATCATGAACGTACGATTGCAGCAAAGCTTCCGATCGAAAATTCAAGGGTGGATCGTCGGGCTGGCCGTGGTAATGATTTGCATCGGATGCGCAGCCCCAACCCCAAAGCCCGAAACGCCTGTGCCTGCTCCCGGGCCCGCACTCTCTGCGCCCGCGCCCGCACCTTCGCCCGCGCCCGCACCTTCGCCCGCGCCCGCAATTCCGTCGCCTGCTGCCATCCCCCAGCCAAAACCAGCAGTGCCTGCGCCCAAACCCCCGGCTGAGACAGCCCCTACGGAAAAAATTAATTATTATGTTCACACCGTAAAATGGAGCGGGGAGACGGTATCGATCATCGCCGGCTGGTATACCGGGGATATTGAAAACTGGAAGGCCTTGGCTCAGGCTAACCCAAATATTGATCCCGCCCGTATTTTTGTGGGCAATAAAATCCTCATACCGGAAGATTTGTTGAAAACCCATGAACCCATGCCCAAAGAGTTTGTGGATGGTTTTTATCCCAAAGCTAAATCCAAGACGCCGCCTCCCAAGCCCGGACCTTCTCCTCAAAAGGAGGAAGAGCCTGACCTTTTTGGCCCCAGACAAATTCCCAAACGATAACCATTTAAAAATAAAGTTATTCAGGAAAACAAATAGGGCAATTTTTTTCCAGCCGAAATGAGCGCGATCAAGCAATTTTCAGACAAACCTATTTCCGCGCCACAAAGAGGAAAACGATCCTCTTCGCGCAGGTCACGTTTTCTGGAAATTTCTGCTGTTACCATCTTACTGACTCTTCTCACGGTAATGGTTTTTAGTTTTTTTATTATTAAATGGAATCGGGAAACTCTTTATCAGGAAAGAGCCAAAAAGGGAAAAATCGTCCTGAGTCATTTTGTTAATAACGCCATCCTTCCCCTCCTGGGAGACGATACGTTACTCCTGAATATGCTTGTCAAAGGAACCAAATCAATGGATGGGTTTGAATATGCCCTGATTGTGGACAGCAAGAATATCGTAAAAGCGCATACCGACCCGACAAAGATCGGTACCGCCTTCAATGAACCGGGGAATAGCCAAGAACTCGCCCAGAATACAAATATTAGACAGGTAAAGTATACCCTTCCCAGCGGCACCTCTGTTTTGAACTTTTCCAGGCCGGTAACCTACATGGATAAAATCGTAGGAACCGTGCATTTAGGGTTGTCCTTGGATTTTATCAATGCCATGATTAAAAAAGAGAATCTTTCCTTAGTACGGAAGATCATCCCTTGGGGCCTGTTCGCGCTGGTGATGGCGATTGGGGCCGCCTTTTTGCTCAACAAGAGGCTTACCCGATCATTAGACCGTTCGCTTTGGGCAGAGGCGGACACGGGCCAAGGGCAATCCTTCCAGAGAGGATCATTCCCAGGAAAAACCTCTGACAGTTTTATCAATACTGCAAACATGGAAGGGCCTCCCGGGGTTGCTCGAAACCACGTAACCGTCCTCTTTGCCGGGGTCAAAGGATTTAAAGCGTATGGCAACACCAAGGGAGTAGAAGAGGTCTTGAACGACCTGAATGAATATTTTAACCTGGCCACCAACTGCATAATGGAGCATGGCGGCTATATCGACAAATTTCTGGGAGACGCAGTGGTGGGTGTTTTTGGCAGCTCCCCCCTGCAAACCGACCATATCGAAAAGGCGGTCCGGTCGGCGATTGCCATGGTCAAAGTTTTGCAAAAGGCCAGTGAAAACGGAAACCAGCTCCTTGGCCAGGTTGGAATTGGAGTCAGCTCAGGGGTGGTACTCTCCGGCCATATCGACACCCCAGACCTGAAAGAATATACTTCTATTGGAGAGAGCTTTAAAGAAGCCTATTTACTGAATGTGATGGCCGGTCCGGGAGAGATTATCCTCAGCAAGGAAGTTTATCAAACCGTTAAAGGGTTTGTTGCCGCCGAGCCTCTCCCTCCTCGAGAAATCATGCAAAGGACAGGTCCATGGGAAAATTTTCGCCTGCGCCAAACCCGATAAGAAAAGGCTTATGATTGGGAACCGGAGGCTCCGGCCTATTGGACTTTCACTTCCATTTCTCTGGCTGATCCTACCGCTGCTTCTCCTGGGGGGCTGTGCCGGGGCTCCCGTCCGGCCTCAACCCCCGCTTCCTCCTCCAGTGCAACTTCCACTCCCCTCTCCCCCCCAAGTACAAATTCCCCCTCCCCCCCAGACCTATGCCAAATTATTTCCTGAATTTGTGGCTGTTATTGCTCAACCAGGAGATACTTTTTCTTCTCTGGCTGGGAAATATTTAAATGAGCCGTCCCTGGATTGGCTCATATCTGAGTTCAACGATAGCGAATCACTCAGTCCCGGCCAGGAATTGATTATCCCCCTTAAGCTTCCCGAGAAAGGCGGTTTAACCTTTCAAGGTTACCAAATGATCCCGGTGCTCACTTACCATAAATTCTCCAAGAACAAGTCGGACAACATGACCGTCACCGAAAAGGCCTTTGAGGAGCAGATGCGATTTCTGAAGCAACAGGGGTACCGGGTCATTTCCATGAATGAGTTCTTTAATTTTTTGGAATTGAAATCCCCGATTCCCAAAAAATCAGTGGTGATTACGATTGATGACGGCTGGCGCTCCACTTATGAGATCGCTTTCCCCATATTGAAAAAATACGGCTACCCAGCCACTTTATTTGTGTATACTGATCTAATTTCTCCCAACGACGAAACCTTAGGCTGGGATCTTATTAGGAAGATGGCTCAAGGTGGAATAGATGTGCAGGGCCACACAAAAACCCATCGCAAACTGGAGAGGAGCGGGCAAGAATCCCTCAGAGAATTTTTTGAGGCAGTAAAAAGGGAATTAACTGAATCGGCCAAGATTATTAAGAGGCACCTGAATAAAGATGTGCAATATTTAGCCTACCCTTACGGGGACACGAATACTCTGGTCATCGCTCTTCTTATGAGGCTTGGGTACCGAGGGGCCTTCACCGTGGAAAGGGGCAGCAATCCCTTTTTTACTCATCCCCATCGCCTTAAACGCTCCATGATTTACGGGCACTTTGATTTGCAAGATTTTGAGAAAAATTTGACCTATTTTAGCGACGAGGCTCTTCGTTAAATGATAACGCTCTTCCCTTCGTCCTTTTTAAAGATCGTTTACACCCTATTACTATGGGTGTTCTTTCTCGGCTGTGCTACTGTACCTCCTGTACGCAAAGAACCGATAAAGGAAGAAATTCCTCTTGAAACAAGGCCTGTTCCCAAAGAGCCACTCAGAGAAGTAGATCTCTTTGCGGCCTTTCCGGGAAAATATCGGACAAAAGCAATTGATTTTGAACAAAGAGGAGAACTGCGCAAAGCTCTTTTCGCCTGGCAGGTTGTCCGTAGCTTCCAACCGGATGACCTGGAATCTGCAGAAAGGAAAAAGACCCTGGCGGCGAGAATCCAAAGCGAATCCGATAGGCATTTCCAGGCAGGATTGCAATACTTGCGGAAGAACTTGCCTCAAGCGGCCCGCAAGGAGTTCCTAATGGCCCTTACTTACGACCCCGACCATGAACAATCCTTAGATTATCTAAAACATAAATTAAACGAAACAGATTTCATACGATATGAAACCAAAGAAGATGACACGGTAAAAAAAATTGCCCAAAAAATATATAACGATCCTAATAAAGATTATCTGGTGGCCTATTTAAACGATCTCAACATTGGCGCCAAATTAAAATCGGGCCTGACCTTAAAACTTCCCCTCATAGAATCGGTTGCCGCAGCCAAACCAGTTGATTCGGAAGAGATGTTGAGCAAGGCCTGGGCCTTGTTCAAAGCCCAGAAGTACGATCAGGCAGTGAACTACGCGGAAAAAATTCTGGAATACGCTTCCGCAAACAGTGAGGCGAAAGATCTGAAAAACGCCTCCTATTACCAGTTAGGAACCAGACTCCTCCAGAAAAAAGAGTACAGGGAGTCTTTAAGAATGTTCAAGAAGGTAGATATATCTTACAAGAACGTTAGAGAAATAGTTGCTAACCTGGAAAACCGCTTACAGGATCAAAAAGCCCAGGCTGAGAACCATTACCAAAAGGGGGTCAGGCATTTTCTCGCCGAAGAGCTGAACCTGGCCATTAAAGAATGGGAAATAACGCTTAAACTGGATCCACAGCATCTCAAAGCGAAAAAAGATATCGAGCAAGCCAATCGCTTGAAAGAAAAGCTAAGAAAAATCCATTGAAAATTGTTAAATTCTCTGTGGCCTCTGCGGTTACATTATGTTTATAACATTTATGAAGAAAGGAAGAAACTATGAAAACCGTATGGATGACCTCGCTGGTTTCTTCTGAAGATCAGGTTAAGAAAGTATTTTCTCAATTGAAAACCTATGGGCTGGAGGTCAAAGGACATTTTTGGGAGGATAGTCTGGAGAAAATGGCCTGGATGAACGTCAGGGAAGAATTGCTCAAACCGGATGTTGCCCTTTGGCTTATTTTGGCCTCCAAGGAAAATCTGCTCAACCCTTCCATCCGATATGGGCTGGCCCTCCTGACCATCACTCTCCAGGCTAAAAAAGGGCTTTCCTTTCCCCTGGTCATCCTTACCCTGGGAGACCCTATATCTTCGGCCACCCTCCCTACTCCTCTGAAAGGCGCTGATCTTCTATCTCTAACCGATCCGGTCATGGTGGCCAAGCTTGTATCCCGGGTCCATGCCCCCCTTAAGCCAGTTGTTTCCGAATACCGTCTGGATATCTACGGAACGCCTCAGATCGGGCAATGGTTTGAAATTGGCCCGGGAAATGTGACTTGGCCCGGAGCGATGTTCGGAGTCACCGGCGCTGAAATTTCTTTCCACGCCGTGGGCCAGAAAGGAAGCCTTCCCGCCCAGTCGGTCCTGAATTTTCCGTTAAAGGGATTGAAGTTGACTCTAAGGGAGAAAGAACACACGGCCTGGGCAGTTCAAAATCAACTCGACCCAGAGAGTTCTTATTTTGTTAAAGTAACAGGATTTCCTGAATCTATTCTCTTTGGGTCTTATGCCCGTGAATATGCCGGTGAAGTCTATGTGGTGGAACTTAAATGATTGACAGCTTTTTGCGACTGTTATAAAGAAAAGGCGAATTTAGGTCATAAATTGGCCACAGAGGGCACAGCGCGGCATAGCCGCAACCAAAAGAAATCACCCCCTCCCAACCCTCCCCCTGGATGGGCATAAGCGCTAACTTAACGAAGGCATGGGAGAGGATGGTTTTCCATTGATTCTGTTTGCAACAATCGTTTACGTGGGGATTCCCTTAGCTTCATCGAGATTTGATACCAGTTTCGAAGGCATGA
>VGSF01000005.1 GCA_016875165.1 Deltaproteobacteria bacterium
GGGGGAGGGACAGGGTGGGGGTGAAAATGGGATTTTTTCACACCTTCAAAATGGGGAAGGGGGGATTTATCGGCAGACATTTCCTTCTTACAAACATGTTTGTATTAATGAGGCGCTAAGCGCCTAAAGTTAAAAAAGAGGTATCACTTTAGCCCTTTGAAAAAAGGTGTGTTGTAAGGGCCAAGGGATTCCAGGGGCCGGGGGCCAGAGCAAAACGATTGGAATCATAAGGCGCTTATTTCTCCGCATATGGGGCGGGCAAGAACCCCCGCCTCCTCCGGAGGAAAAGATCTTTTGTCCTCGCGGCCAAGCCGAACCCCAACCGATGCTTCCGGCGCGTTCCGCTCTAACCCCCGGCCCTCAACAAAGGCTTTTATATTATTTTTTCAAATCGCTAAACTGTTACCAAAAGGGAATTCCTATACAATTTAATTACGAAGAATTCGGAATAGAGAGAGCCGCTTGCAAAAGTATTTTTTTGTGGCTCGACAAGCTCACCACGAACGGAAAAACTAAATAATTTCAACCTAAGCCCGTTCACCCTGAGCCTGTCGAAGGGTAAATTACGGACTTTTGCAAGAAGCTCCAGAGTATTATAATATCCAAAAAAATTCAAGAAACTTTGACAATAGGGAGAATATGGATATACTTCTTGAAATAAATTGCGGATTGTTTGGAAATTTATTATGATGAACTTGTAAAAAGTCCGAAAGCCCCTTTTCCCGTCATTCCGGCGAACCCCGGAGCGTGTCCGGGGCAGGCGCCGGAATCCAGTTATTTCAAGAAGTTATCAAACCTCTGGACTCCGGTTTCCACCTGTCTGCCAGGCACAGGCAGGCCGGAGTGACGACTTTTTACGAGGCCATCTGTTATAGTACCCTGAGTAAAATGATAAGGCGGGGATGAACAAGAAGGGATATTTCAAGAGCTTCTCAGATGTAGAAAGGGGCAGAAGAAATTTTTTTGATAGAGCGGGAACAAAGAATTCGCAATGGCGAACTTCGCCATAGGGTCACAACGGCGGAGGAGGCAGCGCTATTTTTCCGAGACGGTATGGTCGTCGCCACCAGCGGGACTGCATTATCCGGTTATCCACGGGTAGTCTTTGAAGCCCTGAAGGAGAGAATCAAGAATGGGGATCATCTCCGGATTGATCTCCTTTGTACCGGCCCCCTGGGTCCAGAGATCGAGGACGCTCTGGTGGAAGTCAGAGGCATCCGCAGGAGGATCGGCACCGTAGGGTCGAAATTATTACGGCAGGCCATCAACCGGGGAGAAGTGGGATTTTTGGAGGGGAAATCGGGGAAAGTAAGCCAGTACGCCCGGCGGGGATACTATGGAAAAATTGATGTGGCCGTGATTGAAGCTTCCGGGATCAATGAGGAAGGGCAGATCATTCCGGCCACCTGTGTGTACGATGGACCGGATTGGTTGGATTTAGCCTCCTCGGCCATCATCGAGATTAACCTGCGTCGGCCCCTAAGAATGGAGGGAATGCACGATATCTACTATCCAGAGCCCGGCCGTTGCATCCCCTTGAATCATCCCCTGGAAAGAATTGGTTCTCCCTACATTTCAGTGGATCCGGCAAAAATAAAACATATCGTCTTTTCCGATATGAAAGATCGGGACATCCCCTTGGCTCCCCCCGGCGAGACAATACTTAGGATCGCCAAGAATATTGAAGAATTCCTGATAGAAGAGAGAGAACGACAAGGAGAACTTCCTCCCTTAGAGGTGGGGATTGGCGATGTCCTGAATGGGTTCTTATCTTCTCTGGCCGGCAGTAACTTTTCATCCCTCATCTTTTATCAGGCGGTGGCCGCGGACCCCCTCCTGGATCTGATCGATGCGGGCAAAGTGAAAGGAGTTTCCTGTAACAGCCTGCGCTTTTCCGCCTTGGCCCTGCAGCGTTTTTTTTCCCGTCTGGAACATTATAAACAATATTTCATCTTCCGCCCCATCACCCTCACCAACTCGGCAGAAATGCTCAGCCGTTTTGGCGTCATGGCCATCAATTCGGGCCTGGAAGCGGACATTCAGGGTCAAATCAATTCGAGCCATTTAAGGGGATCCCAGCTCATCGGGGGAATCGCGGGTTCCTATGACTTTGCCCGCAACAGCTCCATCTCCATATTTGCCCTTCCATCTACATCCCAGCAAGGAAAGATTTCCAACATCGTCCCACGGGTATCCCATGTGGATCATACAGAACACGAGGTCGATGTCCTGATTGCGGAGCATGGAATAGCAGATTTGCGGGTTCTCGAACCTTACGAGCGGGCTCAGCGGATTATTGAAGAGTGCGCGGATCCGAAGTTCCGAGAGAGCTTAAAAACTTATGTAGGAAAAGCCAGGCTCAATCAGGGCCGGATTCCCATCCTGGTAAGCGATGAAATTGTTATTTAAAGAAAGGCAACACTTTAGCCCTTTGAAAAGAGGTGTGGTGTAAGGTCAGGGGGGATCCATGGTCAGGGGGCCTGGTCGGCCCGCTTGGAATCATAAGGCGCTGATTTCTTCGCGGGTGGAGCGGGGAAAACACCCCCCGCCTCCTCCGGCGGAAACGAGCGGGGTTCTTCGTGGTCAAGCGGAAACCCAGCCGATGCTTCCGGCGCGTTCCGCCCAGCTCCCCAGGCCTTAACAAAGGCGGTCAAACCACTTTTTCAAAGCGCTAAATTGATGCAAAGAAAGGAAGCCATGAAAAAAGGTCGCATCAAAGTGATGCAAGGAAACGAGGCCTGCGTGGAGGCGGCTCTCCTGGCGGGCTGCCGCTTCTTCGCCGGCTATCCAATCACGCCGGCCAGCGAGATCCTGGAAGGGATGGCCCGGCGGCTGCCGCTGGTCGATGGCTTTTGCCTGCAGGCGGAGGATGAAATCGCGGCGCTGGTGGCGGTTGTGGCAGCCTCCTGGGGCGGGGCTAAGTCGATGACCGCCACAAGCGGACCGGGCTTCTGCCTCATGATGGAAGGGGTCGGCCTGGCCGCCAGCGTGGAAGCCCCGTGTGTCATTGTCAACGTGCAGAGGGGGGGACCAGCTTCGGGCCAGTCCACCTCGACGGCCCAGGGAGACCTCTACCAGGCCCGCTACGGCTCCAACGGGGACTATTCCCTCATAACCCTCTGCCCTTCCACTTCCCAGGAGATGTTCGACCATACGATCCAGGCCTTCAACCTGGCCGAACGGTTCCGGATCCCGGTCATTATTCTTTCAGATGAGGTCGTCGCCCACATCCGGGAAAAGGTTGTGATCCCGGATCTGGACGATTTAGAGTTGGTGGAAAGGAAGAGGCCCACGGTTCCCATGGAAGAGTTTATCCCTTTCCAGGCGGAAGAGGATGGCGTCCCGCCCATGCCCGACTTCAACACCGGGTACAAAATCCCCGTGATCTCCCAGTGCAAGGGCCCTTACGGCACCCGGGGGACGGCCCAGGAAGCCGTGGTCTTTATCCGCCGGCTCACGGCCAAGGTGGAGAAGCACATCGCCGAGTTCGCCGACATCCGCACCTATGGAGACCAAAAGGCCGAGACCGCCTTTGTTTCTTTTGGCTCAGTGTGCCGGGCGGCGCGGAGCGCCGTCGATATGGCCCGGGAAAAAGGCCTGGCCCTCCGGTCTGTGGAAGTGAAAACCATATGGCCGTTCCCCGACGATCTTCTGCGGAGCAAGCTCAAGGGAGCCAAGCGCGTCATCGTGGCGGAGATGAACCTGGGCATGCTGCGCAATGAGGTTCAAAGAGTCATCCGGCAGCCGGAAATCAAGATTGAATTATTCTCGAAAATCGGGGGCATTTACCCGCAGCCGCAGGAGTTCCTGCGGTTCCTGGAGGAGAAGCGATGAACCCACTCGGTGAAAAATACCTGAGGAAGGATTTTCTTCCTTTCCTCTTTTGCCCGGGCTGCGGCGACGGCATGATTGTCCAGGCCTTCCTGGAAGCCGTGGATCAACTGGGAATCATCGACGACCTGGCCCTGGCCGCCGGAATCGGCTGCAGCGCCTGGATCCCCGTTTACATCCACGCCGATGTCTTTAAAGGCCTTCATGGCCGCGCTATCCCCGCGGCCATCGGGCTCAAAGCCACCCGGCCTTCCCGTAAGGTCGTCGTCTTTACGGGAGACGGGGACGGCCTGGCCATCGGTGGCCTGCACTTGCTCCACGCCGCCCGCCGAAACATCGAAATGACCGTCGTCCTGGTCAACAACCAAATCTATGCCATGACCGGTGGACAGGTTGCTCCCAGCACGCAAGTGGGGTCGAGGACCCAGACCACCCCTTACGGCAACCTCGAAAAACCGCTGGACGGCTGTAAAATCGCTGTTGCGGCCGGGGCTACAATGGTGAGCCGCTGCTCCACGGCCCATCTGAAGACGCTCAGCCGAACCTTTAAGAAGGCTTTGACCCACAAGGGCTTTTCCTTTGTGGAGGTCCTCTCCCAGTGCCCGGTGCAGACCGGAAGATACATCCTTGGATCCGGCGCCCCCCAATTCAACCTGCAGTGGTTGAGAGACAATTGCGTGCCGGTCGACGACCCAGCCAAGTGGGGAGAGATCGAGGCGCAGGGGAAGATCCCCCTGGGAGACGTCCTTAAGATTGAGAAGCCGGAATTCATGGAAGAAGTTAAGAAGATGAATCAAAAGGTGAAAGAGGCCTGGGCCAAAGGAGGAGAGCGTTGAAAGGCGCAGAAAGAATTGAGATTGACCGCAGATACTGCAAAGGCTGCCTGCTCTGCCAGTATGTTTGCAAATACGAAGTGTTTGAGCCGGGACAGGAAAGGAGCGCTCTCGACTACCTCATGCCCCGGCCGGCAAAACTGGAGAACTGCCGGGTCTGCCTGCTATGCCAGACCCACTGCCCGGACATGGCCCTGGTTGTGGTCGCCGGAAAAAATTTAACCGCTGAGAGCGCAAAGAACGCAGAGAAAAATGATTCAAATAGCAAAATTGCACACAAAAAAATTGTAACACTTTAGCCCTTTGAAAAAAGGTGTGTTGTAAGGGCCAAGAGACACCAGGGACCGGAGGCCAGAGCGGAACGCTTGGAATCATGAGGCGCTGATTTCTCCGCATATAGGGCGGGTAAAAACCCCCGCCTCCTCCGGAGGAAACGATCTTTTATCCCCGTGGCCAAGCGGAAACCCGACCGATGCTTCCGGCGCGTTCCGCTCTAACCCCCGGCCCTCAACAAAGGCTTTAATACCATTTTTTTTAAATGGCTAAAATGATGCAAAAAGTTTTGTATGATTCCCTAAGAAATGAGAGGGGGAAGGAGAAAGGATGAGGAAGGAGATCATCTTTGCGGGATTTGGGGGGCAGGGAATCATCCTCATGGGCGTGATCCTGGCCCAGATGATGGAGAATTTTCCCGATCTGCAGGTGGCCCAGGCCCAATCCTATGGACCGGTTTCCCGCGGCGGGGCATGCCGCACCGATGTGGTCATCTCCGACCAGGAGATCAATTTTCCCAAGAGCGCTTGCCCGGACTTAATGGTCTTCATGTCCGAGGAATCGGTGAAGCGGTACCTTAAGGAGGGGGACCCGGAAAAGACCCTCATTATCTACGACAGCACCCTGATCAAGTCGATCCCTCTGCCCTACAAGAAGACCTTTCCCGTGCCGGCGACCAAGGTCGCCGAGGAAGATCTGAAAACCAGGATCGTGGCCAATATCTTCATGCTGGGGGCGGTCATCGAACTGATCGCCCCGGGGAGCTTTCCTGTTCTGCAACAGGCCGTCAGGAAAAGCGTCCCTGCCAAAAGCGAAACCGTCAATATGACGGCCCTGGAAGCAGGCTACAAATTTTACCGGACGCACAGCGCCGGTTAATGAATTGCCCCCACTCCTTCAATTAAAGGGGAAGCAGGGGCGATTGAATCGCGAAGTAGAGTGTGGCTATCTCTCTACTAATACAAACGAAATAAGTCGCGTGTCATTGCGAGGAGCGGAGCGACGAAGCAATCCCAAGCAAAAACGAGATGGCCACGCCCTTCGGGCTCGCAATGACACGATACTTATCGCGCTTGCATTAGAAGGCTATTCAACTCCGATATGTCCTTGACTTTTTCCAGGTTCTCGATCTTTTCAATTATTTTTTCCACCTCGGCGGCCTTGAAGACCGTGCGGGCCAGCAGGCGGAACTTATCATAAATATCACTCCCAGAGCCTGGATTTTCCGGCTCGCCTTTGGGGTCGAGAATCTCCGAGGTAAGTTTTCTCCCGTCTTTCAGGAAAATTTCCGCCCGGGCGCCCCGGTGATCAGGAACGAGTTTGTCCATGTCTGGGTCAGGATAAACGTCTACTTTCTCCATCAGCGCATGCACAGCCTGGTCGTTAAGGACTTTAGGCTTGAATTCATCCAGACCGACTCTACCATAGAGGATGGCGACCGCCGCAGCGTAAGGCAAGCTCATCTTGCCAGTGATGGGGGTAGAGACCTGCTTGCCGTCGATCAGTTTGGCGGCAATCGTATAGGTATAAACATTCACTTTCTCTATGTCCTCGGGGCGAAAAGGGTTCCGGCTGCGGATATCCAGGATGGCATCGACGGGAGCATGGCTATGCCGGCAGGAGGCATGGTATTTCACGTAGGTGTTCATGATTTCGTACTTCTGCCCCAGTCCCTCCACCACCCGGCCGGGGTTGGAGGCATCGGCAAAGGCTTTGTAGAAGCCCCACTTGTCCTCCAGAATATAAGCCGGACCCGTGAACCCTTCCTTGGCCAGATAGGCAGAGAGGATGCCATTCTGGGCGGCTTTCCCGGCGTGGAGGGTTTTGGTCATCGTTCCATCGGCCATAAAGGCAAAAAGGCCGGCTGCCTGAGACCCGGCAATCCCCAGGGCCGACACCAGCTTTGATTCATTCAACTTCAAGAGGCGGCCAGCGGCAGCGGCGGCGGCAAAGGTCCCGACGGTCCCTGTGGTATGAAAGCCGCGGTTGAAATGAGATGGATTCCCTCCGGCGCCCACCCGGCCGAAGACTTCATAGCCGGCCACGAGGGAGGAGATGACGTCTTCCCCCCCTTTCTTTTCTTTCTCAGCCAGGGCCAGGATCGCAGGGACGGTGACGATTCCGGGATGCCCCTGAGCGTACCGGTTCCCATCATCCAGTTCCAGGGCGTGAGACATGATGCCATTGGCCATGGCGGCTTCCAAAACCCCAATCTTCCCTCTCCCGGTAAAGAGGGTAGATTCTTTCTTGGGGTTCAGTTTCTCGGCCAATTTCTTAGCAACTTTGGCCTCTGGCGTCTTCGATCCGCCCAAGGCTGCTCCGAGGGTGTCCATCAAGCAATGCTTGGCTTTGCGGATGACTTCCCCTGGCAGGCTTTGGTAATTGAGGCCAACGATAAAATGGGCCAATTTTCCAGTTAGGGTTTCCATCTAATCTCCTTCAATAAAAGATTGATCAGATTTAATAATGATGTAATCTTAACAAAAAAAACATCGTGAAACAATAAACTCCTTTTTTAGTTGACACCAAATCTTTTCTTTAAATATATTGTATAGGAATTTCCTTTTTGGCAACTTTGTAACACTTTAGCGTTTTGATCCGCCTCAAGCGGACCAGAAATCCCTCCCGACCTCCCCTGCCTACCGCAGGCAGGCTTTGGCAAAGGGAGGAGGGGTTTTTAATTGGAATTCGATAAAAGATTCAGCCTTTCCCCCTTTGAAAAAGGGGGATCAAGGGGGATTTGACAGCTTTTCAAATCGCTAAACTGTTACGCAATTTTTAATATTTTATTTTATTTCATTGAGTTTTTTGCAAAACTATTAAAACGAAATTGCCGCGCTTTGCTGGCAAGGACGATTTCCCTTAAAAGGAGGTAGGATGGGAAGAAAGATACGAGTGGCCCAGTTCGGAATTGGAGTTATTGGCCGGGGAGTAACCAAAGTCTTAGCTCAAAAGGGAAACATGAAAATCGTGGGAGCCATCGACCTGGCCAACGTGGGCCAGGACCTTGGGGATGTGGCCAAGTTGGGTAAAAAATTAGGAGTGGCAATTTCCGATGATATAGAGGGGGTTATCCGGAAAACAAAGCCACAGGTTGTAATACATACCACGAGTTCCAGCCTGAAAAAAGTCCACATGGAATTAGAAAGCTTGATCAGGGCCAAAGTCAATGTCGTCTCCAGTTGTGAAGAATTATCCTACCCCTATCGTAAGTATCCTAAGATAGCGTCACGGCTTGACCGGCTGGCTAAAGAAAACCAGGTTACAGTTGTGGGCACGGGTGTTAACCCGGGGTTCCTGATGGACGCCTGGCCGTTATTTATGACCGGAGTATGTACAGAGGTGAAAGAAATTCGGGTCAGCAGAATTCAGGATGCCTCCCACCGGCGGATTCCCTTCCAGGAAAAGATCGGGGCAGGAAAGACCCTTAAGGAGTTTAATGAATTAGTGGCTAAGGGAACCTTGAGACATGTGGGCCTTTCGGAATCGATCGCCATGATTGCCTCCGGTCTGGGCTGGTCGCTGGACGACATCACCGAAACCATCGAACCGATCCTTGCTCATAAAGAGATTCGCAGTGATTATATAACCGTCAAACCCGGACAGGCGGCTGGCGTAAAACAGGTCGGTTATGGCTGGGAAAAAGGGAAAGCTTTGATAACTCTTAATTTCGAAGCGGCGGTCGGCGCGCAGGAATCTTATGACGTTGTAAATATCGCCGGGACACCCAATCTGGAAGTAATCATAAAAGGGGGCACGCACGGCGACATCGCCACGGTGGCCATGCTGGTTAATTCCATCCCGAAAAGCATCGAGGCTCAGCCCGGGTTGAAAACCATGAAAGATTTGATCATCTCGGCATTGCCGGGGAAATAATCACAAACCGGGAAGACCGTAGCCTTGCGTCATAACCAAAAAGGTGAATTGAAAAATAGGTTCCACTTTAGTTATTTGAAAAAAGGAGTTAAGCAATGGCCAAGTGTTTCCAGGTCCCGGGGGCCAGACCGGCCCGCTTGGAATCATAAGGCGCCGATTTCTCCGTGGATGGGGTGGGGAAGATACTCCCCACCTCCTGTGGAGGAAACAAACTTTGATCCTCCTGGCCAAGAGGAATCCCGACCGATGCTTCCGGCGCGTTCCGTTCCGGCCCCCGGGCCCAAAAAGGGGGCGGTCACACCATTTTTTCATAACTCTAAGCTGATACAAAAATAAGCTTTTCCATTTGACTCATGCTTATTATTCCGAGCGAAACCCTGCAACGTATGGTGTACAGGGCGAAGCGCCCCTGGGCCAGAGCCTGGACCCCAACTAAAAACTGGGGGTGGCAAAGAGATCGTGGGTTGCCACGGCGCCATGAATATGTTACTTTTTAATGAAGATCATTTGAACCGTTATCAACGTGTTTCCCAATCGGGCGCTTTTAAGGCAAATCAATTATGCGCCGCGACAGGTATCGCCTACTGGCAAATCATTGCTACCAGGGAATTCACCCGGGAGGCCAATCAAAAAGCCGGAATGATCCGCACAGGAGCGTAATGGATATATTTTTTAGAAATTAATACTACTCCGACAAATAGGGTTTATGGCGCGATGCAAGACGGATATGTTGAACGGGTTGATCAGAAAATCTCCCCTCGCCCCTATTTTCCAAAGAGGGGTATAACAATTTCCCCCTTTGGCAAAGGGGAAGCTGTGAAAAAATTCAGCAATACCTTCTCTCCCTTGATGGGAGAGGGTAGGGTGAGGGTGAAGAGCTAAAGAATTTCTTTAAGTTATTTATCCCCCTCCCCTTAATCCCCTCCCGCAAGGGGAGGGGAATTATGTTCTATCCCAATTTTTTCACACCTTCGAGGGAATAAGGGGGATTTTGTGAATTGTCGGAGTAGTATTAATCCCGGAGGATTTGATGGAAGATTTTCATCGCATCAAGCGACTTCCCCCTTATGTTTTTTCCATCGTCGATGACCTGAAAATGAAAGCCAGGAGGCGGGGGGATGACATCATTGACCTGGGGATGGGTAACCCTGATCTGCCAACTCCTCCCCACATCGTTGAGAAACTCATTGAGGCCGTGAAGAACCCCCGTAACCATCGTTATTCCGCTTCGCGCGGAATCAGCAAACTTCGCGCGGCCATTGTTGCTTTATACCAGAGGAGTTACGGGGTGGAAATCAATCCTGACACGGAAGCCATCGTTACCATCGGGGCCAAGGAAGGGCTTTCCCACTTAGCCCTGGCCACCATCGGCCCCGGCGATGTCGTTTTCGTGCCCACGCCGGCTTACCCCATTCATCCATATTCTGTAATCATTGCCGGGGGAGACTTGCGCACCATCCCGCTTATCAAAGGGCGTGACTTTTTTGAAGATCTGCAAACGGCTGCCCGCCAGACCTGGCCACAGCCCAAGATGTTGATTATTTCCTTTCCGCACAACCCCACCACCTGGGTTGTGGATCTTAATTTTTTTGAGAAGGTCGTGGAGTTCGCGAGGGCTCATGACCTCATGGTCGTTCACGACCTGGCCTATGCCGACCTGGTTTTCGATGGTTACAGAGCTCCCAGCTTTCTGCAAGCGCCGGGAGCGAAAGAGGTAGGCGTCGAATTTTTCACCCTTTCCAAAAGCTACAGCATGCCTGGGTGGCGGGTGGCTTTTGCCCTGGGCAACCGCAAGATGATCTCCGCTCTGGCCCGGCTCAAGAGTTATATGGATTACGGTATTTTTCAACCGATTCAGATCGCCGCCATCATTGCCCTTAACGAAGATCAAAGCTGCGTGGCCGAAATCCAGGACATCTACCAGGAGCGCAGGGATACCTTGATAGACGGCCTCATGCGGGTGGGCTGGAAGATTGAGAAACCCAAGGGGACGATGTTCGTGTGGGGAGAGATCCCCGATAAATTCAAAGAAATGGGTTCCCTGGAATTTTCCAAGATAGTCCTGCAGGTGGCTAAAGTAGCCGTTTCTCCGGGGATCGGTTTCGGTGAGTATGGAGATGATCACGTGCGCTTTGCCCTGGTGGAAAATACCCACCGGATCAAGCAGGCCGTAAAAGGGATCAAACAGCTTTTTTAAATTTTTTCACCGCAGAGAGCGCGGAGTTCGCAGAGGATAAAAACAAAAAACAAAGATAGAAGACTTCTTTTAACTTTATTAGGTTATAATTTTTCCTCTGCGTTCTCGGCGATCTCTGCGGTTAATTTTAAGGTGGGGAAATGGATCGAATTAATGTAGGGCTGATCGGGTTTGGGACTGTGGGCACAGGGCTGGTAAGAATTCTGCAGGAAAAAGCTAAGCTCCTGGAAGAACGGCTGGGCATCTCCATCGTTCTCAAGCGGATTGCTGACCTGGACGTGACCAAGGATCGCGGCATCAAGGTCAACCCGGCAATCCTCTCGAGCAAAGCCTCTGACGTGATAGAAGATCCGGAAATCGCCATCGTCGTCGAGCTCATCGGCGGCCTGGAGCCAGCCCGCGCTTTCATTCTAAAGGCCATAGGGAAGGGCAAGCATATCGTTACGGCCAATAAAGCTTTGCTGGCTGTGCACGGCCCGGAAATATTTAAAGCCGCCGACGAAAACGGGGTGGACATCGGGTTTGAGGGCAGCGTGGGAGGAGGAATTCCCATCATTCGTTCCCTGAAAGAGGGGTTGGTCGCCAATAAGATCAGGGTTATTTTCGGCATTCTTAATGGAACGTCCAACTATATTCTCAGCGAAATGACCCACCAGGGCTTAAAATTTCAGGAGGTTCTGAAAAAGGCCCAGGAGCTGGGCTATGCCGAAGCAGACCCCACCCTGGATATTGAGGGTATCGACACCGCTCACAAACTTTCCATTCTTCTTTCCCTGGCCTACGGAGTCCAGGTCAGGATGGAGGATATTTACACCGAAGGAATCTCCGCAGTCGCCCCCATGGATGTCGAGTATGCCAAAGAGTTAGGATACCACATCAAGCTTTTGGCCATCGCCAAATCGGATGGAGGACCCATAGAGGCCCGTGTCCACCCGACCCTCTTGCCGGCCGACCACCTTCTTTCCACGGTGAGCGGGCCGTTCAACGCCATTTTTGTCAAAGGCGACGCCGTGGGATCAACCCTTTTCTACGGAGCAGGGGCGGGCATGATGCCCACGGCCAGCGCCGTGGTCAGCGACCTGGTGGATATATGCCGGAACATCCGCCTGGGAGTTAGCCGCCGGGTTCCCCTTCTTTCCTGCCAGCCGGCCCATTTGCGCGAGGGAGAAATTAAAAACATCCATGACATCACTTCGACCTACTACCTGCGTTTCACAGTGGTGGACCGGCCGGGCGTGCTTTCACGCATCTCCGGGATCCTGGGAGACCTGGACATCAGTATTGCTTCGGTTATACAGAAGGGCAGGAGAATTGAGAAAGCCGTTACCATCTATATGGTCACTCATGAGGCCCGGGAGAAGAACATGCAGAAAGCCCTGCAGGTGATCGACCGCTTGCCAGCCATCGTGGACAAAACAGTGCTCTTACGGATTGAAGACCCTTCTGATTTTGGGGAATGAGACTGAGGTAAAGGAAGGATTGTGATTTTGGGAAGAAAATATATCGTTCTTTTAGGCGATGGGATGGCTGATTACCCCATAGCCGACCTGGGCGGAAAGACTCCGCTGCAGGCTGCCCAAACTCCTAATTTAGATTGGCTGGCTAAGAGAGGGAAATTGGGTCTGGTGCGCACCGTGCCCCCGGGGTTCCCGCCGGGGAGCGACGTGGCCAATCTTTCCATCTTCGGATATGACCCGGCATTTTGTTTCACTGGCCGCGCCCCCCTGGAAGCCGCAGCCATGGGGGTGAAACTTAATCCGCAAGACGTGGCCTTCCGCTGCAACCTTATCACGCTCTCCTTCAGGGGAGAGCGGGCTTTCATGGAGGACTTCAGCGCCGGGCATATTTCCACGGAAGAAGCCAGGGAAATCATTACTGACGTCGGAAAGTCGCTAAGTAACCGGGTGTTCCATTTCTATCCTGGAGTCGGCTACCGTCATCTTTTTGTCTGGAGAAACGGGGAAAAAAGCCTGAAGCTCAAGACTACCCCGCCGCACGATATCACCGGACAGGAGATTGCCGGATGGTTCCCCGCCGGGGAAGGGGAAGAAGAAATTCTGGGATTGATGAAGGCTGCCGAGAAAATTCTTCCTGACCATCCGGTCAACCAGGCTCGTCGCCAGTCCGGAAAGAAGCCGGCCAATGCCATCTGGCTCTGGGGCCAGGGGAAAGCCCCTGCCTTCCTTCCTTTAACCCAGCGGTTTGGAATTGCCGGTTCAATTATTTCGGCTGTGGACTTGATGAAGGGAATCGGGTTTTACGCCGGACTGGAGATCATTAACGTTCCGGGAGCTACGGGCTACCTGGACACGAACTATGCCGGCAAGGCAGAATATGCCCTGCGGGAAATCGCCAGGAAAGACTTCGTTTACGTTCACGTGGAAGCGCCGGATGAGGTTTCCCACAACGGCAATCTTGCGGAGAAGATTCAGGCCATCGAAGACTTTGACGGAAAGATCGTCGGCCCGATTCTCCGCGGCATGAAGAGCTTCAGCGATTATCGGATCATGGCCCTCCCCGACCATCCGACCCCGATTTCCCTGAAAACCCATTCGTCCGACCCGGTTCCCTTCGTTCTTTGGACATCTGCGGATGCCCGGAAAACAACAACCGAGGACCGATCCTTTGACGAGATCTCCGCCCAAAAACCCGGTCTTTTCATAGAAAGAGGGCATGAACTAATGGAAAAGTTTATCAAAGGATTCTAAAAGGGGTAACACTTTAGCCCTTTGAAAAAAGGTGTGTTGTAAGGGCCAAGGGATTCCAGGGGCCGGGGGCCAGAGCGGAACGCTTGGAATCATAAGGCGCTTATTTCTCCGTATATGGGGCGGGCAAGAACCCCCGCCTCCTCCGGAGGAAAAGATCTTTTGTCCTCGTGGCCAAGCCGAACCCCAACCGATGCTTCCGGCGCGTTCCGCTCTAACCCCCGGCCCTTAACAAAGGCGGTCAAACTACTTTTTCAAACCGCTGAATTGATACAAAACTTCAAATATCTTTGGCTGGGGATTTAGGGCATGACCAATCTTCATAATAACACGGAAACCCGGGTGACCTACGCGGAAACCGATGCCATGGGCATTGTCTATTACGCCAACTACCTGCGCTGGTTTGAGATGGGCAGGACCGAATTCATCCGCAACCTCGGCATACCTTATAAGGAGCTGGAAGAAAACGGAATCTACCTTCCTGTTTCCGAGGTCTTCTGTAAATACCTAATTTCGGCGAAGTATGATGATGTTTTGATTATAGAAACCTCTGTTGAGTTTCTGAGGAGGGCCAGCATCCAGTTTGCCTACCGGATTTTGCGGAAAGAAGATCGAATGGAGTTGGTAACGGGAAAGACCCTCCATGCCTTCGTTGACAGAGAAGGAAAGATCGTCAGGATCCCGGCGATCTTGAAAGAAAAGCTGAAATCTTGATTTCTTCCTTCTCTCAGCGCCCCCGGGCCAGAGCCACGATAAAATAGGGGGCGAATAAACTGGGGGGTGGCAGGGCGAAAAAGGCTTGCCCCCTTCACTTTTTGTGGTCGCGCATGATTTGTTATTTAACTGATGCCGTATGATCCTTCCCAGGCCCAGGGTTCAGGACGCTTCGCTTGGCAGCATGAGGCGCTGATTGTTTCATGGAAGGGGCGGGAAAAGGCGCCCCGCCTCATTTTGCGGAGACACGGTTTAAAACTTCGGAATAGGCTTTTCCCCGGCCGATGCTGCCCGCGCTCATCGCCCCGAACCCCGGGCCACGAATAGGGATTTTGCAAAGTGAAGGGGGCGAGGCGAAAAAGGGTCTTGACACGTTTTTTCATTTTTAGTAGCGTGAGCCTATAGGTAAAAACGGGAGAGGAATTTCTCCACTTTCATCTTACCCAGATAGGGAAATCCCAGATGTCTTCGTTCTTAAAGATTTAACATGCCTGTTACAATTAGGGACAGGAGGGGAAAGTTTTTTTTCTTTCCCGGAAGAGGTAAAGAGATATATGAGCGCCTCAACTGAAAAAGATACGCAGGATAAAGCAGTCTCCAGATTGAAGACTTTGTACGAAGTCGTCAAAGCCCTGAACGCCTCAGTGGATCTGAAGGATGCTTATTCGCGGATTCTCGGCGTCCTCTCCCAGCAAATGGGGATGAAACGGGGGGGATTTCTGGTAATGAACGCCGAATCCAACGAATGGGAGATGAACGGAGCCCTGGGCCTCTCTCCCGAAGAGATGAGGCGGAGAAAGGAATACTTCGGATCAGGAGTCATCCAGCGGATTTTGGAGAAAGGACAGATGGCCGCGGTGGTCGATGGAGGAGAAAGCGTTTGGCTTTATGACGGAAGAACGAAGTCAGCCCCCAAGCGGCCCAGCGCTTCTTTCCTTTGCGCCCCGGTGAAAATCCGGGGGGCCATCACCGGCATTTTAGGCGTGGATCGCTTTTATGCACATCCCGTGGCAGTTACTGAAGATCTAAATCTATTAAATGAGGTTTGCGCTCTCATTGGCGATGCCATGTTGATGCGCAAGGATATGGCCATAGAGAATCGGGCTTTGCTGGAGGAAAATTGGAGTTTCCGGAAGGAATTGGAAACTTTAGGGCGGAGCGTCCCCAAAGCCCGAAGAAGAATTTCATTGACCGAAATCCTGGAAGAGCGCATAGCCCGCATGGTGGCGGAGATGAAAGTCGATCCCCGATCAAACGGGCGGCTTTATGAAGATGTGTTGGATGTGGTGGAACGAACTCTGTTGATATCGGCTTTGGAAAAGACAAAACATGTTCAGTTAAAGACGGCTCGCTTCCTGGGGATCAACCGCAACACCTTGCGCAGAAAAATGAAGGAGCTGGGAATTACGGCCAAAGAAAAATAAAAAAAAGGTAACACTTTAGCTCTTTGAAAAAAGGTGTGTTATAAGGGCCAAGGGATTCCAGGGGCCGGGGGCCAGAGCTTAACGCTTGGAATCATAAGGCGCTAATTTCTCCGCATATGGGGCGGGCAGGAACCCCCGCCTCCTCCGGAGGAAAAGATCTTTTGTCCTCGTGGCCAAGCGGAAACCCAACCGATGCTTCCGGCGCGTTCCGCTCTAACCCCCGGCCCTCAACAAAGGCTTTTATACCATTTTTTCAAATCGCTAAACTGTTACAAAAAAAGAAGGATCCGGGAGACAGAATTCAGAATCCAGGATTATTTTTTTTCGGCCTTCTGACTCCTGAATTCTGGATTCTCCTTTTTATATTAAAGGAATCCTTTTGGTTTTGGGGGCTTAGGCTTCTCCTGGGGAAGAAGCTTTTCTCCTTCCTTTTTATCACCCTCCACTTTTAATCCAGACTCTTCCAAAATAAATTTGTCATCACCGGGATCTGGTTTGAACTCAAGCTCAAGCTTTTTAGCTTCTTTAACGTAGGAACCTTCCTTCAGCCGGATTTCACCGCTCGGAACAACAATGATGGCTGACCCCCCATGTATGGGGCATTTCTGTTCGCAGAACCCGCAACCGTTGCAGCGCGAGGCAATGACAAAAGGACGGCGGTATCCCTCGACGGTTCGGAAGACAATGGCGTTATACGGACAGATCTCGTCGCAGATCAGACAGAGCTTATCCTGAGCCCACACCAGGCACATTTCTTTTAATAAAACCGCTGTGCCGACTTTGGCGTGGGTTTTTTCTTCCAGGGGGAGAGAGCGGATGGCCTGGGTCGGGCAGACTTTTCCGCAGACGTTGCATTCCTGCTCGCAGGCGGCAAAGCGCAGGTCCATCCTGGGCGTCCAGAGGCCAGGCAGACCTGATTCCCAAAGGCAAGGTTGAAGCGTATTGGTTGGGCAGGACTTCATGCATTCCCCGCAACGGATGCAGGCCTTTAAAAAATTAGTTTCGGGAAGCGCTCCCGGCGGGCGGATGAGCTGGCGCTTCTCCTTAAGGGGAGTGAAGGGCGTCCGGTCAGCCAAAAAAGCCACAGTCAATCCTCCGGATACGGAATAAAGGAAACCTCTGCGGGAAAAATCCACGGGTGAGTATTCCCCGCCTGGCCCATATTTTTCACCAGCCAGCGCTTTTGCGTAAGAGATAGACGCCGGGAAAGTAATGGCCCCTTGCGGGCAAACACCGGCGCAGGTCTGGCATTGAATGCATTCGGGAAGGCGAGTTCTCCGCGGATCCTCCTCCACCGCCCCCATGGGGCATACCCTCTGGCATTTCAGGCATTCGTTACATTCTTTACTGACCCGGCGTTTCCAGAGCCCCAGAGGGGAGATAAAGCTGAGCAATGCCCCGAGAGGGCAGAGGTAACGGCACCAGAAGCGGGGGGCAAGGCGGTTAAGGAGAATGATTCCGGCAAAGATGAGGAAGGTGATAAGGGCCATATAGTAAACTGGCTGGGCATAATGCAAGTGAGACAAACCCATCCATCCCAGGGCGTGAAAGGCAGGCCGCAAAAGATCTATGGATAAATTAATCAGGGTGATTACCAGAGGATAAAGGATGAAAGTGTAAAAGCGGGTAAGCAGGGGCAGGGGGTCCATGAGGTAAGTCAGGGAAACTCCGGCCAGGGCTGCGCCGAGGAAAATGAAGAGCAAGAAAAATTTTGCTTTACGGAAGCTCTCTTCGCTTTTTAAGGCGGAGATTTTTTTTCTGCGAAAGAGAAGGTAGCGGCCTAAATCGATGGTCACCCCCAGGGGGCAGAAGTAGCCACAAAAGAATCGGCCGATGACCAGGGTGGTCCCGATAATCATTAGGAACCATAGAGTTCGGCCGATGACTTCCTTTCCGGCGAGGATAGCGCTCAATCCTATTAGAGGGTCCAGGCGCAAATACATATCTGCCGGAAGCCAATCCGGCAGCTTGTAGGTGGTAAAGATAAAAAGGGTGGAGAAAAGGATTAGCGAGAAAGCCTGGACAAATGTCCTCATGCTTTCCCCTTGAAGATTCGGAGTTGATCAAGGTCGATTTTTCCCAGGCCCCGTTGGTGGGCAACCAACAGGTGTTCAACCTGCCGGCCTTTAAAATTTTGACCGTACCAGGGGGCTACTGTTACGCCGTAAGAGTCCACAGCCACCGGGTCCACACCGGCAATGATCAGGTTGGGTTTCTGAACTTCTCCCGGGCCCCCGGGTCCCCCGTTAACCAGCGCCCGAGAAGCATCCAGGATAATAAGTCGGGGCTTAATAACCGTGGCCAGGTCGGCCAGGGCCTGGTTTATGTTATATTTATCATGGAAGCTCTTGCGGTCCCAGATTAAACCCATCAGCCCCTTGATGCCCATGCTCACTCCGGTAGCTGAGTGCGACTTGGTTACGGGGAGGCTGATCAGCACCGGACTTTCTAAAACCTCCTTTAAGACCTCCACGTGATCCAGGATTTTTCCCTGGGGGATTTTAATTTCCCGGAAGAACTTTCTTTCTTCGATGCCAATGACATGGACGTTTTTAAGGGGTTTGCAGGCCTGGCGAATTCCCGAACGCTCCAGGCAGAGTTCGGGCCGGCTCAGGGTGTGATCCATTACCATAACCTGTTGGGCGCCTGCTTCCAGGCAGGCCTGGGCTACGGTGGCCACCACCTGGGGGTGGGTATTGCAGCCGGATTCCGGCGGACGGGGAAAAGACATGTTGGGCTTAAGGACAACGCGCTGGCCTTTTTTGACGAAACGGGAGATACCGCCCATAGCTTCCAATGCTCTTCTCGTTGCCGGGGCTGGGTCGCCGGAAATGATCACCAAGTTATACTCATCTTTGGCAGTTGAAAAAACAGGCTTTCCGGCCAGGGTCAAAGCAGCGCCGGCAGCAGCGGATTTCAGAAAATCACGGCGGCTAATTTTTCGGCCAAAGTTTTTCATGGATTCCTTCCCCCTTCTTCTGCCATCATTTTAAGAAAAATTCTGCTAAAAGCAATAACTCTTTTTAAGCCAACTTTCTAATTTCCACTATGATATGAATCAGAAGAAGACTGACCATCGATCGCTTTATTCTCAAAATCATGCGGGCAATTTCATCCATGCTTAGGCTCAGGCGGGAGGCCGCTCGGCTCAGGAAAATGAGGCGCTGGCCTCCCGCCTGAGCCGCAATAAAGGTTGAAAAATAAAAGTGATCGGCGGTCAGAGAAGAAGACACTTGACAAACGCTGTGGTTATATTATCAAATATACAAAAAGAATTCCATGAACGGGTTATCTTCCAATGGCTCCAACAAGCACCAAAGGATCGTTAGTTAAAAAGTTAGAAGCTCTTGCCAAGATTAGCAGGGCCATCTCCTCCGACCTCTACCTGGAAGACATCCTCAGCCTGATCGTGGTGGTTACAGCCGAGGTGATGAAATCGAAAGTATGCTCCCTTTGGCTTTTGGATGAGAGAGACAATGTCTTAAAGATCAGAGCTACGCAGGCCATGAGCGAAGAGTACCTGAAAGAGAGAAGCCTCAAACTGGGCGAAGGTGTCGTGGGATATGTGGCCGTGGAGAACAGGCCAATGATGATCTATAACGTTCTGAAGGAGCCGAGATACAAGGAGAAAGAACTGGCCAAAAAAGAGGGGCTGGTTTCCATGTTGAGCGTTCCCATGTGCGTGAAAGATAAAGTCATCGGGGTGATTAACTGTTATACCTCCTACCCGCACAAGTTCACAAAGAGCGAGGTGGAAGTCTTTACCACCGTAGCCAACCAGGCAGCCATTGCCATCGAGAACGCCGGTTTGATTATAAAGGCTAAGATTATTGAGGATGAGTTGATTTCCCGCAAGGTTGTGGAGCGGGCCAAAGGAATTTTGATGAAAGAACAGCGTGTTTCCGAGGAAGAAGCCTTCCGCAGGATCCAGAAAAAATCCATGGACTTAAGGAAATCAATGCGCGAGATAGCCGAGGCCATCATTTTGGCCAACCAGATTTAATATGCATTCGTTTCCCGCACAGAATGATGAAAAAGTTAGCGCTTCATCTAACCTTTAACGCTCTTTGCCCCACATAGCATATCTACAATTTATTGGTAAGTTGCCCTCCCTTCACTTTGATCCGTAATCTATTTATATCGGGCGGGGAGGCACATCCGCTTACAGTCCCTGCAGCATTTTTGGCTTCTTGAACAATGGATATACGATAGAGATGACGGCAGCGGCGAGTAAAATGGCGCTGAGCGGTCTGGATACCAGGATGAGAGGATCACCCAGGGAGAGTAACAGCGACCTTCTCAAAGAGAGTTCTGCAAGATCTCCCAGGACTAAGGCCAACACAGCCGGAGCGATCGGAAAGCCGTATTTTCTCATGTAGTAGCCGATTAATCCAAACGCCAACATGAGGTAAAGATCATCCATATTATTATTCAATCCAAAAGCCCCGATGACGCAGAGAATCATGATCGCCGCTGAAAAGACCGAATAAGGAAGCCTGTTCAACTGCAAAAACAGGCGAATCCCCACGATGGTTAATCCTAATAAAAATACATTGGCCATGAGCATGGCCACAAAGATGCCGTAAATAATATCCGGCCTCTGGGTCAGCAATAATGGGCCGGGCTGGAGTCCATGGATCATAAAGGCCGCAATAAGCATAGCCGTCGTATTACTTCCGGGGATGCCCAGCGAAAGGAGGATGGTCATGGACCCGCCGGTTGAGGCATTATTGGCGGATTCAGCAGCCATTAAACCTTCCACAGCCCCGTTGCCAAACTTTTCAGGATGTTTGGAGGTCCTGGCAGCCTCGCCATAAGCCAGAAAGGCCGCGATCGTTGCCCCTGCGCCGGGCAGGGCTCCAACGATGGTTCCGATAATGGGCGATTTGGCCAGGGTGGGCCAGTTCTTCTTAAATTCAGAAAACTTGGGCATCTCTTCTTTCATGCCCCGGTAGTTAGCAGATCCCTTATATTCTTTAAAAGGCTCTTCAGCCTCGATGAAAATTTCGGATACAGCCAGCAATCCAACCATGGCAGTGATAAAACTGATCCCCCCCAGAAGGATCGTTGTTCCAAATGTAAACCGTTCGAGGCCGGTTATCCCATCGGTTCCGATCGTGGCCAGGAATATGCCAAACATACAGGATATCAGACCCTTTAAAACAGAGCCTCCTGACAGCCCCGATACCACGCTTAATCCGAGCATGGTCAGCGCAAAATATTCCGGGGGGCCAAAGCGCAACGCAAAATTGGCAATGATAGGCGTGGCCGCCATCATCACAAACACACTGAATATGCCTCCTCCGATTGAACAGAGAAGAAAAATCCACAAGGCATAAGCAGCGCGCCCCTGTTTGGCGAGAGAATGGCCCTCAATGACCGTGGGCACGGAAGAAGGCTCCCCTGGTATTCCAAAGAGAATGGAGGTGATCGATCCGCCGGTAATCCCTCCACAATAAGCGGCTACAAGGATCGTAAAGGCCGCGAGAGGGGACATGGCGTAGGTGAAAGGCAGAAGAAGGACGACTCCCATGGAAGTGCTGATTCCGGGAAGGGCCCCGGCCATGAGCCCCCATAACCCTCCCAGGGTCAGGGCCAGAAGAATCTGTGGTTGGAAGATCGCCGCAAATGCCGTCAAATAGTGCTCGAACAAGGGTTAGCCCTCCTCCCGATCAGTAGATAAACCGGCTGAATGCCGCAAAAAAATCCACTCCCCTGGGTAAAGGCATACCTATAAATTTGGCGAAAACGATTACTATCAGCGCGGTCAGCAGAAAAGGGGAAAGGACCAGGACAGGTTTTCTTCTTTCTTCAAGGGCCAGGATGAAAGCAAAAACATAGACGATAGTCGAAAGAACAAATCCAACATATGGCATAATGAGGATATACCCTAAAAGGCAGATCGCGCTGAGAGCAAATTTTTTCCTGCGGCTCTTTAGGTCTGTTTCGGCTGCGGGTGACCTTGAGGCCTCGCCTGGGGCCTGTTTCTTTGTTCTTTGGTATTTTTTGAAGCTTGAGATCAGTAGAATGATACTGAGAATAGATGCCGCGGATAGAGCAAGGATGGGCCAGAAACCGCTTCCTACATCGCCGAATCGTTGAACCTTATGCAATTTAAAGGAATCATAAAGCATGAAGACAAAAAAGGCGATAATGACAAAATTTGCCGCAACTTCATCTTTTTTCATAATGCCCTCTTTCATCAAAAAAAGGGCGGAGAGAAAAGTTTTTCTCCGCACTTTTTTTGATTTATCTAACGATGCCGGGGTTATTTAACATAACCAAGACTCTTAAGCACGTCCGTAAAGAATTTAACCTCGTTCTCCCAGTATTTTCTGGTCTCTTCAGGGCCCAGGTATCCGGGGCGGGCATAGAGATGATTATCCTGCACAAATTTCTTATAAACAGGCACATCAAGAGCCTTTTTAATCACATCGTGTAAATATTTTGTCCGCTCAGGAGGCGTCCCTTTTCTGACTGCCCATGCCCTCATCAACCCTTGCGTATAATCAACCCCCAACTCAGGAGTCGCTGGCACGTCAGGGAGGGCAGGATGCCTCTTCTCCATAATCACTGCCAGACCCTTTAATTTGCCGGCCTGGACTAAAGGCAGTGTCTCTGCCAACTCTTCACATGCCCCATGGATATGTCCTCCCAAGATGGCCGCCTTGATCTCTGCGCCGGATTCGAAAGGCACAAAGGTTACATCAACCCCGAGTTTCTTGAAAAAGGCCACGGTCTGGATCTCCGACCATGCCCCAGGAGAGGTTCCGGCAAATTTAAGAAATCTGGGATTTTTTTTGCCATATTCTACGAGGTCTTGAATTGTCTTGAATTTTGAATCTCCGGAGATAATAACGGCCGTGGTGTCCCACTGGATTCTCATTATAGGATCGAAATCCCTTAGGATATTAGCTCGAGTCTTTGGCGCCACAGCGTCAATCAGGTGGGATGTGGTCACGGCAAAGACCGTGTAGCCATCAGCAGGCTGCCCTGCCGCATGGAGCATGCCCTTTGTGCCTCCCCCGCCGGGCATATTGGTGATCACCAGGGGGACTTTTAGAAGCGGCTTCATCCCCTCGGCCACTGCCCTGGCCGCCGTATCACTCCCGCCCCCAACCCCGAACGGAACGATGATCTCAATGGCCCGCTCAGGAAACGCCGCCGCAACCCCGCAAAACCCCATCACCCATCCAACCAAGCCCAAAACCGCTACCCAAACTCCTGTTGCTCTTCTCATACGCTTCCCTCCTTTGTTTGCTTGATGTTTGCTTTATCTTTCGGCAATGGAAAGTTGATGATTTCGTAAAAAGTCCTGTTCTTGTCATTGCGAGGAGTTCCGCTTTCTATTCACCCCCACCCTCACCCTCCCCTATCAAGAGACTGTGTCGTAATTCCGTTCATGGTTCGAGAACCTCACCACGAACGGAAAACGATATGTTAAAAATCAACTACTTAACCGTTCGCCCTGAGCCTGTCGAAGGGTAAATTACGGACTTTTGCAAGAACCTCTTTGGTTAGGAAATTATCATGAATCAGTTTATTTGTCCATGCCTCGTTTGTCGTGGAGACCGTTCATCAAGTAAAGAACAGAGGAAGGCCTTTTCTTAGGCTTTTTCCTGCAGGTTGGCGATTTTTGATGCCTTGTATTTACCCTACCATATTGCTGCAAGCTCTCCACACATGGGCACAGACTTTAGCGTTTCTCCGGTTTTTCCACCATATAGAGAATGTCGTCCCAAGAATGACGGTAGAGGTCGGTCTTCAGTCTTTTCTGGTCAAAGATGTGCCCGATTAATCCGATGGCCCGGGCCAGGGTGAAGATGGCGTTGAGATACCCGATCTCCACTATATCTTCGATCTCCTGGGTAGAGAACGAACCACAGGCGTTCAATAGATCCAGGAAGGATGCTCCAATGCATCCATCCACGTTCAGGATGAGGGTGTTCCTCTTCTGGGTCGTCACCTTTTCCACAGCCACGGCGTAGTCCAGATATTTAGTCTTGGGAAAGTTCTTATAAGCGTAGTTCTTCAGGACCTCCACCCGCTTGTCCGGGTTGTTCAGGCTCTTGACCCTGTGTCCAATCCCCGGGATGTTGATGCCCAGCCTTTTCACTTCGTCCACGAAAGCCTCGGGTGCTTTGCCGGCATCACAAGCCTTCTTGAAATACCGGGCCGCGTCATCAATGGCTCCCCCGAAGCGAGGACCAATGGTCAGGAGACCGGAGGCCAGGGAGGAGATGACATCCTTCCCCGCCCTGGCGGTGACGATGGCGTTGTGGGCTCCGGACACAGCAGGTCCATGATCGGCCGATATCTTGATGATGATCTCGATGAATTCGGTGGCCCATTTCGGAAGCAGCTTCTTGAACCAAAGAAGGCTGATCACGTCTCCGATGGAGTATCCCTTTTCGATGACCTCGCTGATCTGGACCCCCGCGTATGAGGGCTCATCTCCCCGCTCATCCGAGATGGTGCAGATGAAGTTTGCCGCCCGTCTCACCAGGCCGGCTTTTCTCGCCGCCTTATAATCCTGCGGAATCGGCGGAGGAGCCACTTCCGTCGTCGGCATCGCCTTTCCTTCGGCAAGAAGCTTGTCAAAGGTCTCCTTTATCATCCTGTCTAAGTCATCGAAGGAATTGGGCACTATTGCTCCTGCTTCCCTCAGGGCTCGGTTCTTGGCATCAGCCGTCTCCTGAATGTTCCCGGCCCTGGCTCCAGCGTGGCCGAACTGGACCTCCGCGGGGAATACCTTGGAGCAGGTCCCGATATTCCAGGCGACCAGGGGCTTGGTGATCTTTTTCATGGTAAGCGCCTCAACTACCTCATATTCATCCATTCCCCCGACTTCTCCGAGCATGACCATCATTTTTATCTCGGGATTCGCCTCATATCTCATTAGGTGATCGATGAAGGCGCTTCCCGGGTATCTATCGCCGCCAATGGCGATTCCCTCGTATACCCCGTCGGAGTTCAAGGCAATGATGCTGTTGATCTCATTTGAAAGACCGCCCGATTTGGAGATGTAAGCGACATGCCCGGGCCGGTAAAGCTTGGACTCGATGATATTGTCCAGCGCGCCGGCCGTGTTTCCAATGCGGAAGGCGCCCGGGGCAATACCCCCCACTGTGGCTGGACCAATCACCCATTTCTTCATCTTTTTGGCCAGGTGGGCCAGTTCTCTGGAGTACTTCTCGGGAACCCCTTCGGCAATCACTGCGATGGTCCGGATGGTCTTCGTTTCCAGGGCTTCCTTCGTGGTGGAATAGGCGGACCGGAAGGAAGCGAAGTTCACCAGCACATCCGCATTCGGATGATTTTCCACGCCCTGTTTGAGCGTCCGGTAGATGGGGATGAGGACCTCCCGACTCCCGAAGAAGCACTGATGCCATCCCTCCCCGGTCGGGTTCACTATTGCGGCGACGCTCGGCTGCTCTCGCCGGCAGAGATAGTCGAAATCCAGCATCCTTTGGATAGCATCCTCCTGCAGGCCATATACGATCGAGAGTGTATCCCGGTCAAATAGGCTATAAGCTTTTCGCGCAGCCACTTTCATTACTCCTTTTCCTCAAGCGCAACCCTTACAATTCTGGTCATGGGTATTTCAGGACCATGAACCTCAATGGGCACATCCAGGTTCTTGCCCAGCTCTTTCATTTTGCGCAGGCCCTCCTGCCAGTTGGGCCCTCCCCTGCGGAGATAAATCCGGGCATTCACGGCCTTGAGCTTGTCCTTGTATTCCGTTAGCGCCTGGGCAATCCCGGTCAGGGTTTGAGCCACGTCCGTGAAGTTGGCAATTCCGCCGCCTAATAGGAGAATCTTGGGCTTCCTTTCCGGATCCTTTTCGCGGGTGAAAAGATCCAGGATTGTTCGGGCGTATTTGTAGGTAATTTCCGCGGGGGGATTCCCGCTGTATTCCCCATAGTTCCCCAGGTCTTTGGCGAACCCCAGGTCAACAATCGTATCCGTGTAAACGACGCTCGCCCCGCCGCCTGCGTTCATGGTCCATACCCTTCCCTTTGGATTGAGAATCGTGAGCTTCAGAGAGGCTCCGGTGCCCTCATCCAGTTCCTTGACGTAAACTTCCTCCCTGGAAGGCTCTCTTCCGAATGGAGGAGGGAAGGAGACCTGCCCCCACTTCCGGCCACACTCATAGAAGGCCGTGTCATCCAGCCTGGCCTTGACATCCAGGGGCGCCACCCGGTTGCCGTTCACGGCCAGGGGGTTGAACTCGAGGAAGGTGAAGTGCAAATCTTCATAGAATTTGAATATTCCTTTAATGAAGGTGGCCAAGAACTTTTTCTCGCCGCCCGAAAGGTCGGCGAGGAGTTTTTCGGCCACATCAACCTCGTTGATGGAGGCGGCAACCGGAACCAGAATCGACGCCACCCTTTCCCAGTTTTCTTCAATATCCACCCCGCCAGCGGGAGAGAAGTAAATGGTATCTCCGGCCCGGTTAGATTTGATCGCCAGGTAGTACTCAACGCTCTGAGGAAGGAAAGGCTCGATTATAAAATGGTTCAGCACCCCGGTCACCTGGCCGACAGTGACGGGCTTGCCCATACGCTCATATATCCATTTCTTGGACTCCTTAAAATCTGTGTTCAGGAGAATGAGACCGTGCTTGCCTCTCTTCCCTATCAGCTCGTCCGGTTTCACGGCGAGCTTCTCTCTCTCAAGCCATTCGTTCCCGGTTATCAACTGTTCCAAGTCCGTGCCCGGGGTCACCTGCGCGGCCTTTCCCGAAAAAATTAAGGTTTCGCCAAAGTAGCTCTTCCACAACCGTTCCAACATTTTTTTCGCATCATATTCTCTTATCGCTCTTTGAGCCATATTGCCACCTGCGTATGACTTTAGCTGTTTGAAAACCATCCCTGACAGGGTGATTTTTAAGGGTGTCATTCCTGCGAAAGCAGGAATCAAGGGTTTTTCCTAATGGGTTCTGGATTCCCGTTTTCATGGTAATGACAAAACGTAGATTTTTTTAAAGGGTTAAAGTGTTACCCACCTGCAAGATTGGCAGTTTATCTCCACCCTTTTGATGGGGAAAGCAATAGGCATGCCGTTATTGTAACCATTCAACAATGTGAAATTTAAGGAGGAAATAAATGATTTGACAATTGCGTTTCATTTTATTACATTATGTTTAAACGTCTAAACATATTTGAAACAGAGGGACATTATGGAACAGGCTTTCAAGATAGGTTTCATCGCTTCCACCCAACAATTTATTGACTGCGCTCTTTCCGTGGCCAGGAAGCGCAAACTCGACGTAGTTACCTCGTTGACTGGCTTGGACGCGGCCATCCCCGCTGGCCAGAGGATGGAGCAAGAGGGAGTAGAAGTCGTCATCAGTCGCCGGGGCACTGGATCGCTGCTCAGAAAAAACCTTAAGATTCCGGTTTTATCTGTGCGGATGAGCTCCCATGATATCCTTCGTAATATCCGGGACGCCAGCTTGATGGGGCGGAAGATCCTGCTGACTTCCTTAGGAGACGAAATTGGGGACATGGCTTTATTCCAAGACATCTTCAAAGTAGCCCTTATTCCCGGTGTCTTCCATGACTTCGAAAGCTTGGAAACGGTGATTGTCGGGGGCAAGAGACAGGGGTGTGAAGTCGTCATCGGCGGGGGAGTCTCCGTAGCCCTGGCCAGAAAACACGGTCTGAAGGCCGTGGAAATCCGAACCAACGAGGATGCCATACAGTCGGCCTTGGAAGATGCGGCCTCCGTTGCCAGGGCCAATCGCGAGGAGCAGGAAAAGGCTCTACGGTACCGGACGATCATGGATACGACCTCAGAGGGAATTGCCGCGGTGGATAAGAAAGGCATCATCACCGCCATCAATCGCGCAGCTCTTGATTTTTTCGGATTCTCCAGGAAACAGATAGAGGGCAAAGACTTTTTTGCCTGCTTTCCCGGATCCAGTTTCCGTGAGGTTCTGGATGGAGGTCGCCCGCTTTTGAACAAGCTGGAGAAATTCGGGAGTGAGCAGTTTGTGACCAATTACATCCCTCTTCTGGTCGGCGCCGAAGTTGTCGGTTTGGTGATCACCTTCAGGGACCTCCCCAATGTAGTCCGGGCGGAAAACGAAGTGCGCCGTTCCTTGGTCAAACGCCTGATTCCCAAATATACCATCGACGACTTCATTTGCCGACATCCGGCAATGCAGGAAGTCGTTGAAAAAGCCCGGAAATTCTCCCGCTCCGATTCCACCGTTTTGATTACAGGCGAAACAGGGACAGGAAAAGAGATACTGGCCCAGAGCATTCATTCCCTTGGGCCGCGGCAGAAGGGTCCCTTTGTCTCCATCAACTGCGCTGCTGTCCCTGATCAGCTTCTGGAGAGCGAACTCTTCGGTTATGAAGAGGGCGCTTTCACCGGCTCGCGGCGTGGCGGGAAGCCCGGGCTTTTTGAGTTGGCTCACAACGGCGCCATGTTTCTCGACGAGATTGGCGCCAATACCCCGAGTCTCCAAAGCCGCCTCCTCAGGGTTTTGCAGGAACGCGAAGTGATGCGCGTCGGCGGGGACCGCCTGATTCCCGTGAATGTGCGCGTAATTGCCGCCACAAACCAGAACCTGTGCCTCGAAGTTCAAAAAGGACGTTTCCGGGAAGACCTTTATTTCCGCCTTGCCGTGCTCACCATCCATATTCCCCCGCTCAGGGAGCGGATAGATGACCTGCCGCTGCTCGTTAAGGATCTGATTCGCCGATGCTCCCGTAAGGACAAGGCGACATCACTGACAATTCCCGAAAGCTACCTCGAAAAGCTCATGAAGTTGCCTTGGCCAGGCAATGTGCGTCAGCTTCAGAATTTTTTGGAAAAGCTGGTTATTCTCTGTGACGACGACTTCAAAGTCGATGTTTTTGAAGAACTTTACAGCGAATTGCTCGAATATTCCACGCCTGGTGAACCGCGTTTTTGTTCAAAGGAGCCGGCTTTAAACCACCATCTTCCCAGCAACCGGAGTGAAGACGAGGCGAGATCCATTCGACGGATACTGGAGGAATCACGGTTCTGCAAAACCCTGGCGGCCAAAAGGCTCGGAATAAGCAGGACTACGCTATGGCGGAAAATTAGAGAAATGGGGCTGGACCATCAACCCCCGGGTGCCTGATAAATATGCTGTTCTTTGGCCGACACGTAACGACACCCTTAGATAGGTTGGATTCTTTTCTTTATTATCCAACGCCCAATCTCCTTATCTAAGAAGGATTGCCGTCCCCCTGTTTATTTCTCCATCTCCTTATTGGATACCTTGTCTTGGATAAAGTCCACAATGTCATTTATTTTTGAATTGGGTCTAAACACTTCCGCAATCCCTAATTCTTTTAGGCGATTCACGTCTTTTTTAGGGATAAAGCCCCCAACCAAGACAACTATGTCATCTAATCCCTCCTTGCTCATTTTCCCCATTAATTCTTCGCAAATGGAAAGATGGGACCCAGACAAGATGCTCAACCCGAGCACATCGACATTCTCCTGAATAGCGGCTGTTAAAATCGAGTCGACGGCCTGTCGAATTCCGGTGTAAATCACTTCCATCCCGGCATCTTTCAGCCCCTTAGCCAAAATTTTAGCCCCCTTATCATGTCCATCCAGGCCGGGCTTGGCAATCAAAATTCTGATCGGTCTCTTTACTGACATAGACTGCTCCTTTCAAAGGATACTGGCCTGTTTAGCTTCCCCATAGACCTCTTTGAGCTTGCCAACAATTTCTCCTACCGTCGCATATGATCTGACCGCCTCCATAATGTAAGGCATCAGGTTCTTTTTCGCGTAAGCAGCGTTCTGGAGCGTCTCAAGGGCATTTTTTAATTTTATGTTGTCTCGTTCCGCCTTAATTTGCTCTAAGCGGCCGATCTGCCTGATGAGCGTTTGGGGGTCCACTTCAAAAACTTCCAGCTCCTTTTCTTCTTCATCAATCTGGAAGCGATTCGCCCCCACCTTAACCATTTCCTTTGATTCGAACTTCTTTTGGATTTCGTAGGCCTGATGGGCCAGTTGCTTTTGAATCGCCCCATCTTCCACGCATTTGAGGATGCCCCCCAATTTATCTATTCTCTCCATCTCGGCTTTTATTTCTTGTTCAAAGAAATCGGTCAGGTGTTCGACATAGTATGAACCTCCCAGGGGATCGACAACATCAGGTATGCCAATCTCGTGGGCGATAATCTGCTGAATTCGTAAAGAGGTGCGAATGGCTTCATCCGTAGGAATGGCATAGGCCTCGTCAAAACAGGGCAGGTTCATCGACTGAGATCCGGCCATGGCCGCTGCCAGCGCATAAAAGGCAATTCGGGCAATGTTGTTTAAAGGCTGCTGCTCGGTCAGGCCGCCTCCCATGCCCCCGGTGGAAAACTTGAGCTGCATTGCTTTTTCGCTTTTACTTTGAAACTGCTCTTTCATAATTCTGGCCCACAGGCGCCGGGCCGCCCGCAATTTGGCTATGTCCTGGAAAAAGTTAAATTGAACCCCACCGGCGATTAAATGAAAAGAGAGCAGCGGAGCGATATCATCGATTTGGTAGCCGCGGCTTAGAACCTCCCGAATATAGGCAATTCCCGTCAAGAAGGGGTAGGCGACACCCTGGACTGGAGTAGCTCCACATTCACATATGTGCGTCCCGGAGACGCTAACCGAATTGAATTTGGGAATATGCTTTATACAGAACTCGATCGTATCTCCGATCAATCGGATGGATGGCTCAGGCGGAAAGATGTAAGTTCCCCGGGCGATATATTCTTTAATGATGTCGTTTTGGATGGTTCCCCGCAGCTTGGCGGGGGGGACGCCTTGTTTTTCGGCGGCGACAACATACATGGATAGAATAATGCTGGCCGTGGCGTTAATAGTAAAAGAGGCGCTAATCTTATCCAGGGGGATGCCGTCAAAAATTTCTTCCATATCCCTTAAAGTGTCGATGGCGACTCCCAGTTTGCCAATATCGTTTTTAGCCATCGGATTATCCGAATCCAGCCCCAGCTGGGTCGGCAGATCGAGGGCCAGGCTGAGGCCTGTCTGGCCCTGCTCCAATAAAAATTTGAATCGGCTGTTCGTATTCTCGGAGGTCGAAAACCCGGTGTACTGGCGCATCGTCCAAAGCCTTTCACGATACATTGTGGGATAGATGCCGCGGGTATAAGGATATTGGCCCGGGTCATTCAAAGCAGCCTTATAATTCAAATTCGAGAGATCCTCTGGCCCGTAAAATAGCTTAACCTTAACGCCTGTATTTGTTTCCTTCAAGTCGCTATGGCCATTTGTTTCTTTTCGTTTTTTGTCCGTTTTATCAATCAGCTCATCGCTCATTATCTTACCCCCTCGCGCCTAAGTTTCATAAGTCGTAACAGTTTAGCTGTTTGAAAAGCTGTCAAATCCCCCTTCATCCCCCTTTTGCAAAGGGGGAAAAGGCTGAACCTTTTATCGAATTCCCAAAAAACCTCTCCTCCCTTTGCCAAAGGGAGGTCGGGAGGGATTTCTGGTCCGCCTGAGGCGGATCAAAACGCTAAATTGTTACCAGAAGTCTAAATAATTTTCTGTTGCCTCAATTCTTTTATGTCCTCTGATGAATAATTTAAGATATTTGTCAAAATCTCCTCGGTGTGCTCTCCCAGCCGTGGAGGTCTCTGAAAAACTTCCTGCTCGACCTCGGACATCTTGATAGGATTCCCCACAATCTTAAGTTTTTGGCCATTTACATAGTCGATTTCAACCACCATATTCCGACTCAGGGTCTGCGGGTCTGTTAGGGCTTTATCGATCGTGTTGATGGGGGCGATTGGAACCCGGCTTTCTAATATTTCCATCCACTCCTCGCCCGTCTTTTCCAGAAAGATTCTCTCCAGAATGGCGTAAAGTTCGTCTTTGTTTTCTAAGCGATTCTTTCGGGTAGCGAATTTTGGGTTCAAGCACAAATCCGAAACTCCGATGCCCCGGCATAATTCCGCGAAGATATTTTCTGTATTGGCGTCAATCACTATATCAAAAGTCTTTGTTCGAAAAGCCCCGATGGGATGGGCGGAAACATGGCCAGATCCTACTGCCCGGGCTATTTCTTTGGCAACAAAATAGTACTGAGCCCGGTAAGTCAGCAATGAGGTTTGACAGTCTAACATACTTATATCGATCTTCTGGCCTCTCCCGGTTCGTTCCCGTTGATATAACGCAGCCAATATACCCTGGGAAGCAAAGAGTCCGCCGCTAAGGTCGCCCATTGGAGCTCCCATGCGAACGGGCATGCGCGAAGGCTCGCCCGTGTAACTCATGATTCCGCCCCTGGCCTGAATCACCAGATCAAAAGCCGGCCGATCCTTGAAAGGCCCTGTTTGACCGTATCCCGAAATCGAGCAGCAGATAATTCGCGGATTGATTTTTTTAAGGTTATCAAAATCTATTCCCAATTTCTCAACTGTCCCCGGTCTGAAATTGTCAATCACGACATCCGCTTTCTTTGTTAATTCATAAAAGATTTCTTTGCCTTTTTCACTTTTCAAATCGAGGGTCATACTTTTTTTGTTTCGATTCATCGCCATAAAATATGCGCTTTCCCCCTCGACAAAATAAGGGGGCATCCCCCGGGATCCCTCGCCAACCTCTGGTTTTTCAATCTTGATTACTTCTGCGCCCAGGTCTCCCAAAATAAGGGTGCAATAAGGCCCGGCCATGATGAGTGTAAGGTCAAGGATTCTTATTCCTGATAAAGGTGATCCCATTTTCATCCTCCTTTAAGACACTTTGTTCAGCTACCACTATCCTTTCCATATGGCCTAAAATTTCGGAAGCGTCCAGGCAAACTAATCTTATCATAATTCCTTACCTTAATTATCATGAATTATCATCCCAGGGGCGCTTGAAGTCAAATCATCGGGACTATATCAAAGTTCTCAATAAATATTGATAATCAATGAGATAGAAAAAACTGCTAATCGAGATTACCAAGAATCGATGGGACTTTAAGGTTACCCTGGAAACTCTTAAGAAAAGCTTGACAAGAATTAATTCATATGGTAGCTTTTCTTACAAATTGATTAAAAGTCTGGCCACACAATGAAGTGCGGCAGAGATTGTGACTAGGGCGTCCATAAAAAAAGGACGCCCTTTTTTTTTAATATCAAAATTCTGAGTTACAAATAACCGTTTGAAAATATTAATAGAATATTAAAATTAGAAGGAGGATGGGGGAATGTCGATTATCCAGGAAGTCATTGAAAAGATTGGGCGGCAGGATGCTGATCAGCCTGAATTTCGTCAAGCCGTCAAGGAAGTAATGGAAACTCTCGAACCCACGGTAAAAAAACACCCTGAGTTCGTTACAACTAAAATATATGAAAGAATCGTTGAACCTGACCGCATGATTATCTTTAGAATCCCCTGGGTCGACGACAAAGGTGAAGTTCAAGTCAACAGAGGGTTTCGGGTTCAGTTCAACAATGCCATTGGTCCATACAAAGGAGGACTCAGGTTCCACCCTTCGGTAAACCTGAGCATCATAAAGTTCCTTGGTTTTGAGCAGACTTTTAAGAATTCGCTTACGACCCTTCCCATGGGAGGAGCAAAAGGAGGATCTGATTTTGATCCCAAGGGAAAATCGGATAATGAAGTGATGCGATTCTGCCAGGCCTTCACCAGAGAGCTTTTCCGGCACATTGGGGCCGATACTGACGTGCCTGCTGGCGACATCGGCGTTGGCCAGAGGGAGGTTGGATATATTTATGGATACTATAAAAAAATTATGAATGAACATACAGGAGTATTAACCGGGAAGGGATTGGAATACGGGGGGAGCCTTATCAGACCCGAAGCTACAGGGTATGGGCTTGCCTATTTTATCGCAGACATGCTGGCCACACAGGGGAAAAATATAAAGGGGAAAGTGGTGGCCATCAGCGGCGCGGGAAACGTTGCCCAATATGCTTTGGAAAAGGTAAACCAGCTCGGGGGGAGGGTAATTACCCTGTGCGATTCCAACGCCACCATTGTCGATGAGGAAGGTATCTGCACTGAAAAATTTGCGTATTTGATGGACTTAAAAAATGTGCACAGAGGACGAATAAAGGAATATGCCAATCAATATCCAGCCGAATGCTATGAGAGCAAAAGTGTTTGGGATGTGATCCGGGAAAAGGGGATTAAAGTTGACATTGCCTTGCCTTGCGCGACCCAAAATGAGATTGATGCTCAAAATGCCCAGGCGCTGGTAAATAACGGATGTTTCTGCGTTGCCGAAGGGGCCAACATGCCTTCCACCCTGGAAGCCATTAAGATTTTTCAGGACCATAATGTCCTTTATGCCCCCGGGAAGGCTGCCAATGCCGGCGGCGTGGCCACATCCGGCCTGGAAATGACCCAGAATAGCCTTAAATTATCCTGGTCCAGGGAGGAAGTGGATAGTCGCCTTTTACAGATTATGAAAAATATCCACCGGGAATGTCTCGATGCTGCGGAAGCCTATGGCGCAAAGGGGAATTATCTTACGGGAGCGAACATTGCAGGATTCCTGAAGGTGGCCAAGGCCATGCTGGCTTACGGAATTGTTTGATAAGAGCAAGAGGAAGAGGAGTGAAGAAAAATTCCCTCTTCATAAGTTAGTAACACTTTAGCCCTTTGAAAAGAAGTCGGGCGTAAGGTCAAAGGGAATCCAGGTCCCGGGGGCCAGACCGGCCCGCTTGGAATCATAAGGCGCTGATTTCTTCGCCGGTGGGGCGGGGAAAACGCCCCCCGCCTCCTCCGGCGGAAACGAGCGGGGTTCTTCGTGGCCAAGCGGAAACCAGGCCGATGCTTCCGGCGCGTTCCACCCAGACCCCCGGGCCTCAACAAAGGTGGTAAAACTACTTTTTCAAACTACTAAATTGATATCTCAATCAAAACATACCACTTTTCGGGAAACAATATCGGCCAGGAGGAAAAGTCCTTTTCCTTCGACGTCATGCACCTTTATGACCTCTCCATAGCGGCTGCCTTCCGGAATAAGAGTCTCTATGATATTCGGCAACAAATCCATCCACTGTTTGTGAAATAACACGTTTTCTTTTTCAGGGAAAATGGCCACGTAGAAAATATCGGTTTCCACTAAATCCTGGAAAAAATGGGTTCCGAACGAAAGCTCGGGAGTCAGGCTCCCGCTGGAATATTCCAGCTCTACGATGGCCGTCATATGATTAATTTCAGAGAAACGCACCGGAACGCCCAGTGAAGGGGTAGTGGTTCCCCATCGCCCCGGCCCCAAAAGAAGGGTGGGAAGGTCTTCCTGATTTCCAATCTGTTGGTTCAATTTTCCGATAAGGCGGGCAATAGTATATTTTTCCGAGAGGGGGAGCTTGCTGTAGCCCTCCGGTTCAATGTAGATGATGCGCCTAAGGGGCTGGGCGATGTTGCCCCCCATAAAATTTCCCTCCGATTGAAAGAAGATTCGTTCACTGGCGATATTTTCCGGAATATAGACTCTTTTCCCCTGTCCCTTGGTTTGCAGGGGCCGGCATTGCAGCAGGTTTATTTGTGGCGTACCCTCTTTTGCAAAATTAATGGTAAATTCAATATCCACGGGATAGCGGTACCGATCTTCCAAAATTTTTAACATCTTTTGCATGACGCCGGTAAAGGAAACTTTAGATAAAAGAGGGTCAAACGTGAGGATCCAGACTTCTTTATCCCTGATCCCGCGTTCCCTCAATTTTTCCATCGTTTGCCGATCTCTTATCCCTATGAGATCAATATCAAACCCCAGGTCTTCTTTCAGGTGCTCGAGAAGATCCAGCAAAGAAGCTGTCTCTATCCTATTTCTCTCTATATTGAGCACGTCCACATCATGCTGGGAATACTTTCTCGCGTCGGCCATGCCGGCGTGCGGTTTGAGGAGCGGTCCATCGAGGGCCACCAACCGGGGATAATCATTTTCCACCCGGTTGACCGCCCGTGTGCCCAGGCCGAACACCAGCCGGAGCATCCCGGCCTTAGGATCCATCCCTTCTTTCCAAACAAAAGTATTATGAGAAACCCCCACACCGGCCAGGTCCGGGAAAAAGTAGCGCTTACGGTACGAACCTGAAACCCTCTGGATGAGCAGGGCCATCTGTTCATCCTGCTGATCTAAACCCCTTTGCCGACGGTAGGAAAGGGCATCTTCATTCAGGGTACTGGCGAAGACCTTTCGCACATATTCGCCAAACTGACGGAAGCGGTCCTCCGGAGGCCCCTGATTGACGCAAAAAATACTTTCGTACTTCCCGGCGAAGGCATTTCCGAAAGCATCTTCCAGCAAACTGCTCGAACGAATAATAATCGGCGACTGACCGAAATATTCTATGATCTGCCAGAAGCTATCCAGGATCTCATCCGGGAATGTTCCCTGCAGCATCCGCTCCCTTAAATCCCGGGCGACTTCAAAATAGCCTTCCGGAGTCTTCTGTTCCATGCGCAATTTCCACCAGCCATTTTCCACGAGGTAGGTATAGAAGACATCTGAACCAATATAAAAAGAATCGTGGGGCTCCAAATGGTCGGACCAGGGGAAAGATGTATCTTGCAGGAGGATCTTCCTGGCAATGAGCATGCCCGCGGATTTTCCCCCGATATATCCCGTTCCCACCAACCGGCTCTTAATATCCAGCAGATCCTCCAGGGAAAAAACTTCCTGAGCAAGCGTCAATATTCTTCTTTCCCGGCCGATCATAATCTGGCAGAGCTGATCCACCTTTTTTTTCTTCTCTTCAGGAGAAGATTTGTTTTCAACCATTTCAGCCGCGTGTAAGAAGAGCCGATCCCAATAATCCAAATTCCTTTTCATGTTTTCGGCCCTTTTCTGCGACATATGGGAAAGCAACCTGGTGGCATCCAGGCTGCTGGTAACGGGGACAAATCGTTCCCCTTCCTTTTTGTGAGGATGGAACATGGTCGGCGAGTAACGGTTAGTCATTTTAAGAGGATGGATAAAAACATTTCCTTCCACATTGGGCACGTCGATGAGAACTTGAGTTGTTTCCCGGATTCGGGCAACGGTTTTAAATGAATGGGCGTTCCGCAAGAGGGCGAAGTGGGCCACCGTATCCATTTGAAAGAGATAGGGGCAGGTGATCCGGAAAAAATTTCCGATCATTAAGTCAGTAGACCATGCGGACAATAAATCCGACAGACAGTCAAATACATAATATGCCCCCCGGCCCTCCTGGGTGATAATATTGTGCACCTGCGTGGAAAATGTCTCGAAGCCGCTATGGGCATCGAGTCTGTGGGTGATGACCTGATCCTGGTTCTTAAGGAGCGGCTGGTGATGAGCAAATCTGAGATAGAGGACCCTTTTATTTTCGGGCAATTTCTGTTGGGCGAAAAGGGTGGCAAAATAGCGATAATCTTCTACCTCATCCACCTGCCATACCACATTATCCCCTACTCTCAAGCCATCCAGGATTTCATCCAGGGTCGCCAAACCTGTGCTTACCCAGCCTACTCCGGCCACTTGTCAGCCCTCCGCTATCCATCTAAATTGTGAAAATTCGGTAATTGCCAAAAAAATCCAATCCCTTTTTGAAACTTCAGACACTATAGCTCACTTTAAGCTCTCTCGACCCTTTTTTGGGTTGCGGCTATGCCGCGCCCCCTCTCTTCCGGAGGAAACCGCAAGTTGCCTCAGGAACTTGCCCGCCTGATTCCCGCTTCCGGAAAGTGTTAAGAAAAAAGACTTTAATGTTTAAAGGTGGGAAATACGATCTTGGTCTTCTTTCTCCTTTTCTTTTCTTTTATAAAGGTTCTCGAGGAAATTTTTAGCCCATTCCTTCCCGCCCAAACCGAAGGCAATAGCCAGAGCGAGGATAATTCCGCCAAAGGTTATGGAGAAAGCCGCAACGATGACTTTTTCCGCAATACCTAAATGATAAAGGGCCATAGTCAAAGAAAGGATGATGAGGAACCAACGGACAATCTGGCTGAGGAGTTTTGCCGAATCGATCTGGGCATTCACGGCAGCAATTAAGGCCGCTTGACTCAAAAAAATGGCCATCAAGTAGCCAATGATTAAGATCAGGATGGCCGCGAAAAGATGAGGGAGGTAATTGAAAAAATGAGCAACAAAATTTTGCGTCGCCTCGATTTCCAGGGCGTTGAGCGCTAAAATCAGGGTGCTGAGAACGACCACCCAATAGCAGAACCGACTTAAAAGATGGGCGGGAGAAAAAGCGCTTCCCCCCTTGGAAAGGATTTGAGACAGTCCCCACCGTTCGCTGCGTTTATCAACCTGGAGGGCCTTTAAAAAAAGCCAGAGAAGTGTTTTCACTACCCAGGCCAACAGAAAACCTATGATGAGGATCGTGATCATCGCCAACAGGTTGGGCAAAAATGTTATTACTTTCCCTGTAAATTTGCTGAAGGAATCAATTATTATAGTCTGCCAACTCATACCGTTCACCTCCTTCGTTTATGGCCAATGTTCCCTAAGATAAGGCTTCATCTCCTCAAAAACCCGGCAGAGGGATTCGATCCGCTCTTCCACCTCTTGGGCAGACGCCTCCTGATTTTCCTTGATGAAGCAGGAAACCCATCCCAGATATATGGGGATCATCGATTTCAGTAAATGGTCCCGGTGAACCGATCCTTTGCGGTAGGCGACGGCGAAATCATAAATCAGCCGTACCCAAAGGTCCGGAGGAAAATGGAAGGCTCCGTCGGATAACCTGCCAATCGACGCGAGCCAAAGAGCGCTCTCATTGGGCAACGCCTTTCTCCACACCTCCATCAGATCTTTCGCCCCCAGGCGAAAGATGCGGACCATCCGCTCCCAATTCACCGAGGGCGGCTCCTCCGCCATACCTTGTGGATCCCCGAAAGTGGGGATCGCTTGAGACCCTTTTTCTCCTTTCCAGAAATCTTGGTATTCGCCCATTAAGGCATAGACCGAAGAGGTTACCTGAGTAAACATTGTGGCCAGATCGCTTGTTTTTTCCCGGGCTTCATGGATCTTTACCCCCAAATGGGCCTGACCGACCTTAAATTTCCCGGAAAGGGCCAGAGTGCTTGCCCAGATATCAAGCCCCAACCGAACCGCGTCATCCTCCCAAACGGCCTTTTCTAAATAAAAAGCCGCCAATTTTCCGGAAAAACTAAAATTACCCCCTATGGGTTGTTGGACCCGCCTCCCATACAAAGCACGGGTCAAAGGATAAACAATGCTGTTGGTGATCGTCCCGTCGAATTTGGGGCGAGCAAAAAGAGGGGCCACATAATCGAACCCATCGGTATAAATGGGTTGGAGGAGATTTTTCATCCATTCCGGGGTGATGGATTTGACATCGGGGTCGACAACGCAGCAGGCTTTGGCCTTGAGAGATTTGGCATTTTCCAGGAAGGTTCGAAACGCTTTCTCTTGCCCTAAAATTCCACGATAGGGGGGGTATATTTTATCGATGGGATGGACGGGGTGGGAAGTGAAGATCAGCCTGGCATCTTCAATCTGGGCCTTCTTAACCTGCTCCGGGGTACCATCGGTTGAGCCGCCATCCGAGATGCAAAGAATCCACCCGGCCTCCGGGAAAAATTTTCCTAAGCCGGCGGAAACGGTTTGCGCTACCTGCTTGATGGTGCGGGCATGATTGTAACTTGGAATCCCTACCAGTAAATCGACCTCTTTGATCTCTTCCGGAATCGCTTTTTCCATCCGCCGAGCCTTTTCTCGCTTCGCAATTATTCTGATCTTTCTAACTTTGACCGGATCCTACCAGAACCTTTTTTCACTTGAATCTTTTCCTGGTAAGAAAAGCCTTTGGCCAGACCGGCATCCATCGCTAAGGGAAAAGTCTCCGCAGGGAGCTCCCCTTTTCCCCGGTCCATTTCACAAATTTTTCCAGCCTTTAATCCCCCTCCAGGAGGCCCGTGATGCCTCTGATGGGGATGATCAACCAATCTGGCCGGTGATTCAATTCATAGCCTAACTCATAAACGGCCTTCTCCAGAAGAAAGATTTTCAACATCATTTCCTGATCTTCCTTTTTACCCGGTATGAAAGGGGCGTTTCCTACTGCCTCAAAATAGGATCTGAGGTAAATTCCGGAAACATATTGATAGCAGAGGTCGGTCCAGGGTCTCAAAACGGGAATATCATCCAGCCTCAGGGAGGCCTCCCTGAAAAGAGCGCTGTTAACGGCGTAATGGAAAGACCGTACCATTCCTGCCACATCCCTGAAGGGGGAGTGCTTCAGCCGCCGCTCGCTAAGCCCCCGGGCTGGCTCCCCCTCGAAGTCGATGATGATAAAATCCTTTCCCGTGTAGAGAACCTGACCCAGGTGATAATCGCCATGAAGGCGAATTCTTTCGGTCTCCAATTTGCGATTGACAATCTTCTGGAGGTTATTCAGGATCTTTGGTTCGGCCTCCAGGATGGAAGAAGCCTCTCCTTGCAAAGATACGGGAAGATCCCGGAGGTTATTTTTCAAGATTTGCATCACCCTTCTCAAATGGGCCCGCATGGACTGAAAAATAGACCTCTGATAGAGAAGAGAAAAAGGTTCGGGGGCAAAAGCTTTTTCTTCGGGGACGGATGAGAGGGCCAGATGCATTTCCCCCGTTCGCCTTCCGAGGAGGGCCATCATTTCGAGAAAATGGCCCTCGATGAACTCTCTCAGAAAGGCCATCGCCTTCAGGTCGGCAGTGAATAACGATTGAGGAGTCGCAGGAAATTTCTGCATTTCCCGCCCGCGCGAGAGAACCTGGTCATAGTATCGACCCACTGCATCCAGGGTGAGCGTCCAGGCATCTCCCTGACTGGGAATGAATCCCTGGAGCAGACCGACCGTCATGGGTTCCGCGCCCGGTGAGCGATACTCGAGACACCCGGCAAAAGGAGGAATTTGCGGAAAGCGGGCCTTTTCGGTCAGGAAGCGGGTGATTTCCTGGTCGGGATTGATCCCCTCCTTTAAGCCTCGAAAGAGCTTAAGGTAGAAGAGGTCTTCATAGAGAATAGAAGTATTACTCTGCTCGGCCTTAAGAGGCTGGGAATTCAAAGGGAACGGTTTGCTCCCCATGATTCGATGGAACACTTTTCCTGAGAGGCCGGTGAGTACTCCGCCCCGGCCTCTTATCCTTTTGCGCCGGGCGATCAAATCCAGCAGTTCTTCACGAAACCTGTCGTCATAGGCCGCATCGTACAGAATCCCCTCGTCCCGATCCACAAGCAGAAGGGCGACGACACTTTGGGGATTCTCTTCCATGATCATTTTGGCTTTAATGGTCAACCATTCATAATCCAGCCTAACTCGTTGGCCTTCTACCACAAACTCCTCTTCCGGCTGTTCCGCTTTCCTTGTTAAGGCGAAGGAGAGGGGCAATAGGTATAAATCAGGGGGGCCTTCGGTATATCTTACTTCCAGAAAAAGCAGGCAGGACAGATCCGGTTTTTCGCCCAGCGGGATCGTTTCCTGAATATTGATTTTCCGGATGATCTTGGCCTTTCCGCCAAACCAGCGGCACCCCGGCAAATAAACTGGCAGAATCTCGTCCTCCAATTTTTCCCGGGTTTTTCCCTCGAGCACCATCTCCCAGCTTGTGGTCGCATGAAGCTCTGGAAGGGTCTTTTGCTCAGCCAAGCTCGCTTCCTCTTCCACTTTTCTAAGCCGGAGCAAGAGATAACTGTGCGGGCCCAAGGTTAGAACGTAAGGCGTTTCCCGGATGACCGGAAAACTGTTTTGACTGAAGATTTCCTCCGGGGTATATCCGACATAAGCGGGAAGGTTTGGCTGGGCCACCTGATAAAATCTCGACAAATTCGCCACGACCAGGATAGAATCTTCCCCATATTTGCGGATGAAGATTAGAACTTTGGGATTGTGGGAGAGAATAAACTCCAGAGACCCCCGGCCGAAGGCTTTAAATCTTTTCCGAATGGAAATGGCTCGTTTCATCCACCAAAGGAGGGAAGAGAGGTTTTTCTGCTGGTTTTCCACGTTTAAAGATTCGTATTGATATTCGGGGTCAAGGATCACTGGCAGATAAAGCCTTTGGGGATTCCCCGAGGAAAACCCAGCATTCCGGTCCGGGCTCCACTGCATGGGCGTGCGTACTCCATTGCGATCGCCGAGGTAGTAATTATCCCCCATGCCGATCTCATCTCCATAATAGAGGACCGGTGTTCCCGGTAGAGAAAAGAGAAGCATGTTCATAAGCTCTATGCGGCGGCGGTTATTGTCCATGAGGGGACCCAAACGTCGGCGAATACCCAGGTTGATTCGCGCCCGGGGGTCTCGGGCGTATACCCGGTACATATAGTCCCTCTCCTCGTCTGTAACCATCTCCAGAGTCAACTCGTCGTGATTTCTTAAAAATAAAGCCCATTGGCAAACTTCCGGGATACTCGGAGTTTGTTCCAAAATATCGATGATGGGAAATCGGTCTTCCATCTGTAATCCGATGAAGATCCTCGGCATGAGAGGGAAATGAAAAGCCATATGGCATATATCCCCCTGGCCAAAATAAGCCGCAGCATCTTCCGGCCACTGGTTGGCCTCGGCGAGGAGCATCCGATTTTTAAACTTCTGATCGATATGACTTCTAAGCTCTTGTAAAAAGGCATAGGTCGCGGGCAGATTCTCACAATTGGTGCCTTCCCGTTCGAATAGATAGGGAACGGCATCCAATCTAAGGCCATCTACCCCCATTCCAAACCAAAAATCCATGGCGCGATAAACCATTTTGCGAACCTGAGGACTATCAAAATTTAAATCCGGTTGATGGGAATAAAACCGATGCCAGTAATAAGCCCCGGCCACCGCATCCCAGGCCCAGTTAGAGGTCTCGAAGTCTTTGAAGATGATCCTTGCGTCCTTATACTTGTTGGGGGTGTCGCTCCGGACATAAAAATCTCTCCAGGGGGAACCCGCCTTCGCTCTCCTGGATTTTTGGAACCAGGGGTGCTGCTCAGAGGTGTGGTTTATGACCAATTCGGTGATGACGCGGATGCCCCGCTGATGCGCTTCCCGCAAAAATTCCTTAAAATCCCCCAAGGTGCCGTAATCGGGATGGATGTTGAAATAGTCTGAAATGTCGTACCCGTCATCCTTTAGCGGGGAAGGATAAAAGGGGAGAAGCCAAACAGCGGTAATTCCTAAGTCTTGTAGGTAACCGATTTTTTTGGTCAAACCCGGCAAATCGCCGATTCCGTCGCCGTTACTATCGTGAAAGGCCTTGATGGGCAGCTCATAGATGATAGCATCCTTATACCAAAGGGGATTATCTTCCGACCTATCCATTCCTTTCTCCGTCATCGAAGAGGCTGTCAGGAAATAGTTAATAGTCGTTTCTTTAATACTGATGAATTCGTAATAAGTCTGAAAATGCGTCTTTCTGTCATTCCGGCCCCGATTTTCATCGGGATAAACTCCAGCCGGAATCCAGTTCTTTCAAATAGTCATAAGTCCTCTGGACTCCGGTTTTCACCTGTCTGCCAGGCACAGGCAGGCCGGAGTGACGATTTTTTACAGGAGCATCAATACTGGGGAAATCAACTTTTCACCAGATCAAGTATAACTTTTTTGATGCTGCTGAACAATTACTTTTTCAATTGCGGACTTGTTTCAACACTAAAACTTAGGCAGGGCGGTTAGACGGTAGATAGTTTCAAAAGCGCCAAACAGATCCAAATATTCCTCCAGGTAACGATTCAGGAGGAATTTTTTCCTGACGGTTTCCTTAGCCCTTCTTCCCATCTCCTCCCTTAATTTTTGGTCTTTGATCAGCCGAACAATCCGGCCAGCGGTTTCCTCTACCGATGAGACCAGGAACCCATTGACCCCGTCCTCAATCTGGTAGCGAATACCGCCGACGTTTCCTCCAATAACTGGCGTTCCCTTCCACATGGCCTCGGTAACGGTCAGGCCGAAGCCTTCCCGGATGGACTTCTGCACAACGACTGCCGCTCGTCGCTGCAGGGCGTTCACTAATGCCGAATCCTGATGGCTGAGAATGATAATGCGTTCTTCCCGGCAGTCTAATAAAGACTCAAACAGATCAGATCCTTCGGGGTCATCGGTGGCCACGTTGCCGAGCAACAAAAACGTGCAATCCACCTCCTTTCTGGCCAACTTGAACGCTTCGATGACTCCCTGTGGATCTTTCCAGCGGTCAAAGCGAGAAATCTGCACCACTAGGGGAAGGTCGGTAGGGATTCCATAGTGGTCCAGCCTTTCTTTAATTTCTTCTTCGCTCATTTCTCGGTTTTTGATTTTGAAAGGGTCGATGGCCGGCATGAAGAATAACTGGGGCGTTTTAATGTTCTGGGCGTATTCTTTGAGACTTAAGATCACCGCGTCATATTTTTCAACGGTGGGGACAAGGTAGTTCCAAAGTTCCTTGTTGGGGTTCGTTAGATCAATATGGCAACGCCAAATCCAGGGGCCATTCTTCTTGTAGTGCTTGATCATGGGGAGGGGCTGGGGATCGTGGATAATGACCATATTGTGGCTCTCCAGGTGATTGCGGATGGCATTTTCGTAGATGACCTCTTCGTAAATTTCGATCTTCCGATGATTTTTCCGTTGGTCCTCCTGTTTTCAGGTCGATAGAATAACTCTCAAAGAAACCTCCCTGGAAGGGGGGTTTCGGGCCCTGATCATCATCCCCCTGGTCCAAGGATCGGTTTGACAGGGAGGGGAAGGAAATATATTATAGAAAGCAGAGAGGATGACCCCTCCTTGCCTTTCCATGAAAACGGACCGAAGGGCTTGATCTAGGGTGTGAATCCATGCTCTGGGGCACCGGGCCCATCGGTTGTGGATATCCCGGAGGAGCGCATCATGAAAGTGGTTCTCTTGACCAATGAATACCCGCCGCATGTCTACGGGGGGGCAGGGGTTCATGTCCAATATCTTTCACGGGAGCTCGCCCGTTTGGAGGGGAGCAAGCATGAGATCCAGGTTCTTTGTTTCGGCGAGCAGATGGAGCATTCCGGAAACCTGGAGGTCGAGGGGATTCGCGGGGCCTCTGATTTCCCCTACCAGGATGAACGTCACCAAAAGCTGCTGGATGCTCTCCTGCGAAACGTCCGCATGACGGGGTCGGTAAAAGAAGCGGATATCGTTCATTGCCACACGTGGTACACATGCCTGGGGGGCTGTCTGATCAAGGAAATTTTCGGTATCCCCCTCGTCATCACCACCCATTCCCTGGAGACCCACCGTCCCTGGAAAGAAGAACAGTTGGGTTCGGCCTACCGGGCCAGCACCTGGGTGGAGAAAACGGCTTACGGAAATGCCGACGGAGTGATTGCTGTCTCCCAGCCCATGAAAAGGGCGGTCCATGAGCTCTACCGAGTTCCTCTCGAACGGATTCGGGTGATCCCCAACGGGATCGATACGAATCTATATACGCCAACGTTCGATCCGGCCGTTTTGACTCACTACCAGATCAACCCGGATAAACCCTTTCTTCTCTTTGTGGCCAGAATTACCCGCCAGAAGGGTATCCTTCACCTGGTCAATGCCATCCAATACCTTTTGCCGGAAATACAGGTTGTGATCTGCGCCGGCGCCCCGGATACCCAGGAGATTGGGGAGGAGACAGCGGAGAGAATAAGACAGGCACAGAGAGAGAGCAAGAATGCAATTATCTGGATCGATCAATGGGTTCCCAGAGCCCACCTCATTTGTCTGTACAGCCAGGCTTCGGTTTTTGTCTGTCCGTCGATCTATGAGCCTTTTGGAATCATAAACCTGGAAGCCATGGCCTGTGGAACTCCGGTGGTCGCCTCGGCGGTCGGGGGAATCCCGGAGGTGGTTGTCCATGGCGAAACGGGATGGTTAGTTCCTCTGGAGCCCAAAGACCTCCAGGATTTTGAACCCCGCGACCCGGAAAAGTTTGCCAGAGATCTAGCTGAAGCCCTTAACCGCCTTTTGGACTCACCGGAAGAGAAGCGGGCGATGGGCCTTCAAGGGCGGAAGAGGGTGGAAGAGTATTTCAGCTGGAAGCACATCGCAGGGCTGACTCTTGATTTTTATGCGGCCCTGGCAAGAAAGCAAGGCCCATAATCCCATCGCCCCCAATTCAGGTATGGTTCTCGATGGAAAACGTTCCCTGGCGTATTGACTTTTTTGGACCTCCATCCCCCGGGAGAAGATAAGAGGCGTCAAGTCATGGTCTCTGCTGAAAACATCCTCATCTGGGTTGCTATCCTCATGCTCCTGAGCATCTTTGCCAGCAAAGCCTCCGGCCGGCTGGGAGTCCCCACCCTGCTCCTCTTTCTGCTCCTGGGGATGCTTGCCGGTTCGGAAGGGCCCGGGGGGATCTATTTCGACAACCCCTGGGTGGCTCAGTCTCTCGGCGTTTTGGCCTTGAGCCTGATCCTGTTCTCGGGCGGGCTGGACACGGACTGGGATATGGTTAGACCGGTTTTTTGGAAAGGCTTCGCCCTGTCCACTCTGGGGGTGGTAGGGACGGCCCTGCTGGTGGGGTGGTTTGCCTCGAATTTTCTGGGGTTTTCTTTTCTCGAGGGCCTGCTGCTCGGGGCCATTGTCTCTTCCACCGATGCCGCGGCAGTCTTTTCCGTGTTGAGGTCGAAAAAGGTAAGTCTGAAAGGGCATTTGAGACCCCTTTTGGAGCTGGAGTCGGGGAGTAACGACCCCATGGCCGTTTTCCTCACCCTGGGGTTCATCCATCTTCATACCCGTCCGGAAGCATTTCTCCCGGATTTGATTCCCATGTTTTTGTTGCAGATGGCTCTGGGAGCGGCCCTGGGCTTCGGGATCGGGAGAGGGGCCGTATTCCTGGTCAACTGGCTTCGGCTGGAGTACGATGGGCTCTATCCGGTATTGACTCTCGCTCTGGTCCTCCTGGCCTACGCGGCGACTGCATCCCTGGGGGGCAATGGATTTCTGGCGGTCTACCTGGCCGGACTGGTGATGGGAAACAAAAATTTCATTCACAAGAAAAGCCTGATGCGCTTCCATGACGGGCTGGCCTGGCTTATGCAGATTGCCATGTTTCTGACCATGGGGCTGCTGGTCTTTCCCTCCCGTCTCCTTCCGGTTTTGGGGAGCAGTTTATTGGTCTCCCTTTTTCTGATGTTCGTCGCCCGCCCGGCGAGCGTGCTGGCCGCCCTCTCGGTGACCTCGATGAATTTCCGGGAAAGGATCATGGTCTCCTGGGTGGGCCTGAGGGGAGCGGTGCCGATTATCCTGGCCACATTCCCGCTGCTGGCCGGGGTTCCCAAAGCCGAACTTCTTTTCAACCTGGTCTTTTTTATCGTCCTTACCTCGGTGCTGATTCAGGGAACTTCGATCCCCCTGGTAGCCAGATGGCTGAAGGCAGATGCCCCCATTCCGGTCAAACCTCAGTTTCCCCTCGAATTTGGCCCAACGTGCAATCTGAAGAACGAGTTGGTGGAAATCACCATTCCCGCCCATTCTTCCTCCCGGGGGAAACAGATCGTGGAACTGAATTTACCCGAGGGAACTCTGGTGATCTTGATCAGCCGCGCCGACGATTGTTTTTCCCCGGGGGGAGGAACGGTGGTTGAGGCAGGGGATACGCTGCTGATGTTCGCGGACCGTAAGGATGTATCCCGAATTCGTTCTATCCTGGAAAGTCCCTCCGGCGCCGCTCTCCCTCGGGATTCCGAGGAATCGGACAGAAGGAAAAGCCCTTCCTCAAACCTTCAGTCCGGTGGGGGATAAGAAGAATTTTGCTGCCAGCTCTGATTGTTCCCCCCCCGGAAAATGAAACGGTGAATCGCTTCCCAGCGGGGGGACCGGCCCGGGGGTGACCCATATACCGCATGAGGAAGAATTTCTTCGGCATGTCGCTCTGCCTTCCTCCCCCATCCCGGCCTGCATTTTCCGGCCCTAAACCATTTGTACGTCGGGCTTTGCGGCTTCCTCGACGGAGAAAGCCCGATGCCCTTGCACTCACTCCCGGGGTGATGACAGCTCGCTCTCCCAATCCTTCGCTGTGCGAGGGAGGGTCCTATTCTCTCGGATTGTTTCTCCCCCTTCGTTTCGGCAGGTTTCTTCAATGCAGGTTTCTTCGATGAGCAACTCCGCCGCTTCCCTGGCGGCATGGGCGAAGGGGGTCAGGATCAGGTCCGCCCCCGATTCCTGGAGGATTTCGGCATCCCGGAGGGAATGGGCCGTGAAAGCCATCCGGCCAGAAAAACCATGGTGGTGCAAGGCGTCTAAAAGTGACAGATTTACATCCAGTTGAGGGATGGTGCTGACCACCCATTGAGCCTGGTTCAGGGGAAGGGTAGCCGGGAATTCCGGGTCCTCCGCATCCCCGTACCGGGCGGGAAGCCCCTCTCTATGCCAGGCGGCCACGACTTGCCGGTCAAAATCCACGCCGAGAATATTCAATTTCCGCCGGATCAAATCGCGGGCCATATGATTTCCATACCGGCCCAGGCCGAAGAGGATCACATCCACGAAGGGGCCCAGCCCTTCTTCTTCTCCGCCTCTTTCCCGGTAGGGAAATTGACGTTCGAAGACGCCCAGCCAGGGGGCCAGCCGTCTGTAAAGGGGAGCGGAGTAGAGGATGAGGTAGGTTGAAAGGCAGATGGTGATCATGCCGACCAGGGTAATCAGCCCGAGGGCGTCTCTGCCGATATGCCCCAGGCTCACCCCCAGCGCCCCCAGGACCAGGGAAAATTCGCTGATCTGGGCTACGGTGAGCCCGGCCAAAAACCCCGTCCTTTTCCGGTACCCCATGAAGCCCATGATGACCATGACGATCAGGGGATTCCCGATCAGGACGAAGAAGGAAAGCATGAGAGAAGGCCCGATCTGAGCTCCCAGCGAATCCAGATTCAACTGAGAGCCCAGGGCGATGAAAAAAAAGAGCAGGAGAAAGTCGCGCAGGCTCACCAGCCGAGTGCCGATGGCTTCGCGGTAAGGGGTGGAGGCCAGGGAGATTCCGGCAAGGAAAGCGCCCACTTCTTTGCTGAAACCGAGGGTATCACCCAGGATCGCCAGGAATATGGCCCAGGCGATGGCGAAAAGCACGACCAGTTCCAGCGAGCGGGCCAGGTGATGAAGAAGGTGAGGAAAAACATAACGCATGAGCAGGGCGACGCCCGCCAGGAGTCCCGCCCCCTTCAACAACAAAAACAGCAGCGTTTTCCCCACCTGGTCGGAGGCGCCGGCGAGCCCGAAAGCCGAAAGACCGATCATCACCAGCACCACCACGATATCCTGAACGATCAAAAAGCCCACGGCAATCCGCCCGTGCAGGGTATCGATCTCCCTTTTGTCGGAGAGGAGTTTGACGATGATGATGGTGCTGGAGAAAGTGAGCGCCACCGCGATATAGAGGGCGGTGACAGGCTCCAGGCCCAGAGCCACCGCCAAAAAATAGCCGATAAGGGAAGTGAAAAGAACCTGGCCCAGACCGGTGGCCAGGGCTACCCTTCCCAGGGTGCGGATCAAGTGAAGGTCGAGCTTGAGCCCCACCACGAAAAGCAAGACGGCGATTCCCATCTTGGCCAGCAGGTCCACCTGATCGCGCGCCATCACCTGGCCCAGCACGGATGGGCCGGCCAGGATGCCGACCAAAATATAGCTTACGATCAGGGGCTGCCTTAACCAGAGGGCGATGGCACCGATGGCCGCGGCAAAAAGCAGCAAGGCGGCTATCTCGTGAAAAACAGAATCAAAAGCGATCACCGGATCTCCTCACCTATCCAAAATTCTTCCAAGCCTTAAATATTATAATATCAAAATAGCTTGGGAAGAATACAGCTTTCTCAAGTTAATGGTTGGGAGGTATTTCGTTAAAGATTATTCGGACTCGGAAAGTATTTTTGCATACAACCGCTCGGTATCTTCCCGCCGGCACAGCTCCGTGCCCGGTGTCATGACGGCAGCGGCGCCGGCCGCCACTCCGAAAAGGACAGAATCCCGCTCCGTTTTACCCCGTGCCAGGCTCAGGACCGTACCGGCCACCATGCTGTCTCCGGCCCCGACCTTGCTGACAATCGGTACGGTCGGCGGCCGTATAGGTTCGATGACGTTTTCTGATACCATCAGAGCGCCGGCCGCCCCGAGAGAAATAACCAGGATTTCACACCGGCCGCTTTTAACCATCTTTATGGCCTCCGCCTTTATTTGCGACTCTTCTTTAATATCCTGTCCTGCGAGCTCTCTGAATTCACGGACTTTGGGCTTAATCAGATAGACACCTTCCTGCAGCGCCCGGTTCAGGGCTTCGCCGGAGGTGTCAATGATGACCTTTGCCCCCTGATCCTTTCCGATCCGCGCCACCCGGGCATAAAAATCGGAGGGTACGCCGGGAGGAAGACTTCCGCTGGCGACCAGGTAATCGGGCTTGGGATGGATCGTGGACAACTCGTGCAGGCACCGCTCCCAGTCCTCATTACTCAGAACCGGACCCGGCATTCCAAAGCGATACTGTTGGCCGGTGGATTCCTCCAGCACAACAAGACTCTCCCGGGTCGACCCTTCTATGGGGACCGGCCGGTGGGTGATTCCCTCCTCTTTTAGGAGATCCTTGAGCCTGTTTCCTGTGTAGCCCCCTGCTGGATAGAGGAGAACCGATTCTCCCCTCAGCTTTTTGATCGCCCGGGAAACATTCACCCCGCCCCCGCCGGGCTCGAAGCGCGGAGGTTTGCAGTACAGTTTCCGTTCGGCAATCACGTGCTCGACGCTGGAACTTTTGTCGATCGCCGGGTTTATGGCCAAAGAGACGATTTTTTTCATCCTGCGCCTCCTTTTTATTTTTCCCTGTCCAGGTCAAACGCCAGCTTTTCCCCCGGGTTAAGTTCGTAGACCTTGTCTTTGAATCCAACTTTTGTTGCCCGCAGTTCGCCCTCATCGGAAGCAATAACCAAGGATTCCGGCGTCGCGGTGGCATCAAACCAGTTGCCCCGGTATTTGATTCTCATGGAGAGTTTCGGCAAAACCTGAGGAATGCTCGGATTCAAAAAGAGGATGTCGTCGTGAACCTCCAGCCCCGTATAGCAGCGCTGCAGAATATCCACGGTTCCGGCCATGGCGCCGAGATGAATGCCCTCATGGGTCGTGCCGCCCTGAACGTCCGAGACATCGCTCTCCAAGGCCTTGTGGAAAAGCTCTAAGGAGCGCGGGCGGTCTGACCGGGCCAGAACCCAGGAATGGACGATGTTGCTCAGGGTTGAACCGTGAGAACTTCGCTGCAGGTAATACTCTATGTTCTTCGGGATCATCCGCGGGTCGAAGTCGTATCCCATCTGGTGGAAGAGGTCCTGGATTTCCTCGGCCGAAAAGAGATATAAGAGCATGAGCACATCGGCCTGTTTCGAGGCTTTATAGCGGTTGGGGGTGTCCCCTTCGGCCTCGAGAATCCGGTCCAGCCTCTGGATATTGCCGTATTTTTTCCGGTAGCCCTCCCAGTCAAATTCCAGCAACCGATCGTATCCCTCGAACTGGCTGATGATTTGATCCCCGTGGAATACGACGCGCATCTTGCGGATGATGTCCTGCCAGCGGTCCAGCTCCGCTGGTTCCAGGCCCAGGGCCTCCTGCAAGTCATTCCTTCTTTTGGGAGGAAGCGCCTCGAGCGCTTTAAGGGCGGTCCGCAGCACGTAGACGGTCATCACATTCGTGTAAGCATTGTTGTTCAGGCCGGGTTTTTCCGACTCCGGATATCCCTCGTGGTATTCGTCGGGCCCCATGACCCCGAGAATTTCGTAGCGGCCATGTTCCCGGTTGAAGGTCGAGATACCGGCCAAGAACCGGGCGATTTCCAGAATCATCTCCGCGCCGTAGGTGGACAGGAATTCCAGGTCTCCGGTGGCCTTATAATACTGCCAGACATTGTAGGCGATGGCGATATTGACATGGCGCTGCAGGTGGGTGTGGTCCGGCAGCCACCGGCCTGATTTCGGGTTCAGATGGAGCTGCTGGGTTTCCTCCCGCCCGTTGCTTCCGCTCTGCCAGGGATAGAGGGCGCCTCTCAATCCTTCCTCCTGGGCCGCGAGGCGCGATCGGTTTAAGCGCCTGTAGCGGTAAAGAAGCAAAGACCTTGTGAGCACGGGAATTCTCAAATTGAGATAGGGAAAGATAAAGAGTTCATCCCAGAAAACATGCCCCCGGTAGGCCTCCCCGTGCCAGCCACGGGCCGGCACCCCGATGTCCAGGTCGATGGAATTTCTCGAAACGGTCTGGAGCAGATGAAAAATGTGCAGCCGCAGGATCATCTGGGGGCGCTCGCTGTCCGAGAGGCGGATGTCGCATCGGTCCCACAGGTGATCCCATTGCCGGGCGTGGCTTTGAAGGAGTCCATCAAAATTTTTGGCACGCCCGACGGCCTCCACCGCATCCAGAGCAGGCTCGCAAACGGCGCAATCCCTGGAGGTGTAAAAGGAGACGATCTTTTCGATCTTCACGGGTTGATTCTGCACCGCCTCGACCCGAATCTCCTGGCCGATATAGCCGGGTTGTTCGACAAGCTTCCTTTCCACCCCGATCGGTTCCTCCCCGGAATAAACCCGGGTTCTGGCAGCCTCCGCCACGCGAAGGTGGGATTGATTGGTCTCCACGAGCAGATAGATGATCTCCGCATCAACTTTTCCGCTTTCAATCGGCTCAAGGTGTTTGCTGTTCAGTTGTTTATAACGCTCGACCCCGGCATTGATGACGGTCCCATCCAGGGCGGAATGGATTTCCAGGGGTCCTGACCAGTTCTCCGGTATGATCGTGGTTTCCAGGGCGGCCAGATGCATATGCTCCATGTGTACGAAACGCCGCTGGATCAGGGTGGTCTCCCGGTTCTGTTTGTCCCTGAACCTCACCGTCCTTAAGAGAAGGCCCTCTTGCAGGTTGAGTTCCTGCCGGTAGAAAAGGATCTCCACGGACAGGAGATTCAGCCAGTCGCCTCCTTCCGGCCTGAACTTGGTGAGCAGCCAGTTGGGCATATTCACCAGGTCCTCATTTTCGACGACCCGCCCGGCGATCTCCGTTTTCAACCGGTTGTATCCTCCGGCAAAATAAGTCCCCGGGTAATGAATCTCGTCCGCTTCGGATTCAGCCGCCGCCCCGCGGGTGGCGAAGTACCCGTTTCCAAGGGTGCAGAGCGCCTCGCGCAGGCTTTCCTTTTTCGGGTCGAATCCTTCGTAGGCCAGGATCCAGGGATTCATGAAGACCTCCTGCAGAAAGGGATCAGTTGAAGGAGAAATTCGCGGACCTCCTCGGGATTTTTCAGGCTGTAGGCGGCGGCGGTCTCATAGGGACGGTCCCAGACCACGATCCCGATCCCCCGTCCCTTCAGCGCCCGGAATGCGTCCTCATCGGTCACATCATCCCCGATGTAGATAGGAAGCATATCCCCCCCGTCGAGTTTCAGGGTGCGAAGCAAGGCGAGGAGCGCCTCTCCCTTATGCCAGTCGATTTGGGGCTGGAGCTCGAAAATCTTTTTTCCGTAAGCCTTCCGGAGCTCCGGGTGTCCGGCCGCGACCTCATCCACAACCTTTTCAACCCCTTCCACCCTTCCGGGATCCACGAGCCGGAAGTGGGTGGCAATCGCAAATTTTTTCCGTTCCACGAGCAGTCCCGGAATGGAGCCAAGTTTCCGGGAAAGCTCTTTCTCCGCCCTGTCGAGGACCGGAAGGAATTCCTCCCCGACGGTATTTTCGGCCTGCAAGCCCCTCGGCCCGGCGATATCAAAGCCATGGCTTCCGGCATAGACGATGGAGTCGATCCGCACTTTGTCCCGGACATCCTTGAGGTCGCGACCGCTGATGATTCCCACCGGGCAATGCCGGGAGAGTTTCACCACCGCCTCCCGCATCTCTTCGGGCATGACCGCCCGGTCAGGCGTTTCCACGATGGGGGTCAGCGTTCCGTCATAGTCGAGAAAAACGGCGATGCGCTTTCCTTCGGCCTGGCGGGCAATGGTCCCGAAGTCCTCCAGGGCGGAAGGCAGCGGTTCGGAGGTTTCCAGATCACCGGCGACGCAAATTTCCGTGAGGTCGGACACGGCCACATGGGCTCCGCTGGCCAGCAAGGATTCTTTTCCGCCGGTCCGGGCGATTCCGATGACCAGCCCGAATTTTCCGGCCCGCCCGGCCTGGGCGCCGGAAACGGCGTCCTCGATCACCACCGCCCGCCCGGGTTTCACCTTCAATTGCCGGGCCGCCTCGAGAAAAATATCCGGAGCCGGTTTGCCGGGAATGCCCAAAATTTCCGCATCCACCCCGTCCACCCTCACGTCAAACAGGTCCGAAAGATTCACGGAATCCAGGATCATGGCGCAGCTTTTGCTCGACGAGATGACGGCCGTTTTCAGGCCGTGCTTTTTTATGCTGCGGATCAAATCCACGGTGGAACCGTAGACCTCCACACCCTGCTCCTGAATCTGTTTCAGAAAGTCCGCATTCTTCCGCTTGCCCAGGCCGTGGATGGTCTCTGCGCCGGGCGGGTCCTCGGGCCGCCCTTCGGGCAGGGCGATCCCCCTGGACCCGAGAAAACTCTTCAATCCATCGAGGCGGGGTTTCCCATCGACGTAAAGACGGTAATCCGTTTCGATTTCAAAAGGCTGAAAGGGGACGCCTTTCCGGGCGGCGTGCCCCGAAAGAAAGTCGTCGAACATCCTTTTCCAGGCCGCGGCATGCACGGAGGCGGTATCGGTGATCACCCCGTCCAGGTCGAAGATAACCGCTTCAAAAGAGCTCGCCGGTATCGTGCAGGCTGTTTTTCGGTAAGCCATTTTTCGCCTCCAGGAGATAGAATGATACCCCATTTAGATTACTCACCCGTCCCAGCTGAAATCAGACAAGATGCGGTGCTGAAATCCGGCAGGAACAAGATCCCATACAGGTCCGAGGTTTCCGCCGGCATCGCTTCGGAGAAAAGATTCTTTCCAGATGAAGGGTGCTCATGATGCCTCCATTTTATTCCCGGTCGGGATCCCCGTCAACTGCTTTTCCAGCCTTGCTTTCGGGCCGGTTGAAAAAAAGCTTGACCTATTTGAGCACAAACTCATTTTCATTCGTAAGCGCCCCCGCTACAAAAAAAGGATTCTCAAGGTTGAAGGGCAATTTTTTCGCTGGACACTTTTTTAGGGTACCAGCCGTGGACCGAGGCGTACTTGAGAAGATAAGCCAGATCTTCCAGGTTGGCCAAGTCGTTGATCCCCGTGACCTGGAATTCTTCTCCCCAACGGGAGATCTGACCGCCGATCGCCTTATTCAGCTCGGAGAGTTCGGCCAGTTTTCCACCGCAATTGATCAGGGTATCGGTGGCCATGACCCCCGGCCCGCCGACGGGCGGGGGAGCAGGCGGAAGAGCAGAATGTGTCCCTGCTTATCCAGGTTCAGCAGGGAATCGGCTATATCCGGCGCGGGGATTTCCTGCAGTACCTCCCTGACCCCGGTCCATCTTCTTTGGGCAAGGAGGTCTTTTATTTTGGTGTTTAAAAGGTCCCTTTCTTCCATTTCCGAATCCTCTGGCCCCCGAATCAGCAAAAGTCAGACTTAAAGGAAAATGATTTTTCCCGGAACCGCCAATCTATGGATTGGAAACTGCCTTGAAGGGTTCAGATTTTCGGTCCTTCCCCCGAGGGTCAACCCCGGCTCAAAACCGGTAGATCGCGGCAATACCCGTGCCCGTCGGCATCCGCTCGGCGGGGACAACCACGACTTGGTCTCCCTTCTTCAGAACTAACTCCTCCAGGTCGTCGAGCAGGTCGTCAACCTCCGGGTGGGCCAGACCGTCGAACTCGACCCGGCCAGTGCGAGGGTCCATCCTTCCGGGAACATGGCGGTCGGCGTCGATCAGGAGCGTGGCGACCCTCCGAGCCGCGGCGGCTTTTGCGACCTCTCCCAGCTCTTCGGCTCCGAGCCCCTTGGCCCGGGCTTCTCCGAATGCCTCGACCAGGCCGTCCAGCCGCGCATGATACTGGGGCGCAAAGACCTGCCAGGCGCGCTCGCGCAGCGCATCGATGGGCAGGGAATCCGGATAGATATCGATTCCCTGGGCCATCAGGAAAGGGTTACGGCTGACCTGGCGAAAGAGGGCGTGGTATTCGGGCAAGGCCGCCAGGATCAGGGGTAGGCCTGAGGGCCGGGAGTGGTGCTCCAGGACCGACCGGTCGATGGCGCGGAAGAATTTCTCCGTGTCTTTGTCCACCTCATCCTTTTTTGACCCGTGCCCATGGCGCATGGGCGTTCTCCCTGCTCCCATCCCGTAGGAAGCGACGGTCAGATGGGGCTCGGTCAATTCCTCGCCCAGCGCCTCGGTGATCGTCCGCGGGACACCCTGGGCCAGCTCGACCTCGTCCAGAGCGTCCCGGTTGCCCTCGAAGAGTTTGACTTCCCGGCGGTTCAGGCCGAGGAACTGATAGCGGTCGGCCGACTGCAGAATGCGCAACAAGGGCTTGGTGTGGAAACTGTCGGCCACGACCGCCAGCTCGGGAACCGGCCGCTGGAACCGGTATACCCGGAACATGCCGGGCGCGGCCAGCACAGCCAGCCCGTCCAGGGTGTGATTCCAGAAATCGGGATCGCGGGCCAGGACCCGGAAGGGCTTGAGGAGGGCTTGGATGTATTGCTTGGAGTACTTCTTCCCCAGCGAGTCCTTTAACACCTTCACCAGGTTCCGAAACCGGATCGGGTCCTGCCGGTTTTCCGGATGGCGCCGGTGCGTTGGCTGGTAAAGGGAGAGGCACGGCGCCTCATGAGCATGGATTAATACGGCGGGGTAACCGTTAATGATTTCATCCATTTTCCCCTCCTATTTTGATGAGCCGAGGTCAAAAGTGAGCGTTTCCCCTTGACTTTCGTGGCCTGACGCTCGCATTCATCTTGAACCCCACGGTTCTTAAGAGAAGGTCCTCTTTCAGGTTGAATTCCTGGCGGTAGGAAAGGATTTCGACGGCCAGGAGATTCAACCTGTCGCTCCCTTCCGGCCTGATCTTGGTGAGCAGCAAGTTGGGCATATTCACCAGGTCTTCATTTTCGACCACCCGCCCGGCCATTGCGGGTGATCAAACCAAAGACCGAATTGTTTCCGGGTTGATTCGGGGGCCGGAGCCCTGCAGCCCGGGTTTTTCCATTCTCAGCTCCCCTCCTTCTCCCTTCCCATTTTCAGTTTCAGACCATCGATCTGGAGAACTCGAACCTTCTCCCCTTCTTCGACGGGCGGGTCGGAGTAGGCGTCCCAGAGCTCCCCGTGGACGAAAACTCTTCCCTCCGGGTCGAGCCGGGTCCTAGCGACGCCCGTTTCCCCGATTAACCCTTCAGCCCCGGTGGCCGGCCTTGCCATCTGCGCTTTGAGCGCCAGGGACACGGCGAAGATAAAAAAGGCCGCCGTGAATATAAGGGTGGGAATGACAACCGAGAAGGAAGCCCGCAGGGCGGGAATGGGTGATTCAAAGAGCATGATGGACCCCAGAGTCAAGGATACCAACCCTCCTATGGTGAGGAGGCCATAGCTGGGTACTTTGATTTCGGCGATGAAGAGAAAGATTCCCAGCAGGATCAGCAATCCGCCCGCATAATTGATCGGCAGCATGCGGAAGGCGAAGAAAGCCAGAATCAAACAGATCCCACCGATGACCCCCGGGAAAAGGGCCCCGGGGTTGGAGAGCTCAAAGTACAGTCCAATCAGGCCGATCATCATCAGAATATAGGCAATGTTAGGATTGCTCAGGACCGCCAGGAGCCTTTCCCGGAACCCCATCTCCAGGATGTTGATCTCCGCTCCTTTCGTGGCCAGTTTAATCGTCCGTCCGGCCTTCTCAACGGTTTGACCATCGATTTTTTTCAGAAGGTGGTCCAAGTCCTTGGCCACCAGGTCGATGATCTTTTTCTTCAGAGCTTCGGTTTCCGGGATTGACAGATTCTCCAGCACTGCCCGGGCAGCCCAATCTATGTTCCGCCCCTTTTTTTCGGCAATGGATTGGATGTAGGCCACAGCGTCGTTCACCACTTTTTCCCGCATTTTTCTGTCCATTTGCTGTCCCCCTACCGTTACCGGGTGAGCGGCCCCGATGTTCGTCCCGGGGGCCATGGCGGCAATATCGGCAGCCAGGGTGATGAAAACCCCCGCAGAGGCAGCCCGGGCACCGCTGGGAGCCACGTAGACAACGATTGGAATGTCGGCGTTCATGATATCTTTAATGATGTCCCGCATAGAAGTGTCCAGCCCTCCAGGAGTATCCATCTTGATGATTAGGCATTCAGCGCGGTTTTTGGTTGCCTGCTCGATTGACCTGCTGATGAAATCGGCGATCGCCGGGGTAATCACGTCATTAATCTTGATAACATCGACCTGCTTCTTCTGGGCAGCAGAGAGCCAGGAAATAGACAGGAGAAAAATACCCAGAAAAAGAATGCAGAAAAATATACGTTTTTGGTTCATCGAAATTCATCCTGCCCCGCTTTTGCAAGAGAGCGGAAACATTTAATCCTTACGGTACTCCCTTCCAACTCCAGATGGTTTCCCCCTCGATTTCTTTATTTGCTTACCCCTTCATTTCCCTCTGCTGAAGACTCGTGGGCCTATCGCCTTGCGCACTTCTTTAGCAATGAAAATGCTGTGAGGCGAGCTGCTTGCTTTGTAAGGTTTCCGGGTTCAACCCAGCCTTGGGGGCGGCAATGTAGCTGCCCCCTTGTATTCTCTTCGGAAAGGCGAGAAGGTTTGGATTCAATGGCCCTTAAGAATTCTTTGCTGAAAAGATTAGGCCTTTTTTATCTATATTCCCCCATTACCCTTCTCCTTTGGGCCCCTCTTCTTCTCTTCTTATGGAATCACCCTCTTCTCTTTTTTCCTCTCCCCGCACCTTCTTTTCTAATCGATCCAGAATGTCTGCTGTCTTTTCCCGAAATGATTCAGCGATTGACTCCACTTGCTTCTTCATTTCTGTGAGTCCGAGGGAGGAAAGGGCATCAACTTTTGCTTTTATATCAGCCAATCCCCCAGTTCTTTTAAGTGCCCAGATGGATATTAACAAAGCACCCACGGCCAGAACTAAAGCAATCCATTCCATAGCCCATTTCCTCCTTTCCTCAATTGATGATCTCGTAAAAAGTCATCAGAACTATGGTTTCGTAAAAAGCTCCAGATGCAAGGCGCGCAAAACCTGAGGAGTGAAGCGTACTTACAGGTACGCCGCAACGACGAAGGTGAAGCGCAACGCCGCAGATGGACTTTTTACGAAACCATCTTAATTGAATTGTAGGTAAGTCACTTCCTTGCTTCTGGAATCTTATGCAATTCGCTCTCTCCTTTAACCACGGAAAGGTTCGATGCGCGGAGGTTTCAGATATTATTTTTTATGTGTTTTTAAATATTGTTTAAGGGCCAGCTCGACCTGCTGGGCCATCCCTTGAATTTCTTTTTTTTCGGAATACCACTTGTAGGAAAAATAGATTCCCCCAAATAGGATCAGCACGGACAAGATAACGGCCACTTCCCTGAATATTCTCTTAGGAATTGAAGGGGAAAAAAGCAGCCCTAAGAGACCAATACTCAAGAAGATGCCCATTCCTAAAGCAAAGAAAAGCCAAACGGTTTCGTACAGCATGGGGAATACTCCTCTTTTAAAGTGGCCGGTTGATTTCCAGCCGCTTTTCAATTTTTTATTCTCCCACTTTATTTGCCTCGGGGAAAACCAGTTTTTGCATCAGAATCCTTAATTCTTCCAGGTGAATGGGTTTTTCTAAATAAGCATCCGCCCCTCTTCCCAACACCCTTCGATAAACTTCTTCGCTTCCGAAAGCCGTGATCACAATGATCAAGGATTGCGGCTGAAGTTTTTTTAGTCCGGGGAGAATGTCCAACCCGCTCAGCCCAGGCATGCGAATGTCGGTAATGATGAGGTCGAAGTTTTCTTTGGCCAGTTTGCGAAACGCTTCCGAACCATCATAAGCAGTGTTGACTTCAAACTCTTCTCCGTCGATAAAATCTTTTAGTAAAGACCTCATCTCCGCATCATCTTCGATCACCAAAATTCTCTTCTTCCGTGGGGCCATTTTTACTATCCTTCAACAGAATTCCATATCAGAAGAAAAAGTGGTTTTACCGCTTTAAGCGCTCAAATCTCGGCCAGAGATAACTACAATTCCCCTGAACAGTCATTGACAGAATATGCAATAGAGATGCCCAAAGCAGTAAAAATTTCTTCTTATTTTTCAATTAATTAGTTTTCATCCGGAAACACCATTTTTCTCCTCCCCCTCGATGGGGGAGGATGAAGGTGGGGGTGATTATGACTCGGAATTTCAAGACCTTCTATCTTTACCCCCCTCACCCCAACCCTCTCCCGCAAGGGGAGAGGGGGTTTCCGGATGGAAACTAACTAATTTAATTTACTGGGTTCCCGCTTTCGCGGGAATGACAAAAAGAAGGGAATTTTGACTTTTTACGACGTCATTACCATTGAGGAAAAAAGAAACAATCTGGGGCAAAATGGGGCAGTTTGGATTTTAAGATGAGCTTACAGCTCTTGGAGTTTTCGGTAAAGTGTTTTTCGATCAAGGCTTAAGATTTCCGCGGCTCTCGTTTTATTTCCTCCGACTTCAATGAGGACCCTCCGGATATATTCTTTTTCTAATTGATCCATTGTATATTTTTCTCCTAAAGCTTTCTCAATAAGGTTACCATCAGCCCCTTGGATCATAAGGGTTGGCAAATCCTCTGGAAGAATTATTTCCTGCTGGCTCAGAGTGATCGCCCTCTCCATGACATTTTCCAATTCCCGTACATTGCCCGGCCACGAATAATTCAATATAATTTTAAGGGCCTCTTCAGAAACGCCTGAAATTTTCTTTTTCAGGTCATTATTAATTTTTTTGATGAAATGCTGGATGAGAAGAGGAATATCCTCTCTTCTTTGACGGAGAGGTGGCAATTCAATATCGATCACCTTCAATCGATAAAAGAGATCCTCCCGAAATCGTCCCTCCTGGATCAGAAATTTGATATCCCGGTTCGAGGCAGAAATGATACGCACATCAATGGAATAAGAACTCGTGCCTCCCAGAGGTCGAACTTCTTTGTCTTCGATTACTCGGAGCAACTTTGCTTGCAAGGTATAAGGCATCTCTGTGATTTCGTCCAAAAAGAGCGTCCCCTCATGGGCTTTAGAAATCAGCCCTTTCTTATCTGCCTTGGCATCGGTAAAAGCGCCCTTCTTATAGCCGAACAATTCACTTTCAATAAGCGTTTCCGGGATGGCCGCACAATTAACGGCGATGAAGGGACCTTCTTTCCTGCAGCCATTGTAATGTATGGCCTTGGCGACCAATTCTTTTCCTGTGCCGCTTTCCCCGGTGAGCAGGACATTGCTGGATGTGTTACTGATCCTTTCAATAAGTCCATAAATGCTTTGCATGGGGTAACTTTTTCCGACGAGGTTATGGAATTGGTATCGAGACTCTATCTCCTTCTTTAACCGCATCACTTCTTTTTTTAACAGGCGATTTTCCAGGGATTTCTTCACAGTTAGGACAAGTTCATCCATTTGAAAGGGTTTGGTGATATAGTCGTAAGCACCCAACTTCATCGCCTGGATGGCTGATTCAATGGTTCCAAAGGCTGTAATGATGACCACCGGCGTAAGGGGTGCTATTTTCTTAACTTCCTCAAGAAGGTCCAGACCCTTCAACCCTTCCATTTTTAAATCGGTGATGATAACATCAAATTCTTCTTTTTTAATGATCTTTGCAGCTTCTAAACTACTGCCAATGGTGAGGACAGAGAATCCTTCGCCCGTCAGAAAATCGGAGAGCAATTTACACATCTCCAGATCATCATCGACGGCTAAAACTCTATAACCTTTATCTTCCACCATTATCCGACCCTTTGAGAAGCGGGAAGATAAATTTTAAACACAGACCCTTTCCCGATCTCGCTCTCCACTTCGATCCATCCTTCATGATCTTGGACAATGCCTTGACTTAAAGTTAAGCCGAGTCCAGTCCCTTTTTCCTTTTCTTTCGTCGTAAAAAATGGCTGGAAAATGTTTTCCATTACTTCCTTCTCGATCCCCACTCCCGTATCTTCAACAAAAACCTCCACATATTGTCGCTGGGCAGCCTCCAGACCCGCCTTTGAAATCCACTTCGGCGAAGCTGAAAGACGAAGCGTCCCCCCTTGGGGCATGGACTGAACCGCATTGAGGAGGATATTCAAGAAGACTTGTTGAAGCTGATCTGAATCTCCAGTCACGAGGGGAAGGTTTTCTTTTATATCCTTGGCCACTTTCACCTTTTGCTTTTGAATCTGGTGGTCGATAAAATCAAGGGTGGTTTCTAAAAGGAGGCTTATCTCCAGAGGCCTCCGCTCGGGTTTCTTTTTTCTGACGAACCCGAGAAGTTGTTGAATGATCTTTGTAATCCTACCGGTTTGCAGGAGGATGACATCCAAATTTTTTTGAGTCTCCTCTTTGTTCTCGAGCCTTCGCTTCATCAAATCTGCTCGCCCACTGATGATATTTAAAGGAGTTCCGAACTCATGCGCCAGTTCTGAAGCCAATTGACCGATGGTGGCCAATTTCTCAGACTGCCGCAGATTCCGTTCCAGCTCCAATTTAATTTCCATTTCCTGGATCATTTTTTCCTGAGCGTTTCTTAAATCCACGGCCATCTGATTGAATGCCTGGGCCAATTCAGAGATTTCGTCTCCTTTTTTCATATCAATCCGGGTATTCAATTGGCCTTTAGCCATTTGCTTAATCCCATCCATGAGCTGAAATATAGGAAGGGTAATCCATTTTCTTGTGATAAAAAAAATCAATACCACAGTCCCGCCAATGAGCACTAAGATGGTAATAAAAATGGTCCATTTTGCTTGTCTAATTTCCTCTTCAACAAAAGTCGTTTTCTGAAGGATGGCGACCCCGCCGATATTCTTTCCCCTTTTGTCTTTGAGGGGAAAAGCATAAGAAAAAATGGAAGTTTTTTTGTAGCCCCCAAATTCTTCTTGAGGATTATCCTCTTTGATGGACCTATTGATCAACTCCAAGAAGGGCTCGATTCTCATCTCTAATGATTGGGACCACACGAGGAAATCTTTATGGGGATGGTAGACGATAACCCCCAATGTCTTTTCATATTTTTCAATGGAATTGATGAGATATTGAACATACTCCCTCTCTCTCAGGGGCGAGATCTTTTCGAGGGATATCTTCAGTGTCTGGCTAATCCCCATCACCTCTACCTTCATCTTCCGAATAAGGATCTCCCTTCGAGATATGACATGGAAAAACCCATACCCTGATAGGACGAAAATAATGATCAAGGATAGACCAAGAGTCAGCTTGGTGCCGAGTCTCAAACCCCCGCCTCCTTTGACTCATTTTTTGAATGTAATTTACCCTTTTAGATTTGAAAAGTCAAAATTAATTCCCTTGTAATGTCTCGGAATGTAGCAGAATGCAACGGCCTAGGCTATCTTTCCCCAAACCGTTGTGATAAAATCCTACCCAAAGTTTGCCTTATTTCTTGTAATTATAACATTTTTTCTCTGTAGTAAGTTTGGCTCTCTCTTTGCAAAGAGCCTTATCGAATTGAAAATTTTCACCATTCAATAAGGATGGCTTCGTAAAAAGTCGTCACTCCGGCTTGCCTGTGCCTGGCAGACAGGTGAAAACCGGAGTCCAGAAAACTAATAACTATTTGAATCCCGCTCCGAGCGGGACTGGATTCCGGCTGAAGTTTACCCCGTACTTGATACGGGGCCGGAATGACAGAAAAACGTATTTTCAGACTTTTTACGAGATCATCATCTATAATAAGGAGAAAATATGAAAGGACGAGGAAGTGGTATCCTTCTCCACCTGACTTCTTTGCCTTCCCCGTTTGGCATTGGGGACATGGGGCTTTGGGCTTATCGTTTCGTTGATTTTCTCGCCGAAACCAAACAGAGTTTTTGGCAAATCCTCCCCTTCAACCCAACCGACCCCATTCATAACCATTCTCCCTATCACAGTACCTCCGCTTTTGCCGGAAATCCGTTGCTTATCAGCCCTAATCTTTTGCTCCTGGATGATTTGCTTTCCCAATCCGATCTAAAAGCTGTACCGGAATTCCCGGTGGAAAAAGTTGATTATCAGCAGGCGCTTGATTACAAGGCGGGGCTTTGGTCCCGCGCCTTCGGACGTTTCGCAAGCAAAGGAAAGAATGATGAATATGATAGATTTTGTTTAGAACATTCTCCCTGGCTTGATGACTTCGCTCTCTTTACGGCTCTCAAAGCTCACTTCGGCGGACAAGTTTGGAGTGAATGGCCCCAAGGGCTGCGGGATAGAGATCCCGAAACCTTGCAAGCTGCTCGAAGAGATCTTACTGACTTGGTGAAAATGACCAAGTTCCTGCAATATATTTTCATCAAACAGTGGACCCCGCTTAAAGATTATTGCCATCAGAAAGGCGTTCAAATCATCGGAGATATTCCCATCTATGTGGATTACGACAGTTCAGACCTATGGGTACACCCCGAATTGTTCAAGCTGGATGAAAGAAAGAAGCCTTATGTGGTCGCCGGTGTCCCCCCTGATTACTTCAGCGAAACCGGGCAGCTCTGGGGCAATCCGGTTTACCGGTGGGAAGTACTGAAGGAAAAAGGATATGAATGGTGGGTACAGCGAATCGCCCACAACTTGAAACTTTTCGATATCGTGAGAATTGACCACTTTCGTGGATTGGTAGCCTATTGGGAAGTTACGGCGACAGAGAAAACCGCCATCAATGGTAAGTGGGTCGAGGCACCGGCCATGGACTTTTTCAATCAATTAGCGAAAAAAACCCCCCATTTACCCATCATTGCCGAAGATCTTGGAACCATCACTCCGGATGTCCGGGAAGTCATGAATCATTTCGAGCTTACGGGTATGAAGGTCTTGCTTTTTGCTTTTGGCGACGACCTTTCTACGAATCCTTATATCCCTCATAATCTCCCGAGAAATTGTGTGGCCTATACCGGGACTCACGACAATAACACCGTCAAAGGATGGTTCGAAAGGGAAGCCTCCCCAGGGGAAAAGAAAAACCTCTTCCGTTATTTAGGGCGCGAAGTCCCGATTGAGGAGCTTCCGCAGGAACTCATCCGGATTCTCATGATGTCGGTGGCCAATACAGTGATCTTTCCCCTGCAAGATATTTTAGGACTGGGAGAAGAAGCGCGGATGAATTGTCCCTCCACCCGGGAGGGCAACTGGGAATACCGTCTTTTGCCGGATTGGCCGAAACCTGATGTGGTCGAAAAGCTCCGAGAGATGACCGAGATTTATGGAAGGGCCTAAAAGGATCAAACCCACTGCTGAGTTCGTTGCTATCCCCGGAATCCAAAAAATCGGGTAGAAGGGGTTGGAAGAAAATGAAAAAAAGCGAAAGGAATATTGTCATCCCGGTTAAGGACGGCAGGAGACGGGTCGTTATTACAGGGGTGCAACCCGAAATCGATTGTGGGTGCTTTGCCATCAAACGGACGGTCGGTGAAAAAGTTATCGTCGAGGCCGATATTTTCACCGATGGCCATGATGCTCTCTCCTGTATTTTACTTTACCGCCGGGAGGAAGAAGCGCAATGGACTGAGGTCCCCATGAAATTCCTGGCCAACGATCGCTGGCAAGGGTCCTTCGTTGTCACCGCCATGGGGCGCTACTATTATACGTTACGGGCTTGGATCGATCGCTTCCAATCCTGGCGCCGAGACTTGACCAAGAAAGTTGGGGCCGGTCAGGAGGTGAAGGTTGATCTTACGGTTGGCGCCGAGATCGTCGAGAATGCTGGCGAAAAGGCTTCGGGCGAAGATGCATCAAGGCTCAAAGAATGGGCCCAAGCCTTACGGTCTCCCCAGGAGCTTTCCAAAAGCATTCGCCTCGTTTTGGACGAAGAGACCGCGGCCATGATTGCCAGGTATCCGGAGAGCCAATCGGCCACCACCTATGAGAAGGAGCTGGTGGTGGTGGTGGAGCGAACCAGGGCCCGCTTCAGCAGCTGGTATGAAATATTCCCCCGGTCTTGTGCGCCCATGCCGGGACAGCATGGCACTTTCAGGGACTGTGAAACCCGCCTTCCTTATGTCTCAGCTATGGGCTTCGATGTTTTATACTTGCCGCCCATCCATCCCATCGGCCGTATCCATCGCAAAGGAAAAAATAACATCCCGGCAGGAAAGGAAGATGAAGTGGGCAGCCCCTGGGCCATCGGGTCCGAAGAGGGTGGACACAAGGCCATTCACCCGCAATTGGGTACATTAGAAGATTTCCGGCGGCTCCTAACCAAGGCGAAGGAACATGGCATCGAAATCGCCATGGATATCGCCTTTCAATGCGCCCCTGACCATCCTTATACAAAGGAACACCCCGAGTGGTTCCGCTGGCGACCGGATGGAACCGTGCAGTATGCGGAAAACCCACCCAAAAAATACGAAGACATCATTCCTTTTGATTTCCAAACAGCCCGCTGGCGGGAACTCTGGGAAGAACTCAGAAGTGTAATATTCTACTGGATTGATCAGGGCATCCGCATCTTCCGCGTGGACAACCCCCACACCAAACCATTTCAATTTTGGGAGTGGCTGATCCATGAGATCCAAAAAGACCATCCGGAGGTGATCTTCCTCTCTGAAGCCTTCACCCGACCGAAAGTCATGTACCACCTGGCCAAATCGGGTTTTACGCAATCTTATACATATTTTGCCTGGAGGAATACCAAATGGGAGATCACCCAGTATTTAATGGAGCTGAATCAAACAGAGGTGAAGGAGTATTTCCGGCCGAACCTGTGGCCGAATACCCCTGACATTCTCACGGAATATCTTCAGATGGGGGGAAGGCCGGCCTTCATGACACGGTTAACTCTGGCCGCTACCCTGGGGGCAAGTTATGGGATCTACGGACCGGCTTTTGAACTCTGCGAGAACCATCCCCGAGAATTCGGTAGCGAAGAATACTTGGATTCCGAAAAATACGAGATCAAACATTGGGACATCCAAAGAACAGAGAGTTTGAAAGATTTTATCGCCCGGATCAACAGAATCCGGCGGGAAAATCCAGCCTTGCAGAGTGACTGGAACCTGAGCTTCCACCCCATAGACAACGATCAGCTCATTTGTTACAGCAAGCAGACTGAGGACCTTTCCGATTTAATCCTGGTGGTTGTAAATCTGGACCCTCATCACGTTCACGCAGGCTGGGTGGAACTCCCCCTCTCCGCCCTGGAATTAGACCCGCGACAACCTTATCAGATGCATGATCTTTTAAGCGGCGCCCGTTACCTTTGGACCGGGTCAAGGAATTATGTGGAGGTGGATCCACGCATTGCTCCGGCCCATATTTTCCGCCTGCGGCGCCGGATACGCACCGAACGGGATTTCGATTACTTCATGTAGAGGAACTGGGGGTAAGAACGGGAAAGAAGGAATTTTTAGGGAGGAATGCTCAATGATCCAGAAAGAGAGAGAACCAGGGCACGATCACATTACTTTCTTAACAGATGACGACCTCTTCCTCTTTAATCAGGGAAGCCATTTCCGCCTGTACGAGAAGCTGGGAGCGCACCCCCTGAATAAAGAGGGCCTTAGGGGGACTTATTTTGCCGTATGGGCCCCTGATGCCGCGCAGATTTTCGTCATGGGAGACTTCAACGGATGGGACAAGTCGAGTCATCCTCTAAGGCCAAAGGGGCAATCGGGAATCTGGGAAGGGTTTATCCCGGGGGTGGAAAAGGGCATCTCCTACAAGTATCATATCCACTCCCGGTATAAAGGGTACCGGGTGGACAAAGCGGACCCCTTTTCCTTTTATAATGAAGTGCCACCTAAGACCGCTTCCGTGGTGTGGGATCTGGATTATGCCTGGGACGACAAAGAATGGAGGATGAAGAAATCCGGCCATAATGCTCCCACCGCCCCCATGGCCGTGGATGAAATACATTTGGGTTCCTGGATGAGAGCTCCAGAAGAAAATTTTCATCCGTTAACCTACCGGGAGATTGCTCCCAAGCTCGCCGAGTATGTCAAAAGCATGGGCTTTACTCATGTGGAGTTTCTGCCGCTCATGGAGCACCCTTTCTATGGCTCTTGGGGTTACCAGAGCACAGGTTATTTTGCCCCCACCAGCCGCTACGGTACCCCTCAGGATTTTATGTATTTAATCGACCGCTTGCATCAGGAGGGCGTTGGCCTAATCCTGGATTGGGTCCCTTCGCATTTTCCCAATGATGAACATGGGCTGGCGTTTTTCGACGGAACCCACCTCTTCGAGCATGCCGATCCTCAAAAAGGAATTCACCGGGATTGGGATACCTTCATCTTCAATTACGGGCGTAACGAAATACGCAGTTTTCTCATAAGCAGCGCCCTCTTCTGGTTGCAGGTCTTCCACGCCGACGGTCTGCGGGTGGATGCCGTGGCCTCCATGCTTTACTTAGATTATTCCCGCAAGGAAGGAGAATGGATTCCTAATCAGTTCGGGGGCCGGGAGAACTTAGAAGCGATCTCCTTTCTGCGCCGCCTCAATGAGGAGGTCTACAGGAACTGCCCGGACGTTCAGACCATCGCCGAAGAGTCAACTTCCTGGCCCATGGTCTCCCGCCCTACCTACGTTGGGGGGCTGGGATTCGGAGCAAAATGGGATATGGGCTGGATGCACGACACTTTGAAGTATATGTCCAGGGATCCCATCCACAGGAAATACCATCATCATTTACTTACCTTTCGGCTGTTGTATGCCTTCCATGAAAATTTTATGCTCGCGCTTTCACACGATGAAGTCGTTCATGGGAAGGGGTCCCTTCTGGGAAAGATGCCCGGTGATGATTGGCAAAAATTTGCCAACCTGCGGCTGCTTTACGGCTATATGTATGCCCAACCAGCAAAGAAGTTGATCTTCATGGGCGGAGAAATCGGGCAATGGCGGGAATGGAACCACGAAGCGAGCCTGGACTGGCACCTGCTTCAGTACGGACCTCACGCCGGTCTGCAGAGGTGGGTGCAGGATCTGAATCGGCTCTACCGAGGGGAAACCGCTCTCCACGAGATGGACTTTAAACCCGCCAGCTTCGAATGGGTTGATTGCAATGACCACGAGGGTAGTTCCATCAGCCTGATTCGCAAGGGACGCTCGGCAGATGATTTACTCCTGATTGTCTGCAACTTTACCCCCGTGCCGCGCTTCAACTACCGGGTGGGTGCGCCTCGGAGAGGGTTTTGGAAAGAAGTCCTCAACAGCGACGCCAGGGAATACGGCGGTAGCGGCCAGGGAAACATGGGCGGTGTGGAGGCGGCTCCGGTTTCCCTCCACGGTCGGCCCTACATGCTCAACCTAACCCTGCCGCCGTTGGCCGCTGTCTTTTTCAAGAGTGAGGGGAGTGCATTGTGAAGCTGGAAATCCTCCTCGGCGCTACCTACCTTGGTGAGGGACGCTGCCAATTCTGCGTGTGGGCGCCCCAGGTGCAAAGAGTCGAAGTGCGCATCGTTTCTCCAGAGGAACGGATCATTTCTTTAGATCAGGGAAAAGGATACCATCAGGCATCTGCGGACAAGATAGAACCAGGAAGCCTGTATTTTTACCGCCTCGACGGCCAGAAAGAACGCCCTGACCCAGCCTCACGTTTCCAGCCCCAAGACGTCCATGGCCCCTCCCAGGTAATCGATCCTGATTTCCCCTGGGAAGACAAAACCTGGCTGGGGCTCTCTCTCCAGGAGTATATCCTTTATGAACTTCATGTGGGCACTTTTACCCCTGAGGGAACCTTCGAAGCGATCATCCCGTATCTGGCTGAATTGAAAGACCTGGGGATTACCGCCGTGGAGCTCATGCCGGTTGCCAAGTTTCCGGGAAATCGCAACTGGGGCTACGATGGCGTCTATCCCTTCGCCGTGCAGAACTCTTACGGAGGGCCGGCAGGTTTGAAAACATTGGTCAACGCCTGCCATCAACAGGGTTTGGCCGTAGTCCTCGATGTGGTCTATAACCACCTCGGGCCGGAAGGAAATTATCTTCTTGATTTCGGGCCCTATTTCACGGATCGTTACCACACCCCCTGGGGCCAGGCTCTGAATTTTGATGGGCCTTACAGCGACGAAGTTCGCCGGTTTTTCGTCGAAAATGCTCTTTACTGGATGAGAGAGTATCATATCGATGCCCTGCGGCTTGACGCCCTCCATGCCATTTTCGACTCTTCAGCTCAGCCGTTTCTTCAGGATCTGGCCACTCTTGTCCATCTGGAGGGGGAACGGATGGAGCGGAAAGTCTATCTCTTTGCTGAGAGCGATCGAAACGATAGCCGTTTTATTCAACATTCGGATCGGGGGGGTTATGGACTTGATGCCCATTGGAACGATGACTTTCATCACGCTCTTCATACTTTACTGACGGGGGAACGAGCCGGGTATTATCTGGATTTCGGGAGCCTCCAAGACTTGGCCAAGGCCTATGAGGATGGTTTTATATACTCGGGCCAGTATTCCCCATACCGCAAGCGCCGACATGGTTCTCCTTCTCATGACCTGCCTGCTTATCGGTTTGTTGTTTTCGCCCAAAATCACGATCAAATAGGAAACCGCATGCTCGGCGAGCGCTTGAGCCAACTTGTCCCCCTGGAGGCACTCAAGCTGGCTGCAGGGGTCGTGCTTCTTTCTCCTTTCATCCCTCTGCTGTTCATGGGGGAAGAATACGGGGAGACGTCGCCTTTTCTTTATTTTATCAGCCACACCGACCCGGAATTGGTCGAAGCCGTGCGCCGGGGCCGGCGTGAAGAATTTTCGGCTTTTTCCTGGCAAGGGGAGCTGGCTGATCCCCAGGACGAAAACACCTTCTTCCGCTGCAAACTCAAGCGAGAGTTACAAAACCAGGGACACCACCAAATGCTTAAGAAATTTTACAGGGAACTCCTCCGGCTCCGCAAAACACTATCTCCCCTGGCTTTTTTAAATAAAGAGCAAATGGAAGTCCTGCGTTTTAATGAGGAAAAAATCCTTTTGCTCCGGCGCTGGAAAGAAGAGGAGGAAGTATTTATGGTCTTCAACTTTAACGATGGGGCGGTTAAGGTTGATTTGCCTGTTCCGGCAGGGCATTGGCAAAACCAGTTTGATTCGCAGGAGGAACAGTGGTATGGAAGCGAGAAAATAATTTCCAGACAGCTTCAATCTATGGGCATGGTGAGAATGTCCCTTAATCCGAAGGCCTTCACCCTTTTCGCCCGGATTAAAGGAGTTTAAATGGAACGCTACATCTGCATCCATGGCCATTTCTACCAGCCGCCGCGGGAGAACGCCTGGCTGGAAGCAATAGAGCTTCAGGATTCAGCTTACCCCTACCACGATTGGAATGAGAGAATAACGGGAGAGTGCTACGCTTCCAACGGTGCCTCCCGAATTCTCAACGGGGAAGGGCGGATCATTAAAATTACCAATAATTATTCAAGAATCAGTTTCAATTTCGGACCCACACTTCTGGCCTGGTTGAAAGAAAATTCGCCGGAGGTATATCAGGCCATCTTGTCGGCGGACAAGGAAAGCCAGAAAAATTTTTCCGGGCACGGCTCAGCCCTGGCCCAGGCCTATAACCACATGATTCTACCTTTGGCCAATTGGCGGGATAAATACACGCAAGTCCTCTGGGGCATCCGGGATTTTGAGCACCGTTTTGGGAGACCCCCAGAGGGAATGTGGCTTGCAGAGACGGCGGTAGACCTGGACACCCTGGACATCATGGCAACTCTGGGAATACGCTTCACCATCCTTTCCCCCTATCAGGCGCAGCGAGTCCGCCGGATCAAGGGACGGACCTGGCATGAAGTTACCGGCGGAAGCATTGATCCTTCCCGGGCTTATGAGCTTCGCCTTCCCTCGCGCCAGAAAATCAACCTGTTCTTCTATGATGGGCCCATCTCTCAGGCCGTAGCCTTTGAACACCTGCTCACCAATGGAGAGCATTTCGCCCGCAGGCTCGCCGGTGCCTTTTCCGATGCTCGTAAGTGGCCGCAACTGATCCATATCGCCACGGATGGAGAAACCTATGGCCACCACCAGCGCCATGGCGACATGGGTCTGGCCTATGCCCTCCATTACATCGAGGCCAATAACCTGGCCCGGCTGACCAATTACGGGGAGTATTTGGAAAAACATCCCCCTACGCACGAAGTGGAAATGTTGGAGAACAGTTCCTGGAGCTGTTCCCACGGAGTCGAGCGGTGGCGGAGCAATTGTGGGTGTAGCAGCGGAATGAACCCGGAATGGAATCAAAACTGGAGGGGGCCGCTGCGGGAAGCCCTGGACTGGCTGCGGGACACTCTCGCCCCCTTATACAAAGAGAAAGCCAGCCAGTTTTTAAAAGATCCCTGGGAAGCGCGGGACGAATATATCGGGATCATCCTCGATCGCTCCCCGGAAAATATTGATCGATTTATGAGCCAGCACGCTGTTCATGAGCTGAGCCCTTCCGATAAAATCGCCGCCCTTAAGCTATTGGAACTTCAGCGCCACGCCATGCTCATGTTCACCAGCTGTGGCTGGTTCTTCGATGAACTCTCGGGAATCGAAACGGTCCAGGTTATTCAGTACGCCGGTCGGGCAATTCAACTGTTTGAAGGGCTTTTCGGCGACCACCTGGAGTCTCAATTCCTGGAGCGACTGGAGCGGGTGAAGAGCAATATTCTCGAACACCGAGATGGCCGCCATATTTACGAAAAATTTGCGAAACCCGCCATGGTGGACCTGAGCAAGGTTGGCGGACACTACGCCATTCGATCGTTGTTTGAGCCTTACGCCGAGCATGACCGGATCTATTGTTATGAGGTCCACAGGGAGGACTACCAGAGCTCCGAAACGGGAAAGATGAGGCTGGCGGTAGGTCGGGCGAGATTCACGTCCCGGATTACCGAGGAGTCGGCTCTCCTGAGCTTTGGGGTTATGCACTTCGGAGACCACAACTTGAGCGGTGGGATTCGGACTTTCCGCGGGGAGGAAGCGTACCAGACGCTGGTGCAAGAAGTTACCGAGGTTTTTTCCCGGGCTGATCTCCCCGAAGTCATCCGTATCCTGGACCGGGGCTTTGGAAAAAATATTTTCTCCCTCAAGACGCTTTTCCGGGATGAGCAGCGTAAGATCTTGAATCAGATTTTAAATACCACCCTGAACCAGGCCGAGGCTGTTTACCGCCAGCTTTATGAAAATCAGGTGACGCTGATGCGCTTTCTAATCGATTTGGGAAGCCCTCTACCCAAGAGCTTTCAAACGGCTGCGGAATTCATCCTGAATACGAGCTTACGGAAGGTGTTGGAGGCCGATGAATTCGACCGAAACCGCACCAAAGCCCTTTTGGATGAAGCCGAAGGGCTGAGGGTTCCTCTCGATGGAGTGAGCCTCGGGTATACCCTAAAAAGAAAAATCGAGCAAAAGGCAGGGCAATTCCGGACCAACCCTAATGACCTTCTCCTTTTGCAGAATCTTGAAGAGCTGGTTAGCCTGGCCAATACCCTCCCTTTCGAAGTGGATTTTTGGAAGGCTCAGAATATTTATTTTGAGATGCTGGAGAAAATTTTTCTCGAACTTCGGGAAAAGGCCGAGAAAGGGGAGGTGGGCGCTCAAGCTTGGGTCGACCACTTCACCGCCCTCGGGGAAAAGCTGCATTGCCGAATCACTTGCGGCTGAAGGAGAAGATGAAAGAAAAAGATACCCGAGTCCCGTTCGCTTTTTCTGAAAGGGTCCAGGAGCTCCTTACCCCGCTTCGCATCCCCCGGTCGACTTATCGCCTCCAGTTCAACCGGGGTTTCACCTTCCGGCAAGCCCGGGATTTAGTCCCCTATTTCGATGACCTGGGGATCAGCGACCTCTATGCCTCTCCTCTTTTCAAACCTTGCTCGGAGGAAGGGCATGGCTATGACATTTGCGACCACCAGCAGTTCAACCCGGCCATAGGCAGCCAGGAAGAATTCGGAGCCTTATCCGCAGCCCTGCAGGCTCGATCCATGGGGCTCATTCTGGATGTGGTGCCCAACCACATGGGCATCAGCCGGAACAACATCTGGTGGATGGATGTGCTGGAGAACGGCCCCAGTTCAATCTATTCCCGCTTTTTCGACCTGGAATGGCACCCGGTAAAACGTGAGCTGGAGAATAAGGTCCTCCTCCCCATTCTGGAAGACCAGTATGGCCAAGTGCTGGAAAGCGGAAAATTTCAACTAGCCTGTAAAGAAGGCGCTTTTTTTCTCTATTATCATGAAACCAAACTGCCGGTGGCTCCTCGCTCCTATAGTTTGATCCTCGGATATTTCATCGACACCCTGACCCAGACCCTTGGGAAAGAGAATGAAGATCTGCAGGAACTTCAAAGCATCCTGACCGCCTTGAATTATCTGCCTCTACGAACAGAAGTGAATCCCGAAAAACTGGCCGAACGGAACCGGGAGAAAGAAGTCATCAAAAGGCGCATTGCCGCCCTCTACCAAAAAAGCCCGGATATCCGGCAGGCCATTGACAGGACTGTCCAGGATTTCAATGGTACGGTGGGGGGTCCCCGCAGCTTCGACCGGCTGGATGCCTTGATCAATGACCAGGCCTATCGCCTGGCTTTTTGGCGGGTAGCCTCCGATGAGATCAACTACCGGCGGTTCTTTGACATCAACAATCTGGCGGCGATTCGTATGGAACTTCCCGAGGTCTTCCAACAGGCTCACCGATTAATTTTTCGCCTTCTCGGGGAAGGAAAAGTTACCGGATTGCGCATTGACCACCCCGACGGCCTGCGCAACCCCGCGCATTACTTCCGCCAGCTCCAGATTAGCTACATAGAGCAATTGATTCAGATCCATTTGACCGCTCACGATTTACAAGGTGATTCCGCCCTGCCTAAGGGCATGGAGAAGATGGTCGAGGATTGGCTTGCGGATCTCCTCAAGCAAAAAGAAACTTCCCCCTCTGCCTGGCCCCTTTATGTAGTCGCCGAAAAAATTCTCTCCGCGGGGGAATCCCTGCCCGAAGATTGGGCGGTATCCGGCACTACAGGTTATGACTTCCTAAACGCAGTAAATGGGTTGTTCGTGGATAGCCGCAACCATAAGGCCTTCGATCGGATCTACAGCCATTTCATGGGAAGCCAGATGCATTTCTCCCATCTGGTGAACTCCACAAAAAAAATGATTATGCTGGTTTCCCTGGCCAGCGAGATCAATGCCCTCAGCCACAAGCTCGAACGCATCTCTGAAAAGAACCGCCGCTACCGTGACTTCACCCTCAACAGCCTTACCTTTGCCATGCGGGAAATAATCGCCTGCTTGCCGGTCTACCGCACTTATGTTTCCGGCCCGGAGGTCGTTTTACCGCGGGATCAGGCCTATATTGAGAATGCGGTGGCCGAGGCCAAAAGAAGAAATCCGCGGACGGCCGAGGCCATCTTCGACTTTATTGGCCACACCCTTCTGCTGCGCAACATTCAGGATTTTTCAGAAGAAGATCAGGGAAAGGTAATTGACTTCGTCATGACCTACCAGCAGATTACCGGGCCGGTTATGGCCAAAGGACTGGAGGACACGGCTTTCTACGTATACAACCGGCTGGTTTCTTTAAATGAAGTGGGTGGTCATCCCGATCATTTTGGAATCTCAGGTTCCGCCTTTCATCAGAAGAACGCCGAACGCCTACGGCAATGGCCTCATTCCTTTCTGGCCACTTCTACCCACGACACAAAACGCGGTGAGGATGTGCGGAGTCGCCTTAACGTGCTTCCGGAGATCCCAGGGGAATGGCGGGCCGCTTTGAGCCGCTGGAGCCGGCTCAACGCCTCCAAAAAGACCGCAGTGGATGGAAAACCGGCTCCAGATCGTAATGACGAGTATCTGCTTTACCAGACCCTGGTGGGGTCTTGGCCCGTGGAGCCCATGAATTCAGAGGGGTTCGCCCACTTCCGGGAAAGGATTGCCGCTTATATGCGTAAGGCCACCTTGGAGGCCAAGGTTCATACCAGCTGGATCAATCCAAATGAGAAATACAACGAGGCGGTGAAGAATTTTGTTTATCGGCTGCTAGACGACCGGGGGAAAAACCGGTTCCTCAGCGACCTACTGGCCTTTCAGCGGCGGGTGGCTTTTTTTGGCCAGTGGAACTCCTTGTCCCAGACTCTTCTGAAGCTCACTTGCCCCGGAGTTCCCGATATTTATCAGGGAACCGAACTCTGGGACTTCAGCCTGGTGGACCCTGATAACCGCCGGCCAGTAGACTACCAAAAGCGCCGCACCCTGTTAAACGAGCTGCAAGATAAGGTAGATCATAGCGGAGAGGACCTTGTTCCTCTGGTGCAGGACCTCCTCAACACCAGCCCGGACGGGCGGATCAAGCTTTATCTGATCTACCGCACGCTCAACTTCCGTCGTCTGCATCAGCAGATTTTTTCTGAAGGCGCCTATCTGCCATTAGGAGCATTTGGTGAAAAGAAGGATTGTGTATATTCTTTTTCCCGGATTTTAGCCGGGGAGGAAATTGTCATTACAGCCCCGCGAATGGTAGTCCAACTCACCGGGGGGGTCGAGCAACCGCCTTTGGGGGAGAAGGTATGGAAGGATACCTGGCTTACCCTGCCTCCCCAATCGGCGGGCCGTATATACCGCAACCTCTTTACCAATGAAAAATTATCTGTAGGTGAGAAAGAAGGTCTATCGGGTTTGTCGTTGGCAGATGTATTCAGCCATTTCCCGGCCGCTCTCCTGGAGCGGATGGCAACTTAAATAGGCTTGCGGGATATTCTTATGTTTGGATATAAATGTTTATCTCATTCGCCGGCATGTTCTGGGGGAATTATTTCCCTTTGAGGTTGTTCTCCTGCAAAGTATCGAAACTTGCTGGCTTTATATTCAATTAGTTCTCATCCGGAAACCCCCTCTCCCCTTGCGGGAGAGGGTTGGGGTGAGGGGATTAAAATGGAAGTCATAGAAATTTTAACCCCTTATCACCCCCACCCTCCCCTCCCCCGTCGAAGGGGGAGGTGAAAAATTGAGTTTCCGGATGGACACCAATTAGTCTATGGAATAACTGGATTGTATAGGAATTTCTTTTTTTGTAACAGTTTAGCGATTTGAAAAAATGGTATAAAAGCCTTTGTTTTGGGCCGGGGGTTAGAGCGGAACGCGCCGGAAGCATCGGTTGGGGTTCCGCTTGGCCCCGAAGACAGAAGATCTTTTCCTCCGGAGGAGGCGGTGGTTCTGGCCCGCCCCATATGCGGAGATATAAGCGCCTCATGATTCCAAGCGTTCCGCTCTGGCCCCCGGCCCCTGGAACCCCTTGGCCTTTACAACACACCTTTTTTCAAAGAGCTAAAGTGTTACCTTTTTAGCCCGCCTCAGGCGGATCACTTTAGACGTTTGACATATTCTTTACTTTTTCTTAATCATGGTTTTAAGAACTCTGTGATCTCTGTACTACTAACGTGCAACATCTTGAAATTTTGTTAAGCAAAATTGATTCGGAAACTGGCCTCTGAAATCCCCCCTGCCCCCCTTTGCTAAAGGGGGGCAGGGGGGATTTCTGGGATCGGGCGTGGCCATAAGCAAAACTTACTTTTGGTTGCGGCTCTGCCGCGCTGTGTCCTCTGTGGCTAATTTAAAAAGGAATTCGCGGAAAAAATATATTGACACAACCTTAGACATTTTATATGATGGTAGCAAATGAAGCAAGCTGCCGCACAAAGTTGTGCGGTGGCTCATGACGAGGGCGTCCTAAAGTGGAAGAAAAGGACGCCTTTTTTATTTTAATACAGGTTTTAAAAAAATTGCCGTAATGCCGCCCGATGAAGTGCGGCTGCATCATGGTTGACAAAGGCGTCCAATTGCTAAAGCAAGGGCGCCTTTTCTTTTCAGAATAAATGAAAAGGCGCCGGGCCAAAAAAAATGTGATAAGGAGGGAAATATATATGTCTTACAGCAAAGTAAATGCCAGCCCGGCGACCATGAGCCGGAACCGAGTAGCGCCTGCACCGGGGTCAGGCATCTGTGTTACTTGCCTGGATGGATGCCCGGGCCCTTGTGAAATCGGCCGCTCCGCCTTGCGGGGCAGAGAAATTCTCTACCCGCAACCCTATTCCAAAGTTACTGCCGGGTCTGAAAAGGATTATCCCGTTGATTATTCCCATTTCAATATCCAGGGCACATGCGTTGGGGCAGTGGGGGTTGCCGCCGACTCCGATAAAGCCACGTTCCCCGCAGTGGATATCTCCACCGAGGTGGGCGCGGCTGAAAAAATTCCCCTGCGGGTCCCCTATTTTACAGGAGCTCTGGGATCCACGGACATCGCCCGCATTCACTGGGAAGCGATGGCCACAGCCGCGGCCATTGTCGGCACTTTGGTGGTCGTGGGTGAGAATGTCTGCGGTATGGACCCCGATGCTGAATTTAAGAACGGCCGTATCGTCCGATCTCCGGAGATGGAACGGAGGGTGAAAACCTTCCAGAAATGGTATGACGGTTATGGAGGGATTGTCGTTCAGTATAACGTAGAGGACGGCCGCTTGGGAGTGCCGGAATACGTGGTGGAAAAGCTGGGCGTTAAAATCATTGAACTGAAATGGGGCCAGGGAGCCAAAGATATCGGCGGGGAAGTAAAACTGGACGCACTGGAAAGAGCCCTTAAGCTGAAAAGCCGGGGGTATATAGTTCTTCCTGATCCGGAAGACCATGTGATTCAAGAGGCCTTCAAACAGGGTGATTTTAAGGAATTCGAGCGCCACTCCAGGTTGGGAATGGTATCCGAAGAAGGATTTCATAAGGAAATAGAAAGGCTTAAAAAGATCGGGACCAAACATATTTCCTTGAAGACCGGAGCTTATCGACCCGCTGACCTGGCCCGGGCAGTCAAATTTGCTTCCGATGCTAAGATCGACCTCCTTACCGTGGATGGAGCGGCCGGCGGAACCGGAATGAGCCCCTGGAGAATGATGAATGAATGGGGAGTTCCTACTGTTTATCTGGAAAGTCTCCTTTATCAGTACTTAAAAGTCATGGAACAAAAAGGCGCCTTCATTCCATCCTGCGCCATAGCGGGTGGATTCTCCCTGGAAGATCATATCTTCAAGGCATTTGCGCTGGCAGCCCCTTATATTAAAGCCATTTGCCTGGGCAGAGCTTCGATGACCGCAGCTATGGTCGGCAATACCATCGGGCAAATGATCATAAAAGGGAAGGTTTCAGCCGACATCGCCAAATACGGAACTGATGTTGAGCATGTCTTCATTCTGGCGGCTAAGCTGAAGGAAAAATACGGGAAAGATTTTCAAAACATCCCCGCGGGAGCCATCGGAATGATCACCTATTTCGATCGGCTGAATGCCGGCCTGCAGCAGTTCATGGCCGGGGCCAGGAAGTTTGCTCTAAAATACATCACTCGGGATGACGTTGTGGCTCTGACCCGCGAGGCCGCCGATGTTTCCGGGATTCCTCACGTAATGGAGGCGGATAAGGAAGAGGTTGAAAAAATCTTGCATGTCAGTAGTGTCCCGTCAGTAAAACCTTTATTCAAGGGAATTCGCGCCGAAAAGGCGGCCCTGAATTTATAGGGAAAACTACAAGCGGTAAGGAAGGCCGGCTTAAACAGGTCCAGGGGGGAGTTAGGTGATCTCCCCCCTTTTTTTGCCTTCATCATTTTGCTTTTTCCTCCCGAAAAGTGCTAATATTCGGCTAATCATAAAAGGTTTTTAATATCTGGAACCTAAGAGCTTCTTGCAAAAGTCACTTACTCCGTCATTCCGGCGAAAGCCGGAATCCAGAAGTTCTTGAAAATCCTGGATTCCGGGTCGCGCTTCGCTTGCCCGGAATGACGATTTTCTCTACTTTTCAAGAGTTTTGCAAGAGCCTCCTAATTTAAGCGATTTTTTATGCAAGAATTCAGCAATGTATAGTGAGATAAATGTCTTCAGAGAACACAAAAAACCACTCAATAGGTGAAACAACAATCTGTCATTTCTGTGAAAACAAAAATTCAGTTTCTATGTTTTTTTCCTGTATTCCCGCTTCCGCGGGAATGACAATCTTTTTTCTTTTCTTCTTCATTTTTTTTCCGAGTGGGCTCCTGGCTCTGGACGGAGATGAGACGGGGAAACCTATCAAAGTCCTTTCCGAGCAGGCCGCATCCTTGGACATGATCTGGACCTTGATTGCCTCCTTCCTGATTTTCCTGATGCCGGCGGGGTTCACCTTGGTAGAGGTGGGATTTACAAGGGCTAAAAACGCCGGCACTGTGGTCATGAAAAACATGATCGGCTTTGCCCTGGGGGCGGTCGGATTTTTTTCAATTGGTTATGGTTTGATGTTCGGGGCCAGCGCTTTCGGTCTTTTCGGGACGAGCGACTTTTTTTTAAGCCATATCACCAACGCCGGGAAGGTTGACAACTGGAAGTTCGCCAACCTGATGTTCCAGGTGGTCTTAGCCGCCACAGCCGCGACCATAGTTTCCGGGGCCATGAGTGAACGGGCCAAATTCAGCGGTTATCTTTTTTACAGTGTTCTCATCAGTATGTTAGTCTATCCAGTTGTGGGCCACTGGATATGGGGGGGTGGCTGGCTGGTCCGCATCGGGGTGATCGACTTTTCAGGGTCGACAGTCGTGCACTCCGTGGGGGGATGGGTTTCTCTGGCCGGGGTGCTGGCGCTGGGGCCGCGTCTTAGCCGCTACAGCCGCGACGGATCCGTCAACATCATTCCCGGGCACAATATCCCCCTGGTCGCCCTGGGAGTGTTCATTATCTGGTTTGGCTGGTTTGGGTTCAACACCGGCAACACCCTTTCCGCCGCCAACCCGAGCATCGCTCTCATCGCCGTCAATACCATCCTGGCGGGCGCGAGCGGCGCGCTCTGCGCCATGACTCTGACCTGGGCCCGGCGTGGAAAGCCGGATGCAGGCATGACCATGAACGGAGTCCTTTCCGGCCTGGTTTCATGCACCGGGGGAGTGGCTATCATCAGCCCGTTTAGCGCTGCGGTCATCGGATGTTTATCCGGGTTCGTTCTTTATTTTTCCCTGAGAGGGTTCGAACGCCGGCGTATTGACGACCCGGTCGGGGCCATTTCGGTTCATGGCCTAAACGGGATATGGGGAACTCTGGCGGTAGGGCTTTTTGCGGAGGACAGGTATGTTGAGAACAGCCTGGGATATGCCATGAATGGCCTGCTTTTCGGCGGGGGGATTGAGTTGCTAATGGTCCAGGCCCTGGCCGTGATCACAGTTTTCCTCTTCGCTTTTCCTCTTTCCTTTGGATTCTTCAAACTAATTAACGCGGCGGCAGGGCTGCGCGTCTCTTCCGAAGAGGAGGTTAAAGGTTTGGATTTTGGGGAACACTCCATGGCCTCTTACCCGGTTTTCGATGAATTCCAGAAAAAGCAGGAAGAGATAATCGAAGAGCTAAAACGCGTCCGGGAGCTTTCCCTGCTCCATGATATCAGCCAGTCCATGCACACCCTGAATCTGGATGAAATTCTGGAACTGATTTTGAAAGGAGTGGCCAGGGGAATTGGATTCGACCGGGCAAGGCTTTATCTGCTGGATGAAGGGAAAAATCAATTAGTATGCAAAGTGGCGGTGGGAGTGGAAAAGGATAAAATCCAGGACATCAGTTTACCCTATGATGCCGAAGATAACATGGTCTCCCGGGCCATCAAAGAGCGCCGGCCTTTCATTGTGGAAGACGCCAGCCGGGACCCCCGGGTTAATAGAGGAGTGATCAATTTTTGGGACGTAAAATCTTTTGCGGCAGCGCCCTTGCTTTCCCGGGATAAGGTTTTAGGAGGAATCTCGGCTGATAATTTGATCAGTCAAACCAGCATCACCGAAAAAAAACTTCAATCCTTGATGATTTTCGCCAACCAGGCGGCGTTTGCCCTGGAAAATGCCCTCATGTATGAAGAACTGAAAGCTTTTAGCAGCCAGCTTGAGGATCGCGTAAAAAGAGCTACCGCAGAGTTACAAGAAACCCAAAGACAATTATTTCAATCCGAAAAATTGGCTGCTTTAGGGAAACTTTCCGCAGGGATTGCCCATGAGATTCGCAATCCCTTGACCAGCATCAAGATCTTGATTCATTCTCTGGTGGACCAGACGGCCACCGAGGCTTCCCGGGATAAAGATTTAGCCGTGATCGAAGCAGAGATTGAACGGGTGAACAAAATAATTAAACAATTTTTAGATTTTGCCCGGCCTCGCTCCCCCTCTCTTGAGATGATGGACGTACGCAAAGTTCTAAAAGAAACCATTGCTCTAATAGTTTACGAGATGGAAGCCCAGGGGGTTTTATTGGAGAGAAAGGATGCCGATGAAATACCCCTCCTGCCGATGGATGGAGAGCAGATGAAGCAAGTCTTCTTGAACCTTTTGCTTAATGGCATCCAGGCCATGCCCCAGGGAGGAAAATTGAAAGTAGCCACTGCTGTTAAAGACCCTTCCACAGGGAATCGCGGCAGCTCAGTTGTGGAAATATCCTTTCTGGATTCAGGGGAAGGGATTCCCGAAGAGGTCCAAAACAGGATTTTTGAGCCGTTTTTCTCGACCAAGGAGGAAGGAATCGGCTTGGGGCTCCCCATTGCCCAGCGCATCGTCGCAGAGCACAGGGGCGAGATTAAAGTGAAAAGTATCCCGGGCAAAGGAGCCGCTTTTTATATAACCTTACCTTTATATAAAAGGGGGTAGGGGGTAGGGTGTAGGGGATAAGGCCTAATAAGGTTGTGGTTACTACACCCTACCCCCTACCCCCTGGTTTTGCATTGGGAGGTTTCTTGGACAAGATTCTGATTGTAGACGACGACCCGAGCATGCGCTATTCGTTAAACCGGATGCTGGAAGGGCAGGGCCTTCTGGTTTCTTCGGCCAAGAACGGAACCGAAGCTCTGGAGCTTTTTTTTATTGAAAATCCGGACCTGGTGATCATGGACATCAAAATGCCCGGGCAGAGTGGATTGGCTGTTCTGCGACAGATCAAAGAACAAGACCCCAAGGCCTTGATCATCCTGATGACCGCTTTTGGGACGACCGAAACGGCAATTGAGGCCATGAAGTTTGGGGCCTTCGACTATATCCTCAAGCCCTTTAACATTCCCCAGATGAGGGCCATGGTGGAGCGGGCCCTGGAAGTATCCCGGATGATGAAAAAGATGGTTTCTTATCCGGATCGCGAAGTGGCAGAAGTCGGAGGTGAGGCCATTGTGGGATCTTCCCCTCCCATGCAGGAGATTTACAAAATGATCGGCCAGGTGGCTCCCACGGGGGTCACGGCGCTCCTCCGGGGTGAGAGCGGGACGGGTAAAGAATTAGCGGCCCGGGCTATTTATCATCATAGCAGCCGGGCGGGAAAGCCTTTTCTTCCGGTAAACTGCGCAGCCATTCCGGAAACGCTCCTGGAGAGTGAGCTTTTCGGCCATGAAAAAGGCGCTTTCACCGGAGCCCTGACCAGGCGCATCGGCAAATTTGAACAATGCCACGGAGGCACCCTTTTTCTTGATGAGATAGGCGACATGACGCCAGCAACCCAGGCCAAAATTCTGCGCGTGCTTCAGGACCGGCAGTTTGAACGATTGGGGGGAAGCGAACGCATTACGGCCGATGTGCGGATGATCGTGGCCACCAACAAGGATTTGGAAAAGGCCATCCGCGACGGGGCATTCCGTCAGGATCTTTATTATCGACTGAAAGTGGTTACCCTCCATCTGCCTCCCCTGCGGGAGCGGCGGGAAGACATCCCGGAATTAGTGCGGTATTTTTTGCAAATTTTCGCGCCGGAGATCAACCGCAATGTTAAAGAGATTGCCCCCCGCGCCCTGGAAAAATTAATGCGCTACCGCTGGCCGGGGAACGTCAGGGAATTGGAAAATGCCGTAAAACGGGCGCTGGTTATCGCCAAGGGCAGCACTCTCCTCCCCGAGGATTTCTTCCTGGAAGAGGCGGGGCTGGAAATGGGGCAAAAAGAGCAGATGGACTTGGAGAAGAGGCTGGAAATGCTGATGGAGCCTGTTTTTAAAGAGCTGGCGGAACAAACTAAGGGGAGGCCGGAATCTGACCTGATGTCGGCTGTAGAAAAAATCCTTATCAAGAGAGCTTTGCATGAAACGAAAGGGAATCAGGTTCAGGCAGCGATTCTCCTGGGAATGAGCCGGAATACTTTGCGTTCGAAGATTGAACGATATAAGATAAGAAAAGATGTGGCCATTGTGGATGGAGAAGGATGAAGAAGAGATAGGCAATGGGCAATTAGCAATGGGCAATTAGCAATGGGCAATAGGCACTGGGCAAATAAGGAAGGGGCTTCAAACACTTTTGCCTTTATAGGGCAATTTGGTGAGCATATTATTGCGAAAGGAGAAAATTATGTCGTTGAACCTGGAGAACGTCGGAAAAGTATGGGGGCCTTATGAATTCACCTACAGCGAAAGGGACCTGATCATTTACGCCCTGGGAATTGGATTCACCCGTGAGGACCTGGAATATGTTTATGAGGGGTCAAAGTATTTTAAAGCTTTTCCCTCCTACGGGGTTATTCTACCCTCCAACGCCGGCGCTCAAGCCTTTTTATCCACCAAGGCGAATTTTGCCATGGTCGTTCACGGGGAGCAGGCTTTAGAGGTGCACAACCCCATTCCCCGCAGCGCCACGGTTTCCACCACGGCCGTGATCGAGGGGATATACGATAAGGGATCGGGGGCGGCCATCGTGATGCGCCACGAAACAAAAGACAAGAGCGGCAACCCCCTTTGCACCAACTGGTCAACCGCCTTTGTCCGGGGGGCTGGCGGTTTCGGAGGGGCGGCCCAGCCTAAAAAGGAGATTCCGGCCATTCCGGCCAAAACTGCGGACTTTGTATTTGACGCCCCAACCGACGTGAATCAAGCGGCGCTCTACCGCATGTCCGGAGACCGCAATCCTCTGCATATCGATCCGGCCATCGCTAAGGCTGTTGGCTTCAAAGAACCCATCCTCCACGGCCTCTGCACTTATGGAGTTGTCTGCCGCCGGTTTGTCCAGGAGGTCTTTCAGGGAGATTCCGGAAAGATGAAATCTTATTCGGCCCGATTCAGCAGTCCGGTGATTCCGGGGGAATCGCTTCAGGTTAAAGTCTGGCAGTCCCGCCCCGGCCTTTATCTTCTGGAAGTTTATAATGCCAAAGGGGAGACCGTTCTGCGGAACGGAGTGATAGAAAGCCGATAAAAAAACGATTCACCGCAGAGAACGCAGAGTTCGCGGAGAAAAATCAATATCTAAAACTAACCAAAAATATTTGAAATTTCCATCCGATCCCCTCTCCCTTTGATGGGGGAAAGTGTGAATTAAGCCGTCACTCCGGTGAAAACCGGGGTCCAGTCAGTTCGTAATGTCTGGAAAACACTGGATTCCGGCTTTCGCCGGAATGACGCGAAAAAGAACCGAAGTAATTTTTTCACAGCTTCGAGGAGGGTGGGGTGGGGGTGAATAGAAAAATGCTCCCCCTCCCCTTTATCCCCTCCCGCCATTTGTCTTTCCTTTAATCTATCTCTGCGTTCTCGGCGATCTCTGCGGTGAATAGCTAAGCTGGGATTACCTCCGGTGGGCGGACTTCCTTCATGGCCATGGCTTCTGTCGGGCAGGTGACGGTGCAAACGCCGCAGCCTACGCATTTCTCCGGGTTGATACGAGCCTTCGGTTCCTGGCCTTCGATCACAATGGCGTCGAAATAGCACCGGTCAAGACAGACCTGACAGCCAATGCATTCTTCTTCGTTGACCAGGGCCTGGAAGCGGCTTGGATCAACAAATTTACGGGGATTGGGCAATTTCCAGTTTATGCAACAATCCCGGCAGCAGTTACATATTATGTGATCAACCTTCTGCCGGTTATCGACGATGTGCACCAGCCCTTCTTTCTCGGCTAAATGCAGAAGACCCATGGCTTCTTCTTTGGTAATGGCCCGGCCCGTTCCTCTCTGGATGCCATAATCAGCCGCCCGATTCACCTGGATACATATCTCCACAGGTTTACCGCATTTCCCATCGACGACCCGGCAGGTGCATCGGGTCACAGCCAGGTTCCTCGCCTGATTGACTATTTCACGCACATCATCCAGGGCTAAAACCTTGGCTCTGGATTCGATGGTGGCCCCTACCGGAACGATGCGGATCGGCGGCCTCGGGAGGAAAGCTTCCACCACCCTGCCGAATTCCGACCATTCTTGGTCAGTGTATTCCTTCCAGAGCTTGTGAAACTCCGGGGTGGCCCCTTCCCAGAGAATGGAGCTGTCGTGAAATTGGGGGACCGTCTTGACCCGGTAATAACGGGGGTCTCCCTCCTTTTTCGAGAAGAAGAGCAGTCCTTTGAGGAACAATGTTTTGACCATCGTCTGGACTTCTTCCTGGGCAATTCCAGTCTTATCGGCCAGCTCTGCGATGGTGGCAGGGGGGAAGGCGGCCAGCACGATTTTGATTTCCTTCTCGTCGACGATCATCTCTATGATGGGCGGGAGGATTTTTGATGCGGGAGCTCCTAAAAGTTTGGAAAGTTCCTGATAAGGATTTTGTTCTGACATAATCGACGATCTCCTTTTTATAAAAAAATCCATTTTTTGGTTGGCAGAGTTACGCTACTCATTTTTTAGGTTTTCGTCAATGAAAATTTAGCCACAGAGGACACAGAGATCACAGAGTTTTAAAACCATGATTAAGAAAAAGTAAAGGATAAGTGTCAAATGTCTAATCTAAGTGATCCGCCTGAGTCGGGATAAAGTTGAAAAAAGGAAATTCCTATCACTACAGCGTCACTTCTTTCGTCATTCCCGCGAAAACGTGAATCCAGCATGTCTATGCCGTTCAAAACCTAACTGGATACCCGCTCCCTGCTTAAAGCCTGCAGGGACAGGTTTCGCGGGTATGACGGGGAGGGGAGTCAGCATTTTTTATCGCGGCAACTCCCTTTTTCGAAAAATTGCCGCTATAGTAATATACAATCATGTCAAATGCTCAATCAATATTTTTAGGCCTATCCCGATTAAAAGGAGGCCGCCTACGAGTTCAATTTTATTTTCAAAAAAATGCCCGACCCGATTCCCCACAAACACCCCAATATAAGAAAGAATGAAGGTTATGACCCCGATCAAAATAACCGAGGCGATGAGGGGAATCTTCAGGAAGGCAAAACTTACTCCTACGGCTAAGGCATCAATGCTGGTGGCAAGGGATAACATTGATAAGACATAAAAATCCAATGGATTCTTGTCATTTTTTTCCGTCGGCAACCTCCTGGATTCGTAAATCATCTTCAAACCGATGGCGCTAAGAAGTCCAAAAGCAATCCAATGGTCTATATCGGATATAAAATCCCTCAACCCGACTCCGGCTAACCAGCCGATAACCGGCATCAATGCCTGAAAGCCCCCGAAAAACAGGGCAATCTTCAGAGCATGATTAATTTTTAATTGTTTAATAGCGATTCCGCTGGTGACGGCTACAGCAAAACAATCCATGGCCAGTCCAAAGCCGATCAAGGCAACAGTGAAAAAACCCATTGATATTCCCTTTTTTATAGATTAATCAAGATTGATGGTTTCGTAAAAAGTCCCAAAAGTGGTCATTGCGAGCGGAGCGAAGCAATCTCGTATTTTGTAAGTGCTTGATTTCATGGGATTGCTTCGTCGCTACGCTCCTCGCAAGGACATGTGGTTGGACTTTTTATCCCATTTTCGTCATTCCCGCGAAAGCGGGAATCCAGTTAATTCAAGCAGTTCTGGACTCCTGCTTTCGCAGGAGTGACGGCTTTTCTGACTTTTTACGACATCATCAAGATTGATAATCTCGTAAAAAGTCAAAATTGGGATGGCAAAGTAAAAAGTCCATATGCAAGGCGCGCAAATCCTGAGGAGTGAGGCGTACTTAAAGGTACGCCGCAACGACGAAGGATGCAGCGCAACGCCGCAGATGGACTTTTTACGAAGCCATCAAGATTGCAGATTTCCGCAGATAACCCCGGAAAAAGATTCTCTGCTATCCTGCCCCGTTGCAGAAACCTCCCCTGTTCTGTTTAGCCCATCCAGATTTGGGAAATCAGTCTGAAAAGGTCTGAGGAAGGTTCGGTTGCTTTAAGAGAGCTTCGATGATCTGCTGGTAGAGGTCCTGCGTTACGCTCTGGATAGACCGGGCGTAAGGCGATCCTTCCCGGGTAAGCCTGTTCAGCACCTTCATTAAGGGGTAGGCTGGTTCCACGTCCCGGGCCCCTACGCCCACCGGCGTAAATTCCGAGCCCTGGGCCCGCCAGAAACGGGCATTAATCTGTTCTATGCGTATGCGCGCTTCGCGAAAACTGGGAGCGGCGTAAACATCCTGCAGTTCGACTATTCCGGTCGGATTTAAGGCGACCATCAAACCCACCTGCAGGCCGCGGCTGCGCACCGTGGCTACGGCTTCCGGAAGCGGCTTGGGGATGAGCATCATGTAGTGGGAACCCCGTTCATCACCCTGGGTCATGTAGAACCCGGTTTTCATATACTCAAAAATCTGGTTGACCAGCTCTTCAACCCCTAAGAGCACCGGGTCATCTTTGCCGACATACTCTCCGCCAGTAATCAGGGCCAGCTTTTCCGTCGAAGCTGCCAGCAAAATATCACAAACGGAAGACTCCACCGCTTCCTTTTGATTGACTGTCATGAACAATGACCAAAGACGTTTAATGTTAAAAAGGTTGGTCGCTCCCAAGAGGGCGGCGATGTCTTCCCGGTGCGCCCGTCCATCCAGGAATATGCGCTTATGGTTATGGACGTCAAAAATCTCAAAGGCCAGGCTTTCACCATAACGGGACCGGAAACTTTCCTTAGCCAGAGCTTTTTCAACCGCATGGAAGACCGGAATATTAAAGGCTGCCGGCCCGGCCTTGTCAGCGCCCAACAATCCAACTCTTAAGGTGTCTTTGAGGGGCAATTCGGCAAACCCCGGCCCCTGGCCGGTAACGTTGCCGGCAAATGGTTTTAAAACCTCCACCTCGCCCCGGCCGCGCTTCCATTTCAACTGCGCCCCGTGCATCTTATCCAGATAGGATTTTTCAGGTTCGGGGAGGTATTTAGCCAGTAACTCCATAAAACGGTCGCTGGGCTCCGCCAGATCATCCACCTGCTTCCCTTTGGTAGCCGGGCCAATTTTCAGGTCCTGGGCCAGGCCATAAGGCTTATAGCCGATGACTTCGGTAACCCATACCATGCGCCAAAAAGTCCGGAATGCCAGAAGATGAATGTCGTTGGCGTCTACGCCATGGCGATGAGACATCAGTAGATGCATATCATCGCCCACGGCGAAAACCTGAAAATTCCGGATGATCCCGCCTTCCCTGGCCTGCTCCAGGGTGGCACGGGCTACTCCCTCGAAAAGAGTCGGGGGGGAGGTATGGCCCACTTTGCCGCCGGCATCCGCCTTAATGTCCGAAAGAGTTTCCCCCCCGGAACGCTCGTTGGCTTTGGCTATCAAATGATCTACTTCTCCCAGTTCCGCTGAAGGGATGGGCTGGAAAAGGCCGCTGAGATTCTCAGCGCAGGCCCGCGCCCGCCTTTCCGCCTCCTCGGCGATCACATAAGGCTGAAACTCCCCGTGCTGCAATATGGGCTGGATTAACTGGCGGGCCTCCCTCTGCAGCCATTCGGTCTGCACCCGGTCCTGGCTAAAAATGTCGATCACATCGTGTTCAGGGGGTATGCGGCCATTGTCGTAAGATTGATAAGTATAAGCGACCAGCCGGGCTGTGCCCGCTTCTTCTGTAGAGGCCCTGGCCTCGGCCATGGTCACAGGCATCACTCCCACGTGATACCCTCCCCCGGGGCCGCCGATGATAAAGTGGAAATCTGCCCCCAGGCTGAAGTTGGCTTCGCCCACGGCTGGCAGACCGCTTTGCAGGCGCAGGATGAGCACGGGGTCCTCGATCGGGGAGTTAGGAAGGGCGGATTCCACAGACACCACGGCCACGGGCTCATGCCGGGTGGCCTGCAATTCCTCCCCATGAATTACATAGCGGCCATTAACCGCATAGATGGCGCTTACTACCCATTCAGCCGGATTAGCAATCATGGACAGAAGTTCCGCCCAGTCCCCGACCTGGCGCCGGTCAAACTCCAGAGGCTTTCTCAGGAATGGATAAATTAAAAAGAGCTTATCTTCCAAAGGGCGGTCTCCAAAGGCGTAGAGCCTCCGCTGCTTTTGTCCGGCCCGAAGATCATTGGCGTTTTCCACAATGGCCAGAAAGCGAGTACCATCAAGCCTCTGATGGGACCCTTTGTCCGGGTGAAAGAAGAGGTTAAAGAGCATGCGGTTGAAAGACCCAACAGCCCCGTTTATTAATTTGGCAACGTAGATCGGCTCTGATCCCCTTTCGGTGAAAGGAAACTCTACCGGTCTAAGGCCCAGGGCCGCAATGCGCTCCCCTGGATTGAGACAGAAATAATCCTGACCATTGACAGGCCGATACAGGCCGGCATCAGCCGCCCGGAGGAGAGATGCATCGATAGCCTCGAAAATAAGTCTGTGCGCCGCAAGGCTTTGCAAACCTGCCCCGAGAGTATTTACCTGCAAATGCATATCCTTGCCAAAGGCATAAACCCGGCAGTCGCGAATATCCCCTTTTTCTTTCGCTTTGGCAAGGATGGCTTCACCAGCTTCGACTAATTCGCGGGGTATGCTGGAAACCCCGCCCAGCCAGCGGATAAGGTTCGCGCTTACAATGGTAATGGTTGCCCGCCTGGTTATCCGCTTACTCTCTTGCGCCTCAAATTCGTTAAGAGTCATAGCCATTCTCCTATTATCTCAACCGTCTTTGAAAATTAAACCGCTTGAATAAGGATCATCTCAAAATCAAATTAATTTGGACACAGATTTTCGCAGATAACCACAGATAATTATTTTTTTTCGTTTGCCCTTATAATCTGTGTTAATCCGTGTCCAATAAGGAAATTCCTATACAATTAAATTAGCAGGAAGGTGTGCTGGATTCACGGAGAAAGTTTTTTTATCCGGGGTTTAACCTACTTTTTCAGTATGCTGATGAACTCATCAACGGAGAGGGCGGCAAGGGTTGTGGTTTGCAATGTGCCCCTGGCGCTCAAGGCCACGGCCACCCTGGCAATAGTCTGGTTATCAGGAGCCTCCAGGATGTTCACGAAGTCATAGGCACCCAGGAGGGCATATTGGGAAAGGACCTTGACCCCCATTGCTTCCACTTCCTTGTTGACTTCTTTGATCCTTTCCGGTTTTTCCTTAACTGTTTTCCGTCCTTCATCGGTTAAATTGGTGAGCATGAGATATACGGGCATAAATTCACCTCCTCTTGAAAATAGCCCTCTCCTCTCCAGCATACCTTCCTTATCTGCCAATCGTTCTTTCCGGTTTATTCAGGCAACTCCAGCCTCGACCCAATATGGATCATCTCCAAATTAGTTGAGGCGCAAAGAGCCGCAATGGGTAAAATGTCCTGTACTTTCAGGGGCTAGGAAGGAAAGTCATATTGCTGGCAATCTGCCTTTCCTTCCGAACCCTTACCTAATTTTGATAAAATATTCGATCAACGTAACAGTTTAGCGCTTTGAAAAAATGGTATAAAAGCCTTTGTTTTGGGCCGGGGGTTAGAGCGGAACGCGCCGGAAGCATCGGTTGGGTTTCCGCTTGGCCACGAAGACAGAAGATCTGTTCCTCCGGAGGAGGCGGGGGTTCTGGCCCGCCCCATATGCGGAGAAATAAGCGCCTTATGATTCTCCGCCTAAGGCGGATTCCGCTCTGGCCCCCGGCCCCTGGAATCCCTTGGCCTTTACAACACACCTTTTTTCAAAGAGCTAAAGTGTTACCGATCAACTAATTTGGAGATGATCCTCAAATAAAAAACCCCATCCCTCTTTTTGGGAAAATGGGGTTTTGATGAACCGAGGCATTCTGCTTCCCCCAATGGTTTAGGAAGAATCTGGTTTCAGGTCGCCATGGTCATTAATATGGGAATAAATATATCATTGACCGCCGGGGTCAAGCAAGTAATTTTTTGGGAAAGGCCGTCAATATTACGCTACTCTAACTTTTGCAACTTAGCACCAGTGGCCGCAGCGAGGGATGAGATAAAGGCTCCTACCCGCTGGATTACTTCTTTCCTTTCCCCGCCATCCTTAATAATCTTTACTATGGCGCTGCCCACAATGATTCCATCGGCAAAGCGGCTGACTTCCCTGGCCTGCGCCGGTGTGGATATGCCGAAGCCAACGCTTACCGGCTTTTTACTTATCTCTCTTATCTTCCGGACTGCTAACTCCAGGTCTGCGGATAATTTCCCTCGAACGCCGGTTACGCCGGTTACCGACACATGGTAAATGAATCCGCGGCTAACCTTACTCGCCAAACTGATTCGCTCGGGTGAACTGGTCGGGGCCGTTAAAAAAATCGTATCTATCCCTGTTTTTCTGGCTTCCTTAATCCACGGCCCCGCCTCTTCCGGCGGGAGGTCAGGGATGATCACTCCTTCGACTCCGCACTCCCGGCAATTTTCAGCAAATGCCTTCAAGCCAAAGCGAAAAACAGGATTGAAGTAAGTCATGATGACCAGAGGAGGAGTTTTCCCCTTTAGATGTCCAGACAGGTTGAGTACGGACTTTAGGTTAATCCCTCTTTGCCAAACCCGATGCGCGGCAGCCTGGATCGTCGGGCCATCGGCCAACGGATCTGAATAAGGCGCGCCTAATTCAATGATGTCTGCCCCGGCTTCAGCCATTTTTAAGATCAGGTCTGCGGTTGTCTTAAGGTCGGGGTCGCCGGCCATTAAAAAAGGAATGAGGGCGGCCTGCCCCTTTTTCTTTAAATCTCTAAACGTTTTTTGGATTCTACTCATAACTCCACCCCCATTTTTGCTGCTATGGACTGAACGTCTTTATCTCCCCGCCCGGATAGATTCACCACCATGATCCGGTCTTTTCCCAGGGAAGGAGCAATCTTTCCAGCGTAGGCCAGGGCATGGGCGCTTTCCAGGGCCGGCAGGATTCCTTCGGTTTTGGAAAGAAGATGAAAGGCGGCCATGGCCTCTTCATCGGTAACAGCGGCGTATTCCGCCCTGCGCATCTCTTTCCAAAAAGAGTGTTCCGGCCCGACCCCGGGATAATCCAAACCAGCGGAGACGGAGTGCGTCTCCATAATATTTCCGGAATCATCCTGCAGGATGTAGCTCATGGACCCGTGAAGCGTTCCGACAGAGCCGGCATTAAGCGAAGCCGCATGTTTGCCGCTTAACAATCCCAGGCCGGCCGCTTCCACGCCGATAAAACGCACGTCGTCTTTTAGAAACGGATGGAAGAGGCCGATGGCATTGCTTCCGCCGCCCACGCAGGCCACCAGGCAATCGGGAAGCCGGCCCTCTTTCGCCATTACCTGTCTTTTAACTTCCTTGCCGATCACCGCTTGATAATCCCTGACCATCATAGGATAAGGGTGAGGGCCGACCGCGGACCCGATCAGGTAATAGGTATCCCGAACGTTGGTCACCCAATCCCGGATGGCCTCGTTAATGGCATCCTTCAAAGTCTTGGACCCCGATGAAACCGGAATCACTTCGGCTCCGAGAAGCCTCATGCGGAAGACGTTCAGGGACTGCCGCCTTATGTCTTCTTCTCCCATATAGACTGCGCATTGCAGTCCCACAAGAGCAGCGGCCGTAGCCGTAGCAACTCCATGTTGACCAGCGCCGGTTTCGGCAATGATCCTTTTCTTCCCCATCTTCCCGGCCAACAAGGCCTGGCCCAGGGTGTTATTGATCTTGTGCGCTCCGGTGTGGGCCAAATCTTCCCGCTTGAGGTAAATCCGGCATCCCGTAAATTCCTCGGTGAGCCTGGCCGCAAAATAAAGGGGGGTAGGTCTTCCCGCATAATCTTTCAGGTAGGCGGCGAGGGTTTTCTGGAACGGGTTATCCTTTCTAAGAGCAAGATAAGCTTTCTCCAATTCTTGTAGGGGAGCCATTAAGGTTTCCGGAACATATTTTCCGCCAAAAATTCCAAAATGTCCTTTCCGGTCAGGTTGATTCATCGGTTTTTTTAACCTCCTTCACAAAGTCAGCCATCTTGAATAAGTCCTTCTTTCCTGCGCTCCTTTCCACCCCGGAGCAAACATCCACCCCGAACGGCCGTAAAATGCGCACGGCCTGTCTCACGTTCCCCGGGTTCAGGCCCCCGGAAAGAATGATATTCATTTTTTTACGCGCTTCCACAGCCATTTCCCAGTGGAAGGTTTTTCCCGTCCCTCCAGCCTGCTCCGCGCTCCAGGCATCAAGCAAAATTGAGGCGAAAGGATATTTTTCCATTTCTTTCAGGCTCTCCGAATCTTTGACCCTTATGGCCTTGATCACCGGAAGGGCTACCTTGAGGCAATATTCCGGAGTTTCCTGCCCATGAAGTTGGATCATATCCAGGCCGCAATAGTCGGCAATTCGGGCCACCTCGGCCAGATCTTCGTTGACAAAGACCCCCACCTTTAAAACGGATTCTGGCAGGTGGCCGATAATCTCCCGGGCAACGAAAAGTTCAACTCTTCGCGGACTTGGGGCGAAAATAAATCCCAGGGCATCCATTCTTAGATGAGCAGCCGCCATGGCGTCCTCAAGGTTTGTGATCCCGCAGATTTTGATCCAGGTCATGTTAATGCTTTGTTGAAAAAACCTACGTTATAGGCGCTTAGCGCCTCATTAATGCAAACATGTTTGTAAGAAGGGAATATCCTTCATCGGAGCCGTAGGGGCACGATGCATCGTGCCCCTACAATCGCACCGGGGTTACCGGCGGGCCACTTTTTCCGCGCGCAGTCGCGGAAAAAGCATAGATTCTTACATCTTTCAATCTGAGAATTTTCTTCTAAGACTTTAATAATATCCCTAAAATCCCCCCCTCCCCTGGCGGGAGGGGATAAAGGGGAGGGGGATAATTTTTCTATTCACCCCCACCCTTACCCTCCCCCATCAAAGGGGGAGGGGATCGGATGGAAATTTCAAATATCTTTGGCTAGATTTCTACGGGAATTTCGACCCGCTTTGTCGTGGCCCGGGGGGCAGGGTGCTGAGCGCCGGCAGCATCGGCCGGGAGATAACCCGGCTCCATGCGAATGCTTGGTCTCCGCAAAAGCAGGCGGGGCGCCCTTTCCCGCCTCATCCAGGTAGAGACCATCGCCTTATGATGCCAAGCGAAGCGCCCTGCCCTCCGGGCCTGGGAAAGACCGTCAATCTTGCGCTAAATTTTCGACTTGGCGCTATTTGCCTAAAGTGAGCAAAAGTGCCTAAAGTTATAAATTCAATAACTCGCGGATTTTGGCGGCCCGGTCAGGGGCCCGCATCAATATTTCTCCCACCAGAATGCCGCTCACGCCGGCTTCCTGGAGGCTTTCCACATCTTCCCGGGATTTAATCCCGCTCTCGCTGATGACCATCGCACCCTGCGGAATTTTTTTGATCAGGTGATGCGTTGCTTTTAGGCCCACCTCCAGCGTCTTCAAATTGCGGTTGTTGATCCCGATGAGCGGGAGGGAGAAGTCGGAAATTTTCCTAAGGTCATCATCATCGTGGATCTCCACCAGAGGCGTCATTCTTAGGTCTCCGGCCAGCCCAGCAAACTCTCGTATTTGGGCGCCGCCAAGAATCGCCGCAATAAGCAATACCGCATCCGCGCCGGCGATCCTCCCCTCATAGATCTGGAAGGGATCGATGATGAAATCTTTCTGCAGGAGGGGAAGCTTAACCTTTTCCTTGACCTGCGCAAGATGGCCAAGGTCTCCCCCAAAAAAATGTCCCTCGGTGAGAACTGAGATGGCCGAAGCTCCCCCGTCCTGGTATTCTCGGGCAATCGCCGAAACGTCGGCATTTTTTAGGATTATCCCGGCAGAGGGAGAAGCCCGCTTGATCTCGGCGATCAGGGCCATGGGAGCGCTTTTAGCGATAGACTCCAGGAGATTCCTGGGCGGGGATAGACCGGCAATCCTCTTTTTCATTTCTTTTATTAAAGAAGATTTTTTTCTTTTCTGAACCTCTTCCATCTTCAGCGCAGCCACTTTTTCTAAAAACATTCAACCTTCCTCCCTGGAAAACCGGATGAGCTCATTCAGTTTTTGCAGCGCCTTTCCTGAATCAATGGACTCCCGGGCCATGGCTACTCCTTCTCTTAAACAGGTCGTTTTTCCGGCCGCCACAAAGACGGCAGCCGCGTTCAACAAGACAACATCTTTAGCCGGCCCTGGTTCGCCTTTAAGTGTTCTTAAAAGGATTTCCGCATTCTTTTCGGGCGTCCCGCCTTGAATGGCCCTTAGAGAGGCCTTTTCCAAACCCGCTTCTTCCGGCTCAATCTGGTATTTCTCGATGGCCCCATCCTTGAGCTGGCAGATGTTTGTTTTTCCGGTGATGCTGATCTCGTCGCTATGGTCCTTCCCATGAACGACATAGGCCGCCTTGCTCCCTAAATCCCGCAGCGCCTCAGCCACTCGCTGGAGCAGGTCCTGGCGATAAATGCCCAGAAGATGAACAGTGGCTCCGGCCGGATTGGTCAGCGGGCCGAGGAGGTTGAAGACCGTGCGGATGCCGATCTCTTTGCGGGGCAACAGGGCATGCTTCATGGCCGGATGGAATGAAGGAGCAAAGAGGAAAGCCATTTTGATTTCCCGCAGGGATTTTTCCGCCTTTGGCGGCGGCAGGTAAATATTGAGCCCAAGGGCCTCCAGGACATCGGCGCTTCCGCTGCGGCTGGAAACCGAACGGTTGCCGTGCTTGGCAACGGTCAGCCCTGCTCCGGCGGCCACGAAAGCGACTGCCGTGGAAATGTTGAAGGTGCCGCTCCCGTCTCCTCCGGTCCCGCAGGTATCTACAACATCTTCGCCTTGTTCGGCCTGGATACGCACGGCCTTGGCCCGCATGGTCCGGGCAAACCCGGCAATCTCCTGGTTCGTCTCTCCCTTCATGCGCAGAGCAGTAAGGAAGGCAGCGATCTGGGTGGGCAAAACTTCTCCCTCCATTATATGGGCCATGGCCCGGGCAGCCTCTTCTTCGCTTAGATCTTGCCCCTCGACAACTTTAGCGATGATTTCTTTCAACATGGCCGTTTTCTCTCCTTTGCAAAAAATTCTTAAGAAGGATCTTTCCTCCCTGGGTCATGATCGATTCCGGATGAAACTGCACGCCTTCAATGGGAAAAACCTTGTGCCGGAGGCCCATAATCTCCCCTTCATCTGTCTCCGCCGAAATTTCCAGGCACGCCGGCAGGCTTTCCCGCTCGACTATGAGGGAATGGTAGCGGATGGCTTTAAACGGATTGGGGAGGCCCCGGTAAATGGTCTTGCCATCGTGATGGATGAGGGAGCTCTTCCCGTGCATCAAGCGTTTGGCGCGGATGATTTTACCCCCGAAAACAGCACCGATACATTGGTGGCCCAGGCATACCCCCAGAATGGGAATCCGGCCAGCCATCATAAGGATAGCCTCCTTAGATATTCCGGCTTCCTCAGGAGTGCAGGGCCCGGGGGAAACGACCAGGTATTCAGGCCCTGTCCTAAGAATGAAAGGAAGATCAATCTGGTCGTTGCGGTAAACCTGGCAACCAGCTCCCAATTCGCCCAGGTATTGCACCAGGTTGTAGGTAAACGAGTCGTAATTGTCGATCAAGAGAATCATGGCAAACCCTCCTCGGCGCGCTCTATAGATTTAAAGATAGCCTGGGCTTTGTTCAGGGTCTCTTCGAATTCTCTCTCCGGCTGGGAATCGGCGACAATGCCCGCTCCCGCCTGAATGTAGGCTTTGCCTTCCCTTATGAGAACGGAGCGGATGGTAATGCAGGTGTCCATGTTCTTGGAAAAGCTGAAGTAACCAACAGCCCCCGCGTAAGGCCCCCGCCGGACCGGCTCCAATTCCTCGATGATCTCCATGGCCCGAATCTTCGGGGCCCCCGTGACTGTCCCGGTCGGAAACGCCGCCCGGAAAACATCGAAAGCAGTCTTTCCCGGAGCCAGCAGGCCCCGCACGTTGGAGACGATGTGCATGACGTGAGAATAGCGCTCCACCCCCATCAATTCCGTGACCTCAACCGAGCCGATCTCGGCCACCCGGCCCACATCGTTCCGCCCGAGGTCGACCAGCATGATATGCTCAGCCCTTTCCTTTTCGTCCGCAAGAAGATCCTTCTCCATCTCCCGGTCTTCCTCTTCGGTCTTCCCCCTGCGGCGGGTTCCGGCCAGGGGCCGGAGCTCGATTTGATTACCCTCCAGGCGGACCATCACCTCCGGGGAAGCCCCTAACAGAACCGTATCATCCATCTGCAAATAAAAGAGATAGGGCGAAGGATTGATGGATCGCAGGGCCCGGTATACATCGAAGGGATCGCAGTGAAGTTCGGTGGAAAACCTCTGGGAGAGCACGACCTGGATAACATCCCCGGCGCGGATATATTCCTTGGCTCTTTCCACCTTCTTAATGAATTCCTCCCGGCTTAAATTGGAACGAAGAGGGGAGGGGGAGAAAGATTTTTTTTCAGCAGCCGGGACAGAAGGGCTTAGCAGTCTGGCCACGATTCCCCCGACCCTCTCCTCAGCTTGCCGGTAGGCCTCTTCCGGGGACTGAGAGCCGTCCAAAAAGACGCCAGCTATCACTTTGATCGTCTGCCTCACGTTGTCGAAAATTAAAAGGGTATCGGTGATCATGAAACAACAGTCAGGGAAGTCCCGGTCTGGCGGAAGAATTTCAGGGATTTTTTCAAAAGACCTGACGGCATCATAACTGACATAACCTACGGCCCCCCCGAAAAAACGGGGCAGGGAGTCATCCAGCACGGGCCGGTAGTTTCCCAGGAATGCTTCCAGGGCCCGCAAAGGATCTTTACTTTTTCCCTTCCGCAGAACATCGCCGTTTTTGAGAATTTCGAATTCTTCCCCCTGGCTGCGGAAAAGGTAAGAGGGGCCTGATCCCAGGAAGCTGTAGCGTCCCCACTTTTCCCCGCCTTCCACGCTTTCGAGGAGGAAAGAAAACTTTTTGGAGTCGATTTTCCGGAATGCCGAAATCGGAGTTTCCCAGTCAAAGTGCACCTCTTCATGCACGGGTATGAGGTTGCCCGACCGGGCCAGGCGTTTGAACTCATTCAATGAGGGATTTGCCACGATCCAAACCTCCTTCTTTAGTAACACTTTAGCTCTTTGAAAAAAGGTGTGTTGTAAGGGCCAAGGGATTCCAGGGGCCGGGGGCCAGAGCGTAACGCTTGGAATCATAAGGCGCTAATATCTCCGCATATGGGGCGGGCAAGAACCCCCGCCTCCTCCGGAGGAAAAGATCTTCTGTCTTCGTGGCCAAGCGGAAACCCAACCGATGCTTCCGGCGCGTTCCGCTCTAACCCCCGGCCCTCAACAAAGGCTTTAATACCATTTTTTCAAATCGCTAAACTGTTACCTTTTTTATTTTTTCGCCACAAAGAACACCGAGAGTAAAGAGATGAATATTCGTCAAAAGACAAAAAGCAAGGAGAAGTTAAATAAAAAAGCCGGGGTTCATGACGACTGCCCCGGCCTTTGTCTCAGATTGATTTCTTAAATCAGATTATTTCTCCGGCAGCGGACAGTCCTCTCCTTTATGGGGGTTGCGCCACCACCAGCATTCGACAGAAGGGAAATTGATTTGGGCCTTTAATTTCACTATATGCTTTTCCTTTAATCTTTCAGCGCTGTCTTTGCAACTTCCATTTGGCCGCGCTACATTACAGCCCCTGATTCTTTGTCCTCTCTCACCGTCTCACCGCTCTCCGCAGCGAACGTTTCTTCCTAAATTATGAACTCCGGGGATAAGAACCCAGGAACTTTAAAAAAAGAGCCTTTTTCGTTAGGTCAGAGACTGCCCGGTGAATTTGGGCATCTGTGAAGTGGCCTTCAAAATCGACAAAAAAGACGTATTCCCAGGGTTTATCTTTAATTGGCCGGGATTCGATTTTGGTCAGGTTGATGGACATCTCGTAAAAAGGTTCCAGCGCCTTGTAAAGAGCCCCCGGTGAGTCCGGAATGGAAAACAGGAAAGAGGTTTTATCCTTCCCTGTCCGCCCGCTGATCTGCCGCCCGAGGACCAAAAAGCGGGTGTAATTATGCAAATAATCTTCAATCCGGGACTCGATGACCTTCAGGCCATAAAGTTCGGAAGCAAAGGAGCTGGCCACGGCCGCGGCTTTCGGGTCCTGAGCAGCCAGCTGGGCGGCTCTGGCCGTGCTCACGGTTTCAGCTAACTGGGCCTGGGGGAGGTTTTTTCTCAGCCACTGGCGGCACTGGGCCAGGGCTTGAGGATGAGAATAGACCTTCTCCACATCCCCGGTTTTCCCGCTTATGGAAAGGAGATCGTGGGATATCCGCACTAAAATCTCTCCGCAGATCTTCACTTCCGAATCGATGAACATGTCCAGGGTTCGGTTCACCACCCCTTCGGTGGAATTTTCCACGGGGACTACCCCGAAATTGGCCTTCTCCCTTTCCACTGTTTCAAAAATTTCCTGGATGCTCTCCTTGGGAAGCGCTTGCACAGAGCTCCCGAAACGTTCAATACAGGCCAGGTGGGTGTGGGTAGCCGGCGGACCGAGGTAGGCCACGGTGAGCTCCGCCTCCAGGGAACGGCAGGCTGAAATAATTTCACGGAAAACAGGAGTTATGGCCTGCTTCGGGAATGCCCCGGTGTTTATAGATTGCAGCCGCTGAAAAATCTCTTCCTCTCGCTGAGGATTATAAGGGTCTATTTTGGACTTTGATTTTACCCTCCCCACCTCCAGGGCAACTTCGGCCCGTTCGTTTAGAAGCTTTAGGATTTTCATGTCCAGGGCATCAATGATCTGCCTGAGAGATATTATTTTTTCATTTTCTTCCATCTTTACCCTCTTTTAAGGACTTCCTGCCTGAACCAGTGATCTGTTAGGACAATGGCTACCATGGCTTCACAGACCGGGTTTATCCTGGGGATGGCCGAAACATCATGCCGGCCTTGAATCTTAACGGATACGGGCCTGCCGGAAGAATATACCGTTAACTGCTCCAGAGAAATGGAAGGAATGGGTTTCACAGCCACCCTAAGCAGGATCTTCGCTCCGCTGGAAATACCCCCCAAAATCCCCCCGGCATCGTTCTTTTCAAATCCCCCGGGTTTCATAGGGTCATTACATTCTGAGCCAAGCATGCCAGCAACCCGAAACCCCGCGCCGACTTCCACTCCCCGGACTGCCCCGATGCTCATCAGCCCCTTGGCCAGATCAGCCTCCAATTTGTCGAAGACCGGCTCCCCCAATCCGGCCGGACATCCCCGCACAAGAATTTCCACGATGCCCCCAAGCGTATCCCCTCGCAGCCTGGTTTTTTCGATTTTCTCTTCCATTTTTACGGCGGCATCCGGGTCAGGGCAAAGGAGGGCGTTCTTCCCGACCGCTGTATAATCCATCTTTTCCGCCCGAATCCCTCCCAGTTCCAGGGTGTACGCCAGAACTTCAATCCCCTCCGCCTTCAATATCTTTTTGGCTATGGCGCCTGCGGCCACCCTTCCGACAGTCTCCCTGGCTGAGGCCCTGCCTCCGCCGCGATGGTCGCGGATGCCGTACTTGGCCTGATAGGTGAAATCAGCATGGCCGGGCCTTACGATATCTTTCAACTCTTCATATGCCGTACCTTCCACGTCTTCATTCCAGATCAGGAGGGAGATGGGTGTTCCGGTTGTCTTTCCTTCGAAGACCCCGGATAGAATCTCCACCCGGTCTTTTTCTTTTCGCGGGCTGGTTCCCTTTCCCTGCCCGGGCTTCCTTCGGTCCAGCTCTCTCTGAACGTCATCTGCCGTAATATCCAATCGGGGCGGGCAGCCGTCTATTATCACTCCCACGGCTCTCCCGTGGGATTCTCCCCAGGTGGTTATTCGGAAAAGAGTACCGAACGAATTTCCGCCCAATTCAGGCCTCCATTTTCTCTGGCAATATAACCAGTATTTTATCCGCAACCGCCTCTTTATTCAAATGGGAAGTATCAATTTGAATATCGGCTACCCCCTCATAAACCGGCTCTCTACTCATCATCACTTCTTCCAGTTCTTCCAGGGTGCCCTTTCCGGTCAGGGTTGGTCTATTGGCCAATGTTTCTTGCTCCGCCATCATTCTTTTATAAAGAATTTCCTTATCGGCCTTGAGCCAAATGAATAGACCATTCTGTTTTAAAAATTTTATGTTTTGGGGTTCGAGCACCGCTCCCCCGCCGGGAGCTATCACCAAATTATTCCCGCCGGAAATCTCCTCGATAATTTTCTTTTCCCCATTTCGAAAATGGCTCCATCCCCATTTTTCTACGATCTCTCTGATGGAAGAACCAAGCCTTTTCTCTATCAGCTCATCAGTGTCCACAAAGCGCCTTCCCGTACGTGTAGCCAACAACTTACCTATGCTGCTTTTACCTGCTCCTCGATAGCCGATTAAGACGATATTCATAAAAATACAGGGTTCCAGAATTCAAGGGTCCAAGGATTCCAGTATTACAGTAATTATCCTCTTTGAACTTTTTGAATTTCGCTTCTTCATTCTCCCCCTTTAACCATTTCAGTAGAGCTTTTGCAGCGTTTCCCAAAACCCCGGGAAGGATTTATCCACGCATCTTTCCCCGCGAATCTTTATCCCGGGAACGGCCAGGCCGGCGATGGCGAAGCTCATGGCCAGGCGGTGGTCATTATGGGTTTCGATCTCCGCCCCCCGGACTTCTTTGCTCTTAACTTCCAGCCAGTCTTTTCCCTCTTCTACCAAAACCCCCATTTTGCCCAGCTCTAAAGCTACGGTCCTCAGGCGGTCCGATTCTTTGAGGCGCAGATGGCCGACATTTCGTATCACAGTCCTGCCCCGGGCAAAGGCGGCAAGGACTGATAGGGTGGGAACCAGGTCGGGCATGGCGTTCATATCCACTTCAACCCCCCGGAGGTCTTTGCCGCGGACCTCCGCAAAATCTTCTCCCCGGCAAACTTCGCATCCCATCTTCTCCAGGATTTCTAAAAATTTGGAATCCCCCTGGACGGAGGCGGGGCGGAAGTTTTCAACTCTCACCTTGCCCCGCGTTATGGCGGCTGCTGCGAAGAAATAAGAAGCGTTGGAGGCGTCCCCTTCAATCCGGTATTCCCTGGGTAGATAGCGCTGCCCTGACCGGACAAAAAACGAATGATCTCCTATAGCCTGAACTTTTACGGCAAAGGCAGACATTACGTCCCGGGTAATGTCCACATAGGGCCTGGAAGCCAGCCGATCCGTTACCTCCAACCTCACGTCCCCGCGGGCTAGGGGCGCAACCATTAAAAGGGCGGAAAGAAACTGGCTGCTCTCACTACCCCTGATCCGGGCCACTCCGCCTGAAAGACCCTGGGATTCCACGACTACAGGCGGATAACCGTTTCCTTCCTTTGCATAAGCCCTGGCTCCCAACGAGACCAATCCATCTAAAAGCTCGGCCATCGGCCGCTCCTGCATCCGCTCGCTCCCGGTAAGCAGGGTGCGGCCATTCTTCAGCGCAGCCAAGGCAGTCAGAAATCTCATGGAAGTTCCGGAATCTCCCACATAAATATCTTCCCCTCCCGCCGGCAGCGCTCCGCCACACCCTTGAACAATGATGGAATCTCCTTTCCAATCGATTTTGATTCCGAATTTTTCCAGTCCCCGGGCAGTGTGTTCCGTATCCTCGCTCCGCAGGGCGTTCGCAAGAACAGACTCTCCGGCAGCGAGCGCAGAAATAATTAGGGCCCGGTGAGTGTAGCTCTTTGATCCGGGGATGGTCACAACAGCGTCGCAATGTTCAAGCGGTTTAATTTCAATCATTGTCTCTTCATCCAACAAGCTATAAGCTATCTACTTTTAGCTTTAATCCTTATTTCTTACGCTTTGTACTATGCACCTTAAGCCATCAATTTGGCTGAAATTCATCTTAGGGCCTTTTTAAGGTCTTCTTTTATTTCTCCGGTATCCGGCTTCTTCCCCGTCCAGATCTCAATCTGCGCTGCCCCCTGCCGGGCCAGCATCTCCAGCCCGTCGATTGTCCGGCAGCCGCGTTCTTCAGCTTCACGCAGAAACTTCGTCCGGAGAGGCTTATAAACAATATCCATCACAGTTGCCTCTTTTTTGAAAAACTCCTTTGGCAATGGGGTTTCCGAATCTTTCGGGTGCATTCCGCCAGAGGTAGCATTGATCACCACATCCACATCCAACCCGTTAAGCGAAGAAAAGGGCAGGTGAGTGAAACCCATTTCCCCGGCCAGCCTCTGGCCTTTTTCCTCTGAGCGATTAAAGATAAAAACCTGGCAGCTTCGTTCTTTCAGGCCGAAGGCGATGGCCCGGGCCGCTCCGCCCGCTCCCAAAAGAAGGACCTTTTTCCCTTCAAGATTCGTTTTCTCCTCCAGGGCTTCCAGGGCTCCGCGCCAATCTGTATTGTACCCGATAAGCTTCCCTCCTTCGTTGCTGATGGTGTTCACGGCCTGGATCCTGCCGGCTACGTCTTCAAGCCCATCCAAAAACGGGATGATGACCGTTTTAAATGGAATGGTCACGCTCACTCCGCGAATCCCCAGCCCTCTGATCCCGCTCATGGCTTCAGCAAGGTTTAGGACTTCAAAGGCCAGATAGGCCGCGTTCAGCCCCATTCTGCGGAAGGCTCCATTGTGGATGACCGGGCTCAGGCTGTGCCGCACCGGGTTTCCGATCACTCCGTAGAGGCGGGTCTTTGCGTCGATCATTGTAGGTTTCTCCAGATTTCCTTGATCTCCCCAACAGTCAATTGCCCGGGAGCCGAGGAACTTTTTCTATTTAGGGAAGCATACGTCCAGGCCGCCCCCAAAAGCGGCGCGAAAATCCGGCTCATCTTCCCTTTTTCTCCCATGCAAAAAGCCACGATTTTCTGACTCCTTTCCTTAGCGTAAGGAATTAGGGATAATATCTTCAGGTTGTCTTCCCAGGCCCGGGCAAAAGTAACGATCTTTACCACATCCGCCTCGATTTGAATCATGCGCTTAAAGAGAGCGCGCAGCTCTTTTTCCTTAAGCGTTTTTTTAAAGTCGTGGAAGGAAAGGATCAACCGGGTATTTTTTTTATTGGCTATCAGTTCATGAACGAATGATCTTCCGCTTTCCATCTCCAGGTCCACGAAATCAGCGCCCAGATTGACTGCCTGCCTAAGGATTCCCAACCTGCTCTTTTCGTCTCCTTTATACTTGCCACCATCTTCTCTGCGGCGGTTGGTTACGATGATCGGCTTTTTCCCTGATTTTAAAAGCTGTTCCAGATCGAATTTCGGCAAATAGTCCAGCCGGAGCTCGATAAGGTCAGCCAGTTGGTTGGCTTTGGCGACGGTCCGCAGGGCCGCCTCCATGCTCCTCTCCACAACGGGCAGGCATATTTTCCCCGGGCTTTTATCTTTCGGAAATTGTCTCATCAATCCTGACTCCGAAGTGTCTAGCCGAACCTTCCCGGTAAACCAATATTTCACTTCCTTCTTTCAAATCAACCAGCGAAACCGCTTTTCCGCCTGGCTGGGTGAGCCGGATTGTTTCGGCGTTCTGCAAGATGGCCGAAATTCTCTGGCCGCTCTCCTCCGCCTCGACTAAAACCAGGGGACGCCTTTCCACCTTGGCTCTCCCCACAACGGCTGGATAACTTTTGCCTGCAAAATTAACCACCAGGACCTGATCCCCGGCCCGCACTTCTGAAAGATATTTTGTCTCCCCATTGGCCAGCCGGATATAGGCATGCACCGGGCCGGCGTTGACCCGGAAAGGTCTGGTGTTGACAAAGGGGTTCTCCACGCTCTCCGAATGGATAAGGAAAAGGGCCTGGCTGCTGTTGCCCACCAGCATACCTTCCCCCGGGGCCATCGAAGAGCAGGTATCCACACAGACCCGGTCCCCGAGGCCCAAAGGCTCAAGGGCCTTCACCCGGGCTGGTAAGAGTTCGAATTCTTCATTCCCCGCTTTAAGCTTATGGATGATTTGGCGGACTTTTTGGGGATCAGCATGATGAAGCACCACCCCATCCACCCCTTTTTCCAGGATGGCCAGGGCGGTTTGCCCTTCCTGCAAATCAGCAATTTCAACGAAAATATTCCTGGCCCGGCTTAATAAATTTTCCAGAGGAATGATCGTCCAGTCCTTTCCCTTAACCACCACTTTTTTCGAAAAGCTCAGATTGACGACCTCCTCTTCATCTTTTTTCTCCAGAACCTCTTTCTCCACCACATCCCGGCCCACCATGAAATCTCCGTCTTCGGCCACCGTAGGAATGAGGCCCATCTTTTTTACTGTCAAACCGATGCCCGGCTCGACCCAGAGGGCATCTGCCCCGCTCTCCATGGCTGCCTGGGCTACCTCCATGGACCAGGGAATGACTTTCACCCAAACCTGCTTGCCCATTTTCTTGCTCCTTCAGGCGGCTATCTCGCGCAGCCCTTCTTCAACCGTAAAGCGGTTATGCACCAGTTTGTGGATTATGCGAATAATTTTCTCCGGATCGCGATGCTGGAAAGCATTTCTTCCGATGGAAACGCCCGCTCCCCCGGCCATAATAGATCCTTTGACCATCTCCAGGATATCCCGGTCGGTCTCCATCTTTTCTCCGCCGGCGATGACCACGGGGACAAAACATCCCTCCACCACCTCCTGGAAACTCTCTGGAGAGCCGGTGTAGGGAACTTTCACAATGTCCGCCCCCAATTCCGCTCCTACCCGCGCCGCATGTTTGACCACGCTCACATCGTACCCGTTCTTCACTTTCGCACCTCTCATGTACATCATGGCCAGAAGGGGCATTCCCCATTCCACGGCTTCCCGGGCCACGCGCCCGAAATCCTTCAGCATGGACTTCTCATCTTCCGCGCCGATGTTGACATGAATGGAGACAGCATCCGCTCCCAGTTTAATGGCCTCCTCCACACAGCACACCAAAACCTTGCAGTTGGGGTCAGGGGCCATGCACGTGCTCGCCGAGAGGTGAATGATCAAACCCACATCTTTTCCGCTTTTGCGATGGCCGGTCTCCACCAGACCTTTGTGGATGGCTATGGCATTAGCCCCTCCCCTGGCCACGGCGTCAATGGTTTTGCGCATGTCGATTAATCCGGGCATGGGGCCGAGAGTCACGCCGTGATCCATGGGCACGATCACCGTCTTCCCTGAACTGCGATCCATGATCCTTTCCATCCGTATTCTTTTCCCTACCATCTCCTTTCCCTCCTTTTAATAATGATTTTTGATGGTTTCGTAAAAAGTCGTAAAACTGTCACTCCTGCGAAAGCAGGAGTCCGCGCGCCTGGGAGCAGGCGCGATCTGAGGGGCGAAAGTCCCCTCCCCGGGAGATGCCCGCTCCCGGGTAGTCAAAGGTAACTGCGTCGCCGCAACGCGGGGTGGAGAGCAACCCGAGACGAACATGCAGTCCGTAGGATAATGACGAACACGATTCGGCCGTGCGTAGCGACGAGCCTGCGGAT